>JBILJP010000353.1:0-5494 GCA_044377135.1 Fluviicola sp.
CAAATGTTGCAAATGGTGGAAAAACACGTTGGGCAAATTTCTTCCATGGTTTCTTTATCTTGTTGTTCCTGATCTTTGCTATTTCATTCAGCGGCTTGATCCCGAAAGCGGCTTTGGCAGCTATGTTGATTGGTGTTGGTTGGAAATTGGCTCACCCGCGTGAATTTGGTCACATGGCTAAAATCGGGAAAGACCAGATTGCGATTTTCATCATTACGATCATCATTACCTTAATGACAGACTTGTTGGTTGGTATAGCTGCCGGAATCTTGTTGAAATTTGTTTTCCACCTTGCAAACGGCGCACCAATCGGAAACTTGTTCAGTGCTAAAACGCAAGTAACTGCTAAAACAATTACGGTGAAAGGAGCGGTAGTGTTCAGTAACTGGATAGGTGTGAAGAAACAAATTTTGAAATTTGATTATACCGACGACATCATTTTGGATGTACGTGCCTGCAAACTCATTGACCATACGGTGATTGAAAGCTTGCACCACGTAAAAGACGACTTTACGGTTGAAGGCGGATCGCTTGAAATTTTAGGAATTGAAGAGTTTGGACCTGTATTCGGTTCAAAACACCAACACGCTGCGGTGAAGAAATAGGCGTAACAAAGCAAGTATATTTTTAAGGAACCCTCGTCTGTAATCTTCGGATGGCAGATGAGGTTTTTTTAATTGGGGAATGTGTGAGGTATGAAAGAACACAAAGGCACAACGCTTGTGCCACCGCAAAAGCTATTGGCGACATGCGATCAGCGGAAGTGTAAAGGGATGAAAGGATATTTTCAACGCGGAGGCGCAAAGAACGCTAAGAAGTTTTGATGAATAGAGATACGGATGGACAATAACCTTTTCGGATCTACGTTTCAACGACAAAAACACCGATTATGCGCCTATTTCTCTTGTTGAGCCTTGTTGTTTCGTTGAATTCCTGTGATGTATTCTTTCGGTTAATGGAAGAAGAACCACTTGGTGAAGCTGTTGATCAATTGATCTTGGATTACAGTGATAACCAAGGATTATTTGGCAATTTTAACGTTAGCGGAACGGTGAAGAATACCAGTAAAAAGGTTATTCGGAATGTTAAAATCAAAACGACGGTGACGCACAAAGACGGGACCGTTTCTACTGATCAAATTAGCATTACGGCAATCGATCCGGGGGCGACGAATACATTTAGTGAGAAAATTTACGCCACCAACGATGATCGGTTGAAGTTGACATTGCTGTCTGCGTGTTATTAATTAACGTGAGTTCGGGATAAGAATACCTGTCAGAAATTCATAAAATGTTCAGATGTTAGGCGTATTTCTTAGAGATGGCGAGTCATCTCTAGGAAATACAACGCCACAGATGAATGTTTTAGGGATTAGTAAAATAAGCTTTTCGCTTATAAACAGCCGTCTTCTACTCGAAAAAGCACTCAATGTATCCCGATACATCTCGTTCTTTTCGCTTGAATCCAACTATTTCTAAGCGATCTGACTGAATTCTTATCCCGAACTCACGTTAATTACAGAGCAATGATTCATGAATTCACTAAAAGCTGTAATCTTTTTGTAAGACTGCATTAGAAGATGAATAAGGGTGATTGAGTTGATCATCTTTCGCGAATACAACGTACCTCTCATGAAATTAAAACTACTTCTTGTGCCCCTTTGCCTAATGTTTACAGGAAGCGCAGCTATTGCACAAGATACGTCTGTGAAGTCTGATGCGGAATTGTTGAAGGGCCTTTCGAAGGAAAAGTTGTATCGATCTGCTATAAATGATGAGACCATTCCTCCAAATGCTAAACGAGCCTTTATTGTTTATATAGGTTCGTTTCAACAAGCAAAATTAAATGAACAATTGGCAAAACTTACCCAGTTAGAGGAACTTCAATTAGAAATAAGAGCGTTTGAAGAACTTTCCTTTGGATTTTTGACCGAACTCCCCAACTTAAAAATACTTACCATTTCTTTTTGTGTTCCCGGAGAAGGTATTTTTCAAAAGTCCTGGGAGAATGCCAGACCATTGGATTTATCATTCCTGAAAAAGTTTCCCGAATTACGTATTTTGAGTTTACGTTGGTCCGGAGCATTTATCAATCCCGATGCTGTATTATCATTACCCAAACTTATTTATTTAGGCATCCCTTATTTTTCGTTTAACCCAGTTTTTGTTCAAAACAAATCGCTGCAGCAAATTGAGTTAGGGGAAGGAGAAACGTTACTGTTATCAAAAAAACCGAATTGGAGTGTTGCTGTAGGATGGCCGGGTCGGGGTTCAGATCGAAGTAACATAGAACTATTTTCAGAGGAGGATATTCAATACGCAGATTTTTTGAAACAAATGAAAATTCTTAGTAAATCTCAACCAGACGAGTGGACTTTACCTATCGTCAAAACCGATAGTTTAGGGGATACGCTTTTTTTTCTATCTGAGATTTCAGAGCAAACCATTTTTTGGGAAATTAGGCACCTTAATGGAGATGGAACTATTTCGGGAAAAATGCTTCAAAAAGAAGATGGAACGAATTTACTTTTTAATCGATTTGAAGCATTTGATTCCAAAATTGGAATAGAAGTAGTACGGGAGGGAAATAGCACGAATGTGATACGATACTTTCATCGTGGGCCATATTGGGCAGAATTGACCAGAATAGAGGAAACAAATTACTTTAACGATCAGCTGGATGGCGTTTCATTGATTTATTACCCCAATAAAACGATCAAAGAGCGACGAATGTATAAACTTGGAAAGCAGATTGGTGAAACGGAAGTGTTTGATTTGAATGGTCATTTAATCCGTGAAAATCAATGAAAATAAGCTTTATCAAATTTTGGGAAATCGTTATCAAAACCCACAGGAGTTTTCATTCAATGAAACAATAGAAAACATGGAAAGGATAATAGTTATTTTGCTAATCAGTTGCTTTTCTACTTTTGTTTTTGGACAGGAAGCAAATCAACATGTTTCTGAGATTAGAAAAGATACAGCATTTTTGAATTTCATTCGAAATAACCGCATCAAGAGTTTAAACGATACGGTTTCAATGGTATATGATAAAGAGAAGTGGAATTTCGAAATGATTCATCATTTTAATGATGAAGGAATGTTAACGTCTATTGATGGTTATTATTTTCTAGCAGACACCAATATCATTAGTCCTAAAGTGAATTTGGGAATGAAATTGACCTATAATGAAAAGGGTAATTTGACCCAATTTCACAGATATGCACTAAGACCTAATGATTCAGTGGCTTATGATACAATCAACAGCGTTAGTATAGATTACAGTAGTAATACATTGAAGTACTACGGCTTTGAATATCGGTATCAGGCTATAAAAAAGAAATGGAGTATTTTAGAGTTTACCAATCATCATATAGATACTGTTTCGCCAAACGCTGTCCCAGGACATTATCAGCGATATTTTGCATTGCTGCTGGATAGATTTGAAGATAGCATTCATTTGGCGAAGTTGATCGATTCTGTTGTTGTGCAACGACAATTTGAATGGCATGATATTGATCGCTATCAAGATTTTCATGGATCAAATGAAAAAGTAAATTTTAGTCCTTTATCAACGCCGTTTACCATTCGTTTTTTGGCACAGGGAAACCACAAACATCGTTTTTGGTTTGCAGATACAGAAGAATCACCTACACTTAATAAACCCAATAGATTTTCCAACGATTTGGGAGCAGATGAGTATCTGCATGATTGTAATTTTGGGGCTTATACGCATATATTTTATAGTGTTACGGACACAATTAAGAATACAATTATTGAAAAGCGTTACCAGTTTTTGCCTGACAGTAATGGTATTTTGGTACTTGACATCTTAAAGATATATGACCTTAGTAAAAATCTGCAGACGAGGTATTTGCGAAACGCTGTCAGAGGTGAACATTTTGAGCACAATAAAAACTATTGGATCCGACAAGATTTTCATTACAAAGAAGGGAAGTTGTCTTCTTATACGTTGAATGGAGTTAGAAGTGAAAAACAAAAAACAAATGATCCAATAAAGATGAAATATCGCCAGTTCGGTGATTTTGAAATCATTCCCTGTGCAGATCGGTTTTTTATCATTGACGCGATAAAACATCAAGTAAACATCGATGGTATAATTTATCGCTATACTAACTATTGAAATACCGAAATGAATAAAAAACGCTTATTGAACTAAACGAGTATGGTTTTGATGGAATGAATTTAATCCCTCCCCAACTTCTCTTTCATTCGCTTGATCCCGTTGTCGTAAGCCGTATTTGCATTGAAGCTTTTCGCTAACGTAAAGTGATTCAATGCGTCTTGCCATTGACCTTTTTTCTCGTAGATTTTGGCGATGTTGAAATGCGAACTGGCTTTCACCACTTTTTCGTCGGCGCCGTGTGCTAAGGCAATGGCTTTACGGTTTGCCCAAATGGCTTCTGCTTCGCGGTTGAGTTTCTGGAACGACAAACCAAGGTTGCTGTATGCCTGATCGTTGTTTGGATCTAACTCAATAGCGCGTTGGTAAAACGTTACCGAACCTTCCAAATCGCCTTCGTGGTAGGCAGCTTCACCTTGACTATTAACATTGATCGATTCCTGGATATTCGCCATTGAAGCAGTCGACTGCGTGAAGGTTTCATTCGATTCGAGGTATGCCTCAAGCTGTAAACCGGTGTTGAGCGTTGAAGAAGAATTGTTGAAGGTGTTGATGTCAACAAAATTGCCGTTTTCATCGATCATAAAAACCGTCCACAGGTTTCCTTTTTTGCTTCCGGTTGGAACCTGGTAGGTTTTGATCAAGGTATTGCCGATGTATACATATACTTTGGCGTTACTGAGATCAGATAAGCTGGTGTTGTTGATCTCGCTCATTTTAGAGTAATTGTGCACCGCGTAGATGTATTTTTTGCCGGCCTCTTTCTTTTCTACGGTAATGGTTTCAGGACCAAAACCGTCTGTGTCATCTACATCCAGGTTGGCTTTTGTACCTGTTTTCTTTTCAAAATAAATGTGATTTCCTTCAAACGACAAGTGCGAATCTAAATCTTTCGGTGCACCGTTCCAACTCAATACTACGCGCAAACCGTCGAGCGTTTTCATGGTCGGACTAATAGCATAGACCAACTTATTACATGGTCCTTTGGTCACCAAGGTAGAATAACCTTCTTTTTTGATAATGATGGTCACCGAAGCATCGTCAACACCACCAAAAGGAGAAGGAATATTGATCTTTCCCTGACTATCGGTAGTGGCCGTAACGGATGCTTCGCCGTTTTTTTGAAAAATAACCTGCGCGTTCGGAATCACCGCATCTTTGACCACGGCGCTCAGTACCTGAAGTTCCGTTTTTTGAGCAAACAAAGAAGAAGTGATGAACAAACAAGCTAAAACGGTGATTGTTTTTAGGGCGAATGGAGTTGATTTCATGCGTTTCATTTTAGGTTAAACCGAATCATAACGATTAACAGCACAAAATTGCGGAAAACCATTGCTGCTAGTTCGCTGAT
>JBILJP010000354.1:0-5488 GCA_044377135.1 Fluviicola sp.
GAGGTTCAACCTTTATTTGATAAATCAGCTGATTATCTTCATAAAAGGAGCTTTCGAGGTAAAAATTGTAATACAAAAAGGCATTGTAGGCCATGGGCGAAATGAGCGGTCGTTGCGATAATCCGGGAGCTTCAATCAGGTTGTCGAAAATATTGATGTCAGCGTCTTTGATGCCATTTACAAACAAGTAAGGATTAACACTCATACCGGTTGTCGGTTCCAGAATATTATCGTCCATACCACCTGTTACCACAGTTACACTTCCGGTATTTTGAGCCGGTTCGGTGAGATCGATGAAAGCAGTAATCACGTCTTTGTAACGACTATTGGCCTTGTAATAAGATGTGCCGTTCCATTCAACCAGGTTCATTTTTTTGCGAGAAATGATGCTGTCGGTTTTAATGCTGTCTGCTTGTTCCTTTTCCAATGACGTAAAACAATAAGTGTTGCATTGGTATTCGGAAAGCTGGTCACGGAAGTACGAACGTTTGTCAATCACCTCTTTCATGATCTCTTTACCGCGATTTTTCTGTGATTTCACGGTGATCACGGCTTCTTCCAATTCGGTCGCTTGTTCTTTCAAGACGATGGTTACCAAGGTTACATCTTGCTGAATCTCGATTTTCTCAGTAACCGTTTCATAATCCATGGCAGAATAGGTTACCACATAACTATTGTAACTGAGTTCCAATTGAAAATTCCCTTGGGCATTGGCAACGGTTCCATAACTGGTGTTTTCGATCCCTACGCGTGCAAAAGGTATAGGTTCACCAAGTGCGTCTGTTATCTGGCCTTTCAGGAGCTGAGCAAAAACCGCCGAAGAAAAAGGAATAAAACATAGAATAAGTAGTAATCGAACCATGCAATAAACGTTTTGTTGCAGGTAAGACACACAACCTGCCAAAAAGTTACAGTAGACTGAGAACGCCCTCCACCCAATGCATCCAAACAACGGTAGTTGTTTGTAAGCTCGGGACGCTTCCCGAGCTAGTTATATGAAACCTACCTCACAAACCGCCACCCAACAATCCCCAACAGCATCAGCGAAAGTCCGTTCGGAAGAAAATCGAGCCACGTAATCACATAACAACCACAGTTATTTACCAAAAGGTAAACCACTACTGAAAAACCAATGGTAACAAGTCCTTGCGTAATGAGCAACCAGCGCCGTTTTAGGGTGGAATGCGTTAAGAAAAACCATAAATGCACCACAGATAACCCAAAATTCAATCCGAAAGCCAGTAATAAAGGAAGGAGCATGGTCACCGAATCAAACAACGAAATCCAATAGAAAGCTTGAAGCGTCATCCAAAGGATAATCACCGACTCGGCCAAACGCTGTTCTTTTCCGTTTACGATCATTGGCTCAAAAATAGCGGATATTGTGTATGATTCAAGCGAAAGTGTTTATTAAAATGCCACCGCAGAGTCGCAAAGTTCGCAAAGCCGATAGAATGATATGGGATGGACGAACTCCTTATGATTTGCAGTTAATAACCTGAGTTCGATTTTAAGTTTAGATTCAGAATTCGATTTTAAAAGTGCCAAACAAGGCAATTTTGTGAGTGATAGCGGGCTATCATGAATAAAATTAACGCAGGATGGTGCTTTTAAAATGAATAGCCGTTTTAGAAATTCACCTCTAAATGCTCAGCTTTGGCGCAAAAGCTCCTTGAAATAACCCGATATTGCTGCGTCACTTTCGCTAAAATCTGAGCATTTATAGGCGTTCTGAACAAAATTTAAAATCGAACTCAGGTTAATACGTCAATTCTTTGCGTTCTCTGCGCCTCTATGCTACCGCTGAAGCTTTAGCACAAGCGTTGCGTTGAATTACTTTTGTGGTGAAATTTACCGTAAGCTCATATTCCATTGAATTACTACATTTGTCACTATGACTCCAACACTTGTAGCAATTATTTTGGTCGGGTATTTTTTAGCCCTTATTGTGATCGCTTACCTTACTTCCCGAAAAGCGAATACGGATACGTTTTTCACCGGAAACAGACAAAGTCCTTGGTATTTGGTGGCTTTTGGTATGATAGGAACATCACTTTCGGGTGTTACCTTTATTTCTGTTCCGGGAAAAGTCGCGTCTGAAGGAATGGGCTATTTTCAAATTGTTTTGGGATACATTTTGGGATACCTCGTTATCGCCAAAGTGTTGATGCCGCTGTATTACAAACTCAATGTGACGTCTATTTACGAATACTTGAGTCAACGATTCGGAATAGTGAGTTACAAAACCGGAGCTGCTTTTTTTGTGCTTTCGCGTACCCTCGGTTCGGCTGTGCGAATGTATTTGGCAACGGTTGTGCTGCAATTGTTTTTGTTCGACCAACTTGGTGTGCCTTATTGGGTGGTTGCTTTTACAACAGTTGGTTTGATTTGGATCTACACGTTTAAAGGTGGAGTAAAAACCATCGTTTATACAGACGCTTTTCAAACCATTTTCCTGGTGAGTTCGGTGATCATTTGCACCATTATTATTGCCAATTCGTTGGATGTAAATTTAAGCGGACTATACGATAAGATCACAACTTCCAAAACCACAAACGGTTATTCGATGTCGCGCATTTTCTTTTTCGACGATGCCAATTCACCCATGTTCTTTCCAAAACAATTTTTCGGGGGAATGTTTTTGGCCATTGCCATGACAGGACTTGACCAGGATTTGATGCAAAAAAACCTTACGTGTAAATCCATCGGAGATGCGCAAAAAAACATGTACTCGTTTACAACTATTTTGGTGATTACCAATTTCTTGTTCCTCTTACTTGGTGGCGCTTTGTATGTGTATGCAAATGCGAAAGGCGTTGATTTGCCAACCAATAGTGATCATACATTCCCAACATTGGCCTTTAATAATTTTGGAACCATAGCCGGCGTATTCTTCCTATTAGGAATCACGGCGTCATCGTATGCATCGGCGGATAGTGCATTAACGGCACTAACAACTGGCTTCTGTATCGACTTTCTGAACTTTAATAAGCGCGAGGAAAAACAGAAAAAATCACTAAAACTGATTGTTCACATTGGATTTTCGCTGGCATTTCTGCTCATTATTTTTGGAACAAAATGGTACGTAGATGCCAATCCGAAAACAGATCTCATTACCTTGATTCTAAAAATTGCGAGTTATACTTACGGACCTTTGTTAGGCTTGTTTGCCTTCGGTATTTTACTTAAACGTCGCTTAACCGAGTTTCTGGTTCCTTTTGTATGTGTGCTGGTTCCGGTAATTTGTTTTTTCATCAGTAAGTATTCGCAAGCCATGACAGGTGGTGAATTAATGCCCGATGGAACTTGGAAAGGTGGTTATATTTTCGGTAATGAAATGCTGATTTTGAACGGATTGCTGACGTTTTTAGGCTTGTATGCGATTTCAAAACCGGCAGTTCCTGCGCCTTCTACCACCATTTTGGATCACGCGTAAAGAAAAGATCAAGTTCTATACATGAGATAATTAACATGTAAAGAAAAACCAAAATTCTTTACATGACAAACCAAACGTGTAAAGTTTTTCCAATTATCTTTACATGAAGTCTATAACGTGTAAAGAAAAACCAACATTCTTTATACGAAGCATCAAACGTGTATAGTTTTTTCAATTATCTTTATATGAAGTCTATAACGTGTAAAGAAAAACCGAAATTCTTTACATGAAGTGTCAGACGTGTATAGTTTTCCCAATTATCTTTATATGAAGTCCATTACATGTAAAGAAAAGCCAAAATTCTTTACATGAAGCATCAAACGTGTAAAGTTTTTTCAATTATCTTTATATGACAAACCTAACATGTAAAGAAAAATAGAAAATCTTTAGATGATTAAATTTTTGGTAGAATGAAATGGCAACCTACGAATATTGTTGTAAATCGTGAATTGGAAACAAACGCGGTACTTAAAAAACTTACATCGGCTCATCGTTGGCTCGCTGAACTAAAAGGAATAGCGCAAAGTATTCCGCGTCAGGATATTTTGATCAATACACTTATTATACAAGAAGCGAAAGACAGTTCTGAGGTCGAAAATATTGTGACCACACACGATGAATTGTATAAAAGTTCGCTAAAGATGGAGCACTATATTTCTCCAGAAAGCAAAGAGGTTGAGAACTATGTATCGGCACTTAAGCGAGGTTTTGACATTGTACGAACTAAAAAGATACTTACGACAAACGGAATCATTGAAATTCAAGAAGCGTTGGAGAAAAACAATGCCGGATTGCGCAAAATTCCGGGAACCAATCTCAAGAATCAAACGACAGGAGAGATTGTATACGAACCACCACAAGATCAACGAATCATCAAAGATTTGATGAAAGATTTGGAACAATTCATCAACGACCATGAGTTGACAGATCTAGATCCGATTGTAAAAATGGCGGTTATTCATTTTCAATTTGAAAGTATTCACCCGTTTTACGATGGAAATGGTCGAACCGGTAGAATCATTAATATTCTCTACCTTGTCATCAACGACTTATTGGAACTGCCAATTCTCTATTTGAGTCGGTATATCATTCAACATAAAGCTGATTATTACCGGCTATTACAAGCTATTCGCGAAGATGAAAAAAATTGGGAGGCTTGGATTTTGTACATAATTGATGCCGTTGAACAAACTGCCAAACAAACCATTCAACTCATTTTAGCAATGAAAGACCTGATGCTGAAAATGAAACACGAATTGCGCGATAATTATAAATTTTACAGTCAGGAATTATTGAATCATTTATTCAAACAACCGTATACAAAAATCGATTTTTTAATGGGAGAATTAACGATCAGCAGAGTTACAGCGGCGAACTATTTGAACGCATTGGCAGAAGGAGGTATGTTGGTGAAGCACCGATCCGGTAAGCACAACTACTATATTAATACGCGTCTGATGACCTTACTCACAGAAAATCTCTAAAACTATCCCTAATTTTACACCATGAACATCATACTTCACGATAACGGCTTACACTTACGCTTTGCACCACTTACCTTAACACGTCCGGTGGGCGATTTACGCATGGGAATTTTAACCAACTCCGAACGTTGGGCAAAATGGATTCCCGAGGCGACCATTTCGTTTCAAACGGAAGTCTATTTAACGAAGAAGTTCCCGCGGGTTGATGCTCCGGATTCCGTTGAAATCAATGCAGCTGTTATTCCCAATGAAGAAGTGGCTGCAGCTGTTGTTTGCTTGGGTGAAGATCAGCAATTAATGATGGGGGAGAATTGGCTGGCACGAAGAGGAAATGCTTCGGAGAAAGTGCAGTTTACCGGTCAGGAGCCAATTGTGATCAATCAGCGTTGGGATTTGTATGGTTTGAATGATGAAGTATTGGTGGCCGATTTCTTTTTGCTCACGGGTGGAAGACAATCGCAACCGCTTTCTGAAACCAATACCGTAATCGGAAATGAAGCATTGATTTTTCTGGAAGAAGGCGCGCAAGTAGAAGCAAGTATGCTCAATACAACCGCCGGACCAATTT
>JBILJP010000355.1:0-5486 GCA_044377135.1 Fluviicola sp.
TCGAAAAACGAAAGCACAACGCCTAAACAAATGCTACAAACTACAACTACGATCAAAAACAACAACCAGCTTCTAAGATCTTCTTTGGCACAGCGCTCTGCAATTTTAGCTTGTGGTATGCGCGAAAACACAACAATACTAATGATCAGATAGGTCAATGCAAAGAAATCCCAGCCAACTAAAACACCAAAAGAACCGGCATCTGTGATACTGTATGCGGCGCCACCTCCAATCAATCCCAAGAGGGTTGAAAGCAGTAATTTTATTAGTGTTTCTTTGTTCATGTTTGTCGGTTCTCGGTTTTAAAAGTAAGGAAAGAATCGTTCACCGAAAAGTAGTGCTGCTGCTTCATTTTTTGTTTTCCGAAATAAAACGGTTGACATAAAAATACGTGATGAATAATAAACCGAGCACAAAAAAAACGGTGGCATACGGCCGTGTTGTATCATTGGCAAAAAACTCACCTAACATCCACACTGAGTTGGCTAGAATCCAGCAAACAACTGCCAGATTGTGAAACAATTCCGAACGATTTTTGCGGGTCAATATAGTGATGAAAATGGCCATCAGTACTGTTGGAGCAATCATGATGGTTCCGAGAGCCTTAAAATCGGCAACCCAGCAGAGGTCTTTCAATAACCACAAAAGAATATGGAAATTTTCAAACGTGCGAACTTTCGTTGAAACAACAGATGGCGTATCGTTTTCCTGCATACATCTTCAATTTTCACGATTAGACGTAGTAGCTTATTCAAAACACTGCCGGTTGGACGATAATGTTTGCCCTAAATGTACTATTTTAGAGTAAACTACGTTAGGATTTTAATAGCGATCTAATACTTTGGCATTGGTTTTGCAGATACGTTTTGACCTATTAATGAAAATTAGTCATGAAAAAAGGAATGTATATAGCTGGGTTGTTGTTAGTCGGATTGTCTATGACAAGCAGCCAACTGGTAACTTACCCAAGTGTTACCAACGAATCGTTTCAGGTGGGCGAGAAATTGCGTTACCGAATTACCTATGGTTTTGTAGATGCCGGTGAAGCGGTATTGGAAGTAAAATCAACTACTAAAAAAGGTGCAGGATCACGCGAATTATTGCATGTAAAAGGAACAGGGAAAACCCTCGGAGGATTTAATGCGGTATTCAAAGTGAATGATACATACGAAAGTTACATCGACAAAAAAGGAATTTTTCCATGGCAATTTGTGCGTCGTGTAGATGAAGGAGGCTATAAAATCAGCCAGGATTACAACTTCAAGCACGATAAACTGAAAGTAGACAACGGCGATGGAAAAGAGTTCACCATTCCGGTGGGAATTCAGGATATGATTTCGTCATTCTATTATGCGCGTACACTTGACTTCAAGAACGTGAAGAAAGGAGACATTTTCGAGTTCAAGTGTTTCATGGACGACAAAGTTTGGCCCTTGAAGGTGAAATATGTGGGTGATGAGGTCATTCACATTCGTAAAGGAAAATTTGCATGTAAGAAGTTCGTTCCCGTTGTGCAGACAGGACGCTATTTCAAGAGCGAAAACGACGTGAATTTCTGGGTAACCGACGATAAAAACCGCATTCCGATTCTGATCCGTGCTAAAATTCCGGTAGGAACAGTGAAACTGCACCTGGTAGAATGGTCGGGTCTGAAAGAAGATCTTGTAAAAGTGAAATAGTACAACTTAAGAGCTTGTTTTTAGCGCAGACTTCAAACAGGCTCTTATTTCCAATGAAACCATCAATCGGTTACACTCCGGTTGGTGGTTTTTTTATGCGGAAAGAAATGATACAATAGTATTGCTTTAACCGAATACTCACGGAGTTTTTTAACGAAATGATTGATTTATCAAACTTTTAAAAACAGCCTAAAGGCTTAGTTTTGTTGTAAATTTCACAAATTTGTTTACTATTTATACAAGTGTTTGATTTACTTTTGTCTAAACGGCAAATAGGATGGAACTCTCACCTGAGGTACAGCAACGTTTGATGCTCCTCAAAGAAAAATACGATGCACAGGGTCAAGACCTGTTACCTTATCTTGATGGTTTATTGTACGCAAAGACAGTCAATTACTGGGATTATATCCAAGTAGATACCTTGTTGTCGCTTCAGAAAACGTCAACCGACTTTCCGGATGAAACCATTTTTGTGGTGTATCACCAAATCACGGAATTATACTTTAAACTGGCATTACACGAGTTTGAACAACTCGGAGAACAAACAGAAATGACAGCCACGTTTTTTATTTCACGCGTGAAACGCATCAATCGTTATTTCGAAGCGTTGACCAAGAGTTTTGAAATCATGATCGACGGAATGGAACGCGAGCAGTTTTTGAAATTCCGCATGACGTTGCATCCGGCCTCGGGGTTTCAGTCGGCACAATACCGAAAAATTGAGATTTGTTCGACCGACTTCTTACAGTTGATGCACAAAGACGTGCGTGATTCGCTCAACGGATCGGAACCATGTGAAGCATTGTTTGAAAGTATTTACTGGAAAGAAGGTGCGACCGATGCAACAACGGGTAAAAAAACCCTTGCATTAGAAGATTTTGAGCATCGATATAAAGCTGAGTTCATTGAATTGGCCGAAGATCAGCGCACCAAAAATTTGTGGCAATGTTACCTGCGTCTTTCACCGGAAGAGCAAAATCAGTTGGAAGTAATCCAGGTGATGAAACAGAATGATGTCAATGTCAATGTAAACTGGCCGTTGATGCACTATAAATCGGCAGTAAAATACTTGCAACAAAACCAGCGTGATATTCCGGCAACGGGTGGAACCAACTGGCAAAAATACTTACCTCCGCGTTTCCAAAAACGCATCTTTTATCCGCTTTTGTGGTCGGAAGAAGAAGTGGAACAATGGGGCAAATCATGGGTAGAATCGGTGTTGGCTTAGGCTGAATATTCCCAAAGGAAAAAGATTTATGGTGGGGGTGCGATTAATCGCGCCCCTACTCATATACAGCTGTCGCACCAACAAAAAACTGTATCTTTGCCCCATGATGCGTTTGCTCTTGGTTGCGGGTGTTTTTGTAGTATTGGCCGCCGGAAGTGTGGAACGAAAAGGGCAATTGCCAAAGGAACTCAGCGAAGTTTCCGGTTGGGTTTTTGTGAATGATACAACCCTGATTGCGCACAACGACGGCGGAAACGAATCCATGCTGTACGTACTGAATCTCGACGGAAGCATTCGTCACCAAACCCGACTCAACGGCATAGAAAACATCGATTTCGAAGACATCACCACCGACGGAAAAACCAACCTCTTTTTGGGCGATTTCGGAAACAACAACAACGATCGCACCGATTTGGCCATCTACAAACTCAATATAGATGAGGTACTCACAAAAGAATCGGTGACCGGCAAAGCCATTCGATTTTCCTATGCTGAACAACGCACATTCCCGGCAGCCGAAAACGAGCGGTATTACGATGCCGAAGCAATGGCTTTTTACAACGATTCCATTTATATCTATACCAAATGCCGCGCGGTTCCTTTCGACGGAAAGTGTATGATTTACGCCCTTCCCACAATTCCCGGAACGTACAAAGCAAAACGCAAAACGTACCTCAAAACCGGAAAACGCAATTGGTTATTCGATTCGGTAACGGCGGCCGATATTCATAAAAAAGAATTGCATTTGCTTACCTATTCCAAAATCCTCATTTATACCATTGGCGATGACGGGAAAGGAACGTTTAAAACACAAATTTCCATCAATCCGGTTTCGCAAAAAGAAGCACTGGCGGTGAAAAAGAATGGAAAAATTTATGTGACCGACGAACGCCAAAAAATCATTGGTGGCGGAACCATTTTTGTGGCGACCCAAAAAGAAGGAAAGAAATGATGAATTTACAGAATTACGACGCAGTTATTTACGACATGGACGGTGTACTCACAGATTCGGAACCGATCTGGAAAATTGCCATGGAAGAAGTGTTTGCTTCCGTAGGCTGCCCGCTTACCCGAAATGATTTTCAAAAAACGGTTGGTTTGCGCATCGATGAGGTGATTGCTTATTGGTATGCTGTTGTGCCTTGGCAAGATGTTTCCCCACTAGAAGTTGAAAACCGCATTATTCAACGAATGGTTGCGCTATTAACAGAAAGAGCGACACCTTTGCCCGGTGTAATCGAGTCGTTGGAGTTCTTTAAAGCGCAGGGAAAAAAAATAGGATTGGCTACTTCATCCTATGAAATCTTGATAGAAACGATTCTTACAACGCTCAACATCAAACATTACTTTGATCAGGTTCATTCTGCCGAGCGCGAAAAATACGGGAAACCACATCCGGCGGTTTATTTGACAACAGCAGAACATTTGGGCGTAAATCCGCAAAGATGTTTGGTGGTCGAAGATTCGCTCAATGGTGTTGTTTCGGCCAAAGCGGCCCGCATGACCGTGATTTGTGTTCCCGAAAAAACGCACTCACCCGAACCTAAATTGATTCTGGCAGATGTTCAGTTTGATACATTAACCGATACCGTTTATTACTTTCAACAACAAATCTCAACAACATGTTAGTACAAATCGACGATAAAATTCTTTCAACCGACTTGTTTGAACGCAAGTTTGTATGTGATCTCAACGCCTGCAAAGGAGCTTGTTGCGTAGAAGGTGATGCCGGTGCTCCGTTGACAATGGATGAGGTTGATATCCTGGAAGAAATTTACGAAGACGTAAAACCGTTTATGCGCCCCGAAGGAATAGTAGCGGTGGAAAAAGAAGGCGTGTTTTACATGGACATGACCAACGAACCGGCTACAACATTGGTGAACGGAGCCGAATGCGCGTTTGTGTATTTCGACGATCAGGGCATTACCAAATGTGCCATTGAAAAAGCGTATTTGGAAGGAAAAACTACCTGGAAAAAACCCATTTCCTGCCACTTGTATCCCATTCGTGTGAAAGATTTGGGTGACTCAATAGCTTTGAATTACGATGAATGGCCAATTTGCAAACCTGCTTGTGCTTGTGGAGACAAATTGGATGTTCCGGTTTTTCGTTTTCTGAAAGAACCATTGATTCGTGCCTACGGCGAAGAGTTTTACAACGACATGTTGCAGGTAGAGAAGGAATTGAACGCTTAATTCTACCGTAAAAGCCAATTCTTCCCAAAACCAACAAAAGTCATGTTTTGTTAGCATAGAGTCAGTACCTTTAGTGGTGAAACATGTTGTGATTATGATTCAAAGAATTGCTACTATTGGTTTAGTATTGTTGCTTGTCGGTTGCTCCGGAGAACAAGAAATTGTAAAACCGTCGGTTGAAACCATTACCGAATCTATTTACGCTTCAGGTGTTATCAAAAGTGAAGATCAATACCAGGTTTTTGCCACAGTCAATGGAATTGTAGAAAAAGTGTTTGTAGAAGAAGGTGATCAGGTAGTGATGGGTCAACCGCTTTTTTCACTGGCCAACGCCATTCAGCAACTCAACAATGAAAATGCATCACTCACCGCTTCGTTTTACGA
>JBILJP010000356.1:0-5468 GCA_044377135.1 Fluviicola sp.
ACTTGTTTCGAAAACCACCTCACCCCAACGATTGTATAACGCTAATTTATAGGTTGAGATGTCCATTCCGGAAGTTAATATCGGTAAAAAGACATTATTGAATTCATCTCCGTCTGGCGTAAACGAATTGGGGACATAAAAAACTAAATCTTCTATTAATTGAATAACGACTGACGCTTCATCTGTACAACCAAATTCATTCTCTACCAATAAATCAATCTTATACCCACCAGGTTGTAACGGAAGCTCATAATCAAATGAAGGTTGAGTTGAAATCACCTCATTGCCATAAGTCCATGTGTTTTGATTTCCTTGTTCACCAGCCGTTAAAGTAACCAATGTTTCAGGAAGCGTTAACTCTAAATCAGAGGCATTAATAATTGCATTGGGTTTTGGATAAACAATTAAAATGCTATTTACTGATTTTTCGCAACTTCCTACCTTTCCAATTACAGTGTAGGTAGTTGTTTGTGGTGGAGAAGCTATTACACTGCTTCCTGTTGTCGTGTTCAAATAGGTACCCGGACTCCAGGTATATGTTGCAGCTCCACTTGCCACAAGTGTTGCTGATTCTCCTGAGCAAATACTATCAGTAGTGACAGTCAAGTTAAAATCCGGAATGACGGTTACAATTGCTACAGCCGTATCAACACAACCATTTTGCGAAGTGCCGGTAACCAAATAAGAAGTTGTTACCAATGGACTAGCCAAAACCGTGGTTCCCGTTGTGGTATTGAGACCATTGGAGGGAGACCAAACATATGTTGCCGCACCTGATGCTGTCAACACAGCCTGATCTGAATTCACGTTAGCACAAATAGAATCATTGTTGACGGTTATTTCAACTAACTCTACACTCACTAATGCTGATGCTGTAGAAGTACATCCGTTGAGGTCTGTTCCCGTCACTACATAGGTTGTTGTTACAGACGGACTCACATAATTGGAGTCGCCCACTGCATTCGTAATTCCTAAAGAAGGGCTCCACGTATAGGTATTCGCGCCGGTTGCAACAAGTAACGCTGTATCACCTTTACAAATTGAAGGCGAATTCACGACTATAACAGGAGATTGAAACACGGTTATTTCTACCATTGAAGAATCCAAACAAAGGTTATTGTACGAAGCCACCATCAAGACCTCCGAAGAGGTATTAAACGTGTGTTGCTGTTGGGCAAGCGTGTTGGCAGTTAGTGTTGTTCCGTCACCAAAATCCCAGAAAAATTGATTGCTATTTGTACTTGAATTAGTGAAGGTTACAGACAGCGGTGCACAACCGGATAGTAGTGACGCGGTAAAATCAGCCACCGGGGGATCTAAAATATAAAGTGTATCCGTTATAGTTGACAATCCGCATGCAGTCGGAATATTGATCGTTAAAAAGATTGATTCAGGCCCCTCAATTAATCCGTCATCATTTGTTTCAAAGGTTAATGTTACGGTCTCTTGACCGGGCAAAAACAAAATCTGATTAGGAGATACGGTATAATCGACACCATCTAAAGCCACTCCTTGTAGAGCATACGTAAGTTCCAGGCTATCCGCAGCCTGATTAAGAGGCCTGGTAATGGTCAACATAGCATTCGTACAACCTTCTATCAAAACAGAATCGCCTGTTTGTGTATCGAGTGATGCATCAATTAACACCGGAGATTCAAAGCTACCCGCTTCAAAAAAGACATGCGTATCCAGTGTACCATCTCCGCAATCTGCCACAGCAAACTTAAAGTGATACGTTTCGCCACAAATGACATCAAAACCTATTGTTAGCGGCGTTGTAAAACCATTTAACCCATGTGTGTTATTATTCGGGTTATTGATGTAATATTGGTCGTTAAAACCCGGATCAATATTTCCATCAAAATCATAATCAAATGGCGGATAAATCGTACTAATTGTTATCGGTAAGGGTGGGTTAATTCCTGGAACAGAAGCTAAGTTAATTGAACCATTAGGGAAAGCAGCCGGAGCAGCAAAAGGCCCTGTAATTCCCGGGCCACTAAGAAAAAAACCAAAAACATCATTGTAACTAGTGTTGACAAAACCCAGATACTCTTCCGAAGCAAAAACAAAATTAAAATTCACGGTATCTCCTTGCGGAACAAAATCAAACTCAAGAATAGCCGCATCGTGGGTTGAGCTAATAAGTCCTGCCTGAGGATTCGTTGTAACTGATTGAGCAACAGTTAATAGATCAGGATCACCTGGACCATTGTAATCCATAGATGGATTTGGCGTTGGAATTTGATTAACGTCCCCTGAACCTAAAACAATACCGCTGTCTAAACCTATTGTAGAATTGGCACCATTAAACTCCCCTATCTGATTTGGATTACCGGTAAAGGTGATATTCGTAGCAGAAACGCCATTTCCAAGCAATACATTTTGCACAAGGTTTACCGGGGTTATCCCACCCGTAATTTGAATTTGAGCTTGTATAAAAAGAGGTGAAAGAGAAAAAACAAAAATTATTAGTTGTCTTGTGATCATTAAAGCGTTTCGTTTAATTAATGAAGCCTCAATTAAATAAGGCCATCTGCATGACACTATGCTAACAAAATCTAAATGTTGCTTAAACAACGTGAGTTCGGGATAAGAATTCGGTCAGATCGCTTAAAAATAGTTGGATTCAAGCAAAAAAAAAACGAGATGTATCGGGATACATAGAGTGATTTTTCGAGCAGAAGACAGCTGTTTATAGGCGAAAAGCTTATTTTGCTAATCCCTAAAACATTCATCTGTGGTGTTGTATTTCGCAGAGATGACTCGACATCTCTACGAAATACGCCTAACATCTGAACATTTTATGAATTTCTGACAGGTATTCTTATACCGAACTCACATTAAACATCTTATTTAACACCAATTTTTCACGTAAGATTTTCGGTTAGGTGCTAACGCGTTGTATTCTTTGATTTTTGTTAAACTTATCAAAAGAACTAGAAATCTAACCAAGAAAGTCTTAAACTTGAACCATAATACTTTGGCATGCGCAATTTAGTACTTTTAGCCGTTTCGGTTGTAGCTTCTTTCTCGTTTTCATTTGCTCAGCAGAGCACCGATTCTCTTCGATTGATTCAGCTTTCGGGGGTCGTAGTATCATCTGACAGCCTTGAGCAAATGCCGTATGCAACCATTTTTGACAAAACGGTTGGCAGAGGTACACTTGCCGATTTTTTCGGATTCTTTTCGATCGTAGTACAACCAGGTGACACGATTCTTTTCCGTTATTTCGGTCACCACGAATCGAGTTTTATTGTTCCGGATACCTTAACAGACGATCGTTATTCCATTATCCACATGATGGTGAAGGACACTTCACTCAATTACCTTCCAACAGTAACGGTGTATCCGTGGCCTTCAAGAGCCGATTTTGCCAGAGCTTTTGTTGAAATGGATCCGTATGACGATGCTTTCAGACTAGCACAGAAAAAACTTTCAGGAGAAAGTCTGGCATTCATTGCTTCAAAAATAGGGTCGGATGGTTCTATTTCGTACGGTTATGCCATCAACCAGCAAAACACTCGTTTGTATACCATGGGGCAATCTCCGGTAAATAACCTGATGAATCCGTTTGCATGGGCGTCTTTCCTTCAATCCTGGCGATCCGGACAATTGAGTAAACAGTAATCATTTATTGCAACATTATCTTGTTTCGCAATTATTGTGATCATACTATTCGTATCAGCAGGTGCGGGATGCGTTGGCATAATCACAATCCACACCCATTAACAATACTTCATAGTTGAATCACAGTGGATGTTGTTTATCATTCTGCAAAGCAGAATAATCTTTGCGTCTTCGGCGCCTATGCGTTTGTATTATTTCACCGCGGAGGCGAAAAGTGCGCAAAGAGTTGAACTTGTGCAACTTGTGTGATACTAAAATTGCAGATTTTCTGATTTGAGTGCGGATAATACATATAACCCGATGCGTCCGGCACTTACGCCGATAATCCTTCTTTATACCGTGCCAGCACCCGTTCGCGCGCAAAAACATGATTGATAATTGGTTGCGGATAGGCAGATGTTCCGAATTCGGGAACCCATTTACGGATATAGTCAAATTTCGGGTCAAACTTTTCTTGCTGTAAAGTAGGATTAAACACCCGGAAATAAGGCGCTGCATCGCAACCCGAACCGGCTGCCCATTGCCAACCACCAACATTACTTGCCAATTCAAAATCAAGGAGTTTTTCAGCAAAATAACGTTCGCCCAAGCGCCAATCGAGCAATAAATGTTTCGTGAAAAAACTGGCAACTACCATGCGTACCCGATTGTGCATATGCCCGGTGGCGTTCAGTTCGCGCATTCCTGCATCGACTAACGGATAGCCCGTTTTTCCTTCGCACCAACTTAGAAAATGGTCTTCGTTGTATTCCCACTCAATGCGATCGTATTCGGGTTTAAACGAATTGGTGACCGAATGCGGGAAGTGGAAAATGATCATTTGGTAGAAATCGCGCCAAATGAGTTCATTCAGGTATTTTTCTCCATTAATAAGCGCAACACGTGTCAACTCACGTATGGAAATAGTTCCGAAACGCAAGTGTAAACTCATTCTGGAAGTTCCGTTTACAGCAGGAAGATCACGTGTTTCATGATAGTTTCGAATAATTTCAAGCGCCGGAATACGCTCAGGAAACTCGACCGTTTGTATATTGGAAAAACCCAATTCCTGAAGAGAAATGGCTTCAAACGAATCGGAGACTTTCAGCAGATTGTCGGTATACGCTTCTACCGGATAACTTTTGGTGTAAAAATCGGTCAGTTGGTCTTTCCAGCGACGCATATAGGGCGTAAAAATTGTGTACGGTTTCCCATCAGGCTTCACCACTTCGTGTTTTTCGAAAATAACGTGGTCTTTCGCTCCGATGAGTTCTACCGATTGCTGCTTCAAGAGGTCAAACAAGTGTTTGTCGCGCTCCAACGCATAGGGTTCATAATCGCGATTGGTGTAAACAGCTTCGGCATTGAACCGTTTTATCAGTTCGGGGATTTTGTCAATCGGATTTCCGACAACAATCAACAAATCGCTTCCCAAGTCCTGGTATTGCTTTTTAAGCGCTTCCAATTCGCGATGAATAAAAAGGACCCGTTGATCGTTTTCGGGCAAATGATCAAGAATGGTTGTGTCAAAAATAAAAACAGGCTGCACAGGAGCCCCATTCTTCAAGGCTTTATAAAGTCCGGCATTGTCAGTAATACGCAAATCGCGTCTGTGCCAAAAGAGCGTTGTTTTTTTGGGTTCCATGTTCTGATTCGTGTTCTATAAACAGAATCGGCAACAAAATGTTCGATAAAGGGAAAAGGGAAATAGACTACCAGCTATGAATGATTCCGGCAGTGGCAACAATGAAACCGATAATGGTACCAATCAAGGTCATTCTGGTGCGTTTACGCAAGTAGATAAACGAACAGAAAATCACCGAAAATGTGCCGATAATAATGCAAAGAATGCTAATCAG
>JBILJP010000357.1:0-5451 GCA_044377135.1 Fluviicola sp.
AAATGAACCAGTTTGAAAATTGATACGTTGCCTGAATATTCTGAATCAAACGATTCACCTGATCGGTAAACGGATTTTTATTCACTGTCCAGAACGGATTGTCGTAACCGCCACCACCGCGGAAATTGCGCTGACTACCATCTGCCATTTGATACGAAGAAGCATCGTCCCAAGGTTTGTTTTCAATGCCGTTTGCGTTGTCGAACGTAATTGGTGTACGCAACAAGCCCAACATTACACCTGACAGATTTGACCCTTGTTGGATACGTGTTCCGCCAGAATTGATGTAATTGGTTGTGGTTGAAATGTTCAGTTTTTTATCCAATAAGCTTATTCCTGTTCCAAATGATAAATTGGATTTTTGGAAAACGTTATTCGGAACAATTCCACCTTCACGCATATTTGAGCCTGAAAAACGGAAGGTCAACACATCATTTCCACCAGAAATACTGAAGTTGTTTTTCACCGTTGTTCCTGTTCTGAAAAAGCTTTTCATGTTGTTGTAAGGTGTAACCGGTGTTTTTGCCGACGGATCCGAATTCAATACAATGTGTCCGTTTTTGTCGTATTCATAATCGGTTGCTCCGTCCCATGACAAATCAGAATAGGCAGGTCCCCAGCTTGTTAACCAACCTGTTTCCGGAGCAAAGTATTCCGGCGTAAAGCCATCAGCACTGTACCATGCGGTTCCTTGAGAATACTTGTTTTGAAGTGCGGGGAGTTTGTTGACTTGTGAAAAGCCCAACGAAGATCCCACGGTTACCGAAAAACGGTTTTCGCCCGAAGCAGGTTTTCCTCTTTTGGTTGTAATGACAATCACTCCGTTGGCACCATCAATTCCGTAAAGTGCAGAAGCAGCACCTCCTTTTAAAACGGAAACAGATTCGATATCGTTTGGATTGATATCGATTCCGCGATTGGAGTAACCAACACCTTGGGTTGTCTCTTCGGTATTGAGCTCTTCGTTGTTTACTTTTACACCGTCAATCACAATCAATGCCTGGTTGTTTCCGGTAAGAGAAGTAAACCCACGCAGTGTGATTCGTGATGAACCGCCCGCCGTTCCTGAAGCCTGAGTAACGTTTGCGCCCGCAACAACTCCACCCAACGCGTTCACCACATTGGTTTGGTTACTGTTTCTGATGGCGTCTCCATCCACTTTACTGATCGCATACCCGATGCTTTTTTCATCGCGTTTGATCCCCAAAGCGGTTACCACTACCGATTCCAGTTCTTGGGCATCTTCGCTTAAGAATACGTTCAGCGTGTTTTCTGCACCAACTTTGATCTCTTGCGGTGCTTTCATGGTATAGCTGAAAACAAGCGTATCATGTCCTTGCGGTAGCGCGATGGTGTATTTACCATTTTCATCGGAAAGCGCCATCACTGAAGTGCTTTTCACACGTACCAGTGCTCCGATGAGTGGTTGATTATCTTCTTTTGAGATAATACTTCCGGATATTTCCCGTTGCCCAAACCCAGTCAGTTGGACCAACAGAAAAATCCAGAACAGAATAGTTCCGGTTTTTTTCATAGAATAATTTTTAAGTTAACTGTAGCATAATTTTGTAATTATAGTTATTTAACAACTAATATCACTGATGGCTAATTAAATTGTTTGAATTATAACAATCGGGCTGGTTGATTGATTAAAGTTTTGCCTGTATTGTTAAATTAAAAACAGTTGTTCTAATTAATTGAGAAAAAGAAAGTTAGGTGGCTATTTTCTTAAACTGCTAGTTTAGTGGAAATTGCGAAAATAAATTATCAACAATTATGGTGATTAGCAGGTAAAAATGGTTGATAAGTCAAAAAAGGAGGTGTTACAAAGAACGGTTTGTGTGAGTTGAATAATGAGTGTTTCGGATCAGGAATTATTTAAACTCTTCCGGGAGAGTGAGTTTATTACCTATGCCATATCATTAATTTCCACACTCAAAACTGTGGTGAGATCGTTCAATTGATAACTGATACAAACCATTCCTCGGGTATCGTACAAATAAGTAGGTTCATCCCAATTATTATATCCATACAACTCTAACCAAACATCAATCTCACAAAAATTACCACCATCGGTCGATTTGCTGTAATTCTTCACTTCAATTTCGTCTAAATAGAGGTGTTGACTTTCAGGGTCGTACAGTACGTTTTTCTCCGGGTGATTCGCAATAACTTCAGAAGCTCGCTCAATCGAATCGGGAATCAATCGCGCTATCAATTCCTTGAATCGGATGATCTCGGAGCTGTAAATCAGTTCGGCATGGCCCTTCAATCGCACTTCTAAGGGATTACGCTCGAAGTCGGTTTGCTCAAATAAGCTGCGTAAATCGAATGATTGCGTTTTGTTGTTGGAGGTGAATTCGATGATGTAGAAGGGGTAAGGGAGGTGCGACATGAATGGCTAATTAAATCTGAATCGAATGTTAAACTGTTTATTGAAAACAGTCATTCTTCTTGAAGCTTGTAAAGCTCTATAAAATGTCCAAGTAGCCCTTTAAGATGTGAAATATCTCCAAGAGAGAACTGCATTAGTGTCCCATTATTCAAACAAACAAGTAAATGATTCAAATAGATATTCATTTCTGCTGTTCGATCATAAATGGTTTCTGTTTTAATTCCGGTCGCGCAAATTTCTGTCCATAATATCATATCGCCTTGACACCATACACCTTGTTTATCAATTATCAGTGATTGCACATTCAATTTATCGGGAAGTGGCAGATTGGCTGTTTTTTCATAGGGTTTCAATATACGTGTAATAGACAACTCTATGTTTCTTTTATTGAAAATCCACCAACCGCTTTTACCTATTTCATATTCAACTCTATTGATGAGTAGTTGTTTACCTTCTACGAGTTCCATTTTAGTTCTGTTTTCGTTTGGAAAAACAAGTCAGTCAAATGTAGTTTTTTCGTTTTCACAAAAAGTAAGATAGAATAATATATAAACATTATCTATAACCTCATAGATTAATAATAAAAATCAATACCTAAATTAACTTTAAAATTGTCTCAAGAAACAAGTTAAATTTAAAGGAGCTGAAAATGAATTCACATCCTCATAAATCTGATTACTATGGAAAATGAAAGTAAATGCCCGTTCCACGGCGGAGCAATCAAACAAACTGCCGGCGGAGGTACAGGAAACCGCGATTGGTGGCCGAATCAATTGAAAGTAAACATTCTGCGTCAGCACGCTGCGCTATCCAATCCGATGGATGAGTCGTTTAATTACACGGAAGCATTTAAGTCGCTTGATTTGGATGCCGTGAAGAAAGATATTGTTGCGCTGATGACCGATTCGCAGGATTGGTGGCCGGCAGATTATGGTCATTACGGGCCGTTTTTTATTCGCATGGCATGGCACAGCGCGGGAACGTACCGCATTTCTGATGGTCGCGGTGGTGGTGGTTCGGGTGCGCAACGTTTTGCGCCCTTAAACAGCTGGCCAGATAATGTGAACCTCGACAAAGCGCGTTTGTTGCTTTGGCCAATCAAACAGAAATACGGGAAGAAGATCTCCTGGGCCGATTTAATGATCCTTGCGGGAAATTGCGCTTTGGAATCTATGGGATTCAAGACCTTTGGTTTTGCCGGTGGACGAGAAGATATTTGGGAACCGGAAGAAGATGTGTATTGGGGACCCGAAGGAAAATGGCTCGATGACAAACGTTATTCCGGCGATCGCGAACTGGAGAATCCGTTGGCAGCTGTGCAAATGGGATTGATTTACGTAAATCCGGAAGGACCGAACGGGAATCCTGATCCGCTTCTGGCAGCACACGATATTCGTGAGACTTTTGGCCGTATGGCGATGAACAATGAAGAAACCGTTGCCCTGATTGCCGGCGGACATACCTTCGGGAAAACCCACGGCGCTGCCGATCCGGGCAAATATGTAGGCGCAGAACCTGCCGGTGCAAGCATCGAAGATATGGGGCTTGGTTGGAAAAACACCTTCGGAAGCGGAAGTGGAGTTGATACCATTTCCAGCGGATTGGAAGGCGCCTGGACCACAACTCCTACCCAATGGAGCAATAACTTCTTTGAAAACTTGTTCGGTTTTGAATGGGAATTGACTAAAAGTCCGGCTGGTGCACACCAATGGAAACCAAAAGCAGGGGCGGGAGCAGGAACAGTTCCCGATGCACACGATCCTTCCAGAAGTCACGCCCCAACTATGCTTACAACCGATTTGGCCTTGCGGGAAGATCCGATTTACGGACCAATCTCTAAGCATTTCCATGAAAATCCGGATGCTTTTGCCGATGCGTTTGCGCGTGCCTGGTTCAAGTTAACGCACCGAGATATGGGACCAAAAGCTCGCTACCTGGGTAAAGAAGTTCCTGCCGAAGACTTGATTTGGCAAGATCCTATTCCGGCGTTGACACATCAGCTTATTGACGCAAATGATAGTGCAACATTGAAAGCTGAAATCTTGGCTTCGGGACTCACAATTTCACAATTAGTAGCAACGGCCTGGGCGTCGGCGTCTACATTCCGTGGTTCAGACAAGCGGGGAGGAGCTAACGGTGCACGCATTCGGTTAGCGCCTCAAAAAGATTGGAAAGTCAACAATCCGGCTCAATTGCAAGAGGTACTGGCAAAACTTGAAAGCATTCAAACGGCATTCAATAATGCGCAGACCGGTGGAAAACACGTTTCGCTTGCCGACGTCATTGTATTGGGCGGATGCGTGGCAATTGAACAAGCAGCTAAAAATGCAGGTCATTCCATAAATGTACCGTTTACTCCCGGTCGTGCTGATGCCAGTCAGGAACAGACAGATGTTGAGTCGTTTAGCATTCTGGAGCCTGCCGGCGATGGATTCCGTAATTATGTGAAGGCAGGTCATCTGGTTTCGGCTGAAGAATTGCTGATAGACAAAGCGCAGTTACTAAACTTAACGGTTCCAGAATTAACTGCTTTGGTGGGCGGAATGCGCGTATTGAATACCAATTTCGATCATTCACAGCACGGAGTATTCACTTCTCGTCCGGAAACATTGACCAACGATTTTTTCCTAAACGTACTCGATTT
Source organism: Fluviicola sp. (assembly GCA_044377135.1). Taxonomy (GTDB): domain Bacteria; phylum Bacteroidota; class Bacteroidia; order Flavobacteriales_D; family Crocinitomicaceae; genus Fluviicola. The sequence continues at coordinate 5,040 of JBILJP010000357.1, forward strand.
GAACACAAGCTGGAGCGCAACCTCCGATTCAAAAGAGCTATTCGAAGGTCGTGATCGCAAAACAGGTGCTGTCAAATGGACAGGAACACGTGTTGATCTCATCTTCGGTTCCAATTCCGAACTCCGGGCCATCGCCGAAGTGTACGGCTGTGCCGATTCGCAAGAGAAGTTTGTTTCCGACTTCGTAAAAGCGTGGGATAAGGTAATGAACCTCGACCGATTTGACGTGAAGTAAAGATTCAGTAGTCCCCTTAACGCATTGATAAAGGTGGATAACAAGCTTTTCAGTAAGAACAATGATAAAAGGTGATTCGAAAGAGTCACCTTTTTGGGTTAACTAATTTCAAAATAATCAATCCACTATTTCAGTAGGATTCTTTTGGTTTGCTTTTCGGGACAATTCAATGAAACA
>JBILJP010000044.1:0-19794 GCA_044377135.1 Fluviicola sp.
CTAACTTGCTTCATAGTAAGTAATATTGCTAACTTGCTTCATAGTAAGTAATATACCTATCTTCCTTCGTAGTAAGTAATATTGCTAACTTGCTTCATAGTAAGTAATATACCTAACTCCCTTCCCGGTAAGTAATATAGCTAACTTGTTTTAAAAGCCATTTTGAAAATAGCAGTTATCCCGCTACTATCCATTAACACTGATCTTCAAGATAAAATCGCATTGTTCTATCTTGGTAACCCATTCAGCTAATTAGAATGAGTAGTGCGTGTGTGTAATGTTGATTACATAATCATTGTAAAATGAAAACCGCAGTAAGTTTCTTCTTGATTGCTTTTTTGAGTAGAGAATCACCTTAAATAAGGTGCATGGGAAGCCCGTTTCACCGCGAATTAAGGATGGATGACGTTTCTATATGCGTCATTCATTCGGTTAACTTATTATTCGTGTTTGGTAGTTTAGGATTGAATTCCAACTCCAGCGCAAAACCACAAGGAAGGTAAAGAATACGTTTGAAAGCCAACTTAATAACTGACAAACTCAATAACTCAAAAAACTCCCCGTTTATCGCTTCACCAGGCGTTCCCGACCAATACCGTTGGCGGTTTGAACTTCAATAAGATACGTTCCCGCAGGTAAACCATCAATAGAAAGTACGTTGGTTGTAAGTAACGATTGTTCCATTACCAATTGACCGTCTAATGAAAATACGCTGGCCGATTGAAGGTCTTTTCCTTTTACGGTTACATCGCTTTTGGCCGGATTCGGAAATAAATCGATTGCTACAGCAGCGTTGAGTTCATTGATTCCCACCGGATCTTCAACGCGTACGTTGATCGAATCGAGGTATAATTTGAATGCATCGTACGAACGCAAACGGAAACCGATATAGATGTTTTGATTGGCATATCCTTCTGCACTCAAATTCACGAAACGGGTTGTCCACTCCGGGTTTTCAAATCCCAAAGTAGCAATGGTATCCGTGAAACTTGAAAGTTGTGTATCTGTGGTAGAAACCATGACGTAATAACCGTCGGGATAACTCGGGTCGTGTGAGCGTGCGTTCCATTTAACGTAATTTCCGTAAGCTCCCAACATGAGCGATGGTGTAATCAACCAACGATCCGCCTCGGCAGGAACTGTGAAGAAAGAAGAAGCTCCTGCAACGGTATCACTGGTATTATCCGGATCGGCCAAAGAAATCCATCCCGGTTCAAACTCGATAACAGCCGAATCCAACGTACTGGTGTCGTTGATCACGATACTCCATGTAGCCATCGGAATTCCTTGTTGGAAATCTTCATCAAGAATCACCGTTTGTGCTGTAACGGTGGCAAGAAAGCAGGTGCTCAATACACCACTGATCAGGATTTTTTTCATGGTACAAAAATAAGAACTTTCATCTATGTTAAACGTGAGAACTTGTTAAACCGTGTTATCTATTGATTGAAAGTTGACAGGATGAGTAGTTTTTGGTAGGGAAAATGACTCAAAGTGAGGATTGAGATCTGATTCCCTTCTTGAAGGACAATTTCCTATTTAACCCCACACCTTGTTGAATTTGACGTACTGCGTATCTTTTCCTAAAGTAATTGAATCATCTTCTGAAATTTAATTTGCTTGACGATTCTTTTCTGATTTAGCCACAGATGGACTCAGATGAACACAGATCTTGGACTATACGCTAGCGTATAGTAATCAAACTGAGTTGCGAAATTCATCTGTGAAAATCTGCGGCACGTGTCAGCCTCAGGATGATCTGTGGTAAACTTTTACTGCTGCTATTATTCTATTTTGAAAAATGGTTGTTTGTGTGACACGATCATTATTTCGTACTTAACTTAATGAATTGCCTCAAGGGAAGAGGTGGACTTTTCTCAATAATCTAAATCTGGTTTCTAATCAAATCACTTCGCCAAATTCACCACCACTTCCTTAAAATCCTGGTAAAAGGCGTCGAAATGCACTAACCGATCTTCCAGAAATGCGAAGATTTCAGATTTATGTTCGGGATTATAAAAATGGAGCTCGGTATTTTCCCAAAGAATACGGTTGAACTGAGATACTGTAGGCGAACTGCAGTTTTCAATCCATATGGCTTCGCCCATTTCGGCTTCCAGGACTACTTTCAGTTCATACATCTGTTCCCAGATAATGGCACGTATACCTGCATCTTTGGCTTGAATGTCGAAAGAGAAACGAACGCCGTTCCAATCAGCATCCACACGAATGTGAATGAAGGAAACGTCTGAAGGATAGTTGAGCCAGTTCATTTTACGACCGTTTACCGATCGGTGCTTCGACATGTGTGACTTGAAATCGGACCAGAATGTGGTCTTGATTGTTTTGAGTTCTTCTTTACTGTACATTACTGCTATTCGTAGCGGTAAAAGTACGTGTTTCGGTCGATAACCACGTATTCCGGCAGTTGCGATTCTGTGTAATGCCAGCTCATATCGCGAATAACCGTGTTTCCGAGCCATTCTTTGTAGGTCGAAATCTGGTCGCCGTGGTAGGTCCATTCTTTGATTTTCGCTACCTGACTATTGGTTTCATTGAGCAGAAATGCGTTTTGCGGTTTGTTGTTGAGCATAAAAACCACACTGCATTGCGCTGCTTGAAAACCGTTTTTTAATAACGGAATACTTTCCAGTCTACGGGAAATTTCCTTATTACTACTGCCTTCCGGCATAAATATTTCGACCGAAAAAATGCTGTTACCTATTTTACTGATAATGGCTTTCGGTTTGCTGAACGAACCAATGACCCATGTGCTGTCAAAACGTTGCTGACTTTTACTGCGAAGCAATAAGAATCCGTCATCGATTTTCTGAATGCGGGTTTCCATGGTTTTCTTAACGCCGAAAAACCGGGTAAATACAATGTCACCCTTCGATTCGTTGGGTTTGTAGTTGACGGTGCCTTCGGTAATCAACCGCAATTGTTTGTCGTTTTTACAATCCGAATACGAGAGTTTTTTCCAGTTATCGGAATAATCAAACCGAAATTGCATCAACGTATCTTCAGGATTTTTACCGCCTTTGGAATACATTAGAATGTGACGGATGCCTAATTTTTGTAAAGCATCACGGTTCCATGTATCGGGGTAATTGACAGGGGCTTCAATAAGGGTTCCAACGGTAGTATAATGGTAAAGCGGTGTTTGTTGAAGATTGATGGTGGGGAAGGTGTTTGTGTTGTCGTCATTGCCCGTACAAGCCGTTACTGATACCAGGATCAGTACGATTATCGATGAATAGATGTATTTTGTCGACCACATAATGACAAATATAGCTGAAATTTAACAAAAGTCCATTTTAATTGTGGAATCGTATACGGAAATTAACGGTAATTGTGTTTTTGAAGGCGATTTTGTTTTAAGCACATAAGAATTTAACCACATAGAATGTAAAGTGAGCACTTATGATTGATTGCTGAAACTGAAATTTTAACGCAAAGACCAGAGCTCGCAAAGGTTAGGCGTGTTAATTATACTCGTTGATCGGAACTTTTTACATCATAATTTATTCATAGTTTATTGCGTCAACTTCGCGTACTTTGCGCCTTAGCGTTGAAGAATAACGAATCCTCCAGTGAAATTACTCTTTCCATTCCAGGTAAATCACCGGCCGGAACCCAATCATAGAACTTCCTTTGTCAGCCGGAAGCTGTTGCTGGTAAAAGATCGTGTTCAGTTGGTTTTCGTGTTTGTCGACCAACCCAATGGTGCGATTGCCTCCCAAAACGGTCATCAATCCGCTGTTTTCAGTCATTTTCGATGATTGACAGTACTCCGAAACGCCACCGGTTAAGTACCAAATCGGGTAGGTTTGATTGATAGTATACCAGTTTATTAGTCGTGGGGAGTGTGTCTTATTCGCTTCAATAGCTTTATCAGACATAGGTGTGGCCCGCACAATAAACCACGGTACATCTTCACGCGATCGATTTATAATGAACGGATCCTCGGATTGCGCATTAATTTCATTGCGAAGTATAACCGGAGCACAAAGTTTGGTGGCCATTTCGTAGTGAAACAATTGCGGTAATTCCACGCGAATGGTGTACGGAGCGTCTTTCAGTTCCCGGTTTTTCTGGCGTTGCAGCCAATCACAGTAGGCTTTCATTTGCGCTTCGTTCACGCCAACCACCGGAAAATTGTTGTAGGCCGGGTGCCAGAAGTACATATTCACCAACGGATCGTACTCAGGATAAGGAGAATCGCGTAGCCAGCACAAGGTATCCGGATAAACAGGAGTAGGGGAGCCTGTTGCAGAACGGTACACAAACTTCGAGATATCAAATTCACGCCGTTTGTAAAAACGTTCCGAAATCGGATAATAAAGTGCCTTCAAAATCTCCAAATAGGCTTCGTTGTCGTAGAGTGAAACCTTCTGATCCCTGAAATAATCGTAGTTAAAGCCATAACGCGCCACATAAAACGCCAATGAATCTTCATCGAGCGTTGCACGTTGTTTTTTGGTACAATTCAGCAACGCGAGTGCCTTATTTTCGGGAAGTTCACGGTACAAGAGATCAAACGCAATGGAATCGCGCACCCAATGCACAAATGCGCGGTACTGCGCGTTGGTCACTTCATTAGGCGAGATATAAAACGGTTGTAACAATTCATCGATTAGAGGCTGAGCAATAGTTGTACGGTAGTTTTGAAAGTCGTTTTTCAACAATTGCGTCACTGAATCTGTAACCGATGGATCGGAACTGTATTTAACATAATATCCGTCCCACACAGATTTCCATCCCGACTGATTACGCTGGAACAACCGGAGTGTATCGCTTTGTTGATACGGAATGTGTTCTGAAATGTAAACACCGTCTAAAATACCGTTAGCATCAGCATAGTTCGATTGTGTTGGTTGTGGCGTGGTGTCAATGGGCGGTTCTACATACGGAAACCTCCGAAATTCATACGCCGGCGATTGTTGCGCTAAATTGGCTTGGGAACTAATCCGTAAGCTTTTATCCGGACCTGTGAGCGCTGCAGGCTGTACCAGGACAAAATCTGCGAGCGTAGGATAATAAAGGAGATTTTCTTCCGGAATTTTATACGAACCATCAATAGCCAGTGTTTGACCAAAGATCAATGCATCGGTCGATTTTGTGCTCAACGAGATTTGAATAGAATCGATCGATTGTCCGTACGCAGAAGAATAAGCGATTCTCAGTAAGCAGAAGAATAGGATGAATAAACGCATGGTGCTATAATAAGAAGAAAAGCGTAACGTTACAATAGGAAATGCACAGGATCGTTTGAATGTACAGTTTTATTCTATTTAACATAATATTAATTATAGGACAAATTGGTTTTTCCTATAATGTGATAAATAGCACGATTTGTTCTTCGAAGGATTTGCCCTATAATTAGACGTTATATTAAATAGCCGCACGGCTCACACACACATTGCAATAAAATTTTCTGCATCCTGCGGAATTGTTGCAGAAAAATTTTATAAGCAATTTTTCCAGCGCACGCCACCCGCAAGGTTTCCCCATAAGGCTCCAACTTTTATTCTTTTCCAAGGAATTGATTTATGGCGTTCTTTTTCTAGAGATTTCCACCTTTTTTCATTGCCAAAAAAGGTGGAGCCAAAAAGTCTAGGCCTGTACACGTAAAGCTTGAAAACTAGCACTGCATTCCACTGTTCGCACCCCAACTCACCACGCTGTTACCGTATTTTTCGGATGAAAAATCCGACAGCTGAGCTCAAACAGGGGTTAAACAACGCTCCATTCCGTTTGTTTTCTACACTTTTCGCGTAAGGGCCGATTTTGGATCTGGGTTCTGTTAAGCGGCTCGTTGTACAATATTATCTGCCCAAACATATCCACAACTTTTCAAACAGTATTTCACAGCAGCTGAATATTCAGAAACTGATGAAGCTAGATCTAAAAGTTCTTTTAATTTTCCTTTTATGGTTTGTTTTCGGGCAGGGCTAAAACTTTGTTCTTGTTGAGTAATCAAATTATTTGTTTGATTTATCAATAACGTGGTTTTGAAATATTTATCTTTTCGAGTGTCTATCATTTCTTGTTTGTTCAAATTCATTCTGCGAATAGTATATTCAGCCTGAATGTAATTCCGATTTGATATGTCACTTGATTTAGGTGTTACAAGTCCTTCATTTGTATAGGCAAGTTTATCTGGATCTTCAATATCTGTTGGATCTAGAAATCTAATATCCTCATCTTCTAATGCATCAAATGAGCTATTTGCTTTGTGAGCATTTACATGAAAATAATCTCTTTTTCTAACATTTTCAACTGGTGCTGAATAACGATAGTTCAGCCAATTGAATGCAAGCCACCAATAGCCACCTTGATCATCACCGTTTTCATCAAGAGACTTTTTCTTTGGCCTAAAATGATCTACATGGCAATGAGCACTGTCATTTTTCGATTCAGAATACCAACATTTATTGTGACTGAGAGCTCGTAAATGATCTTTAAGTTCTCCCCAAATATTTTCATTATCATCAATAATCTTATTTATTTCTTGCGGGTTACCAGCAGCACTCAAAAGTTGCTGAGTTAATGCCTCTGCCCTTTTAATCCAATCATCAGGTGGAGGATTATTTTCTAAATCTATATATCTCATGACTCATTATCCTCTTTAAATAGCTCGTCCAATATTTCTAGTGCGATTTTATTTTGCTTTTCTCTTAGTTCTGCTGTGATTTTATCATCTTTGAATTCTTCCCTTTGGCTAAGCGCAGAAAGAAACCTTTGGTACATTGGATCGCGATCCGTAGTATTGATTCCTAATTGGCTAAGTTTCCTGAACAGTTCGTTTAATTGATCCTTTTCTTTATTGGTAAGTCCTGATTGATCTTTTTTTGTAACTAGTCGATTACGTTCATTCAGGTCTTCCAGCGTATCTTCATCCAGGGTGCTTGGTAAATTGAAAAATTCACTAGTGAGTATTCCAGCAACTCCCAACCCTTTTGGATCAAAATCAGGTTGGAAAGTTTCTACTTTATTGTATTCATTTCCTTGATTATCTTTTGTTTTAATTGAACGGAATATTCGTATTTCTTCCTTTGTTCTTCCTCCAATAACCAAAGGATCATGAGTTGTCATTAATATTTGACTTGTTTCATCTTTCCCAGAATATTCTTCAAGTAGATTCATATATTTCCATTTCCATAATGGATTAAGATGTGTATCTGGCTCATCAAGAAGTATTAGTGATTCAGATTCTTTAGTGAACCTTAATAAGCCTAGAACAGTCAGCAGTTGTTGCTCTCCTTCTGAAAGTTCTCTAAAAGTGACATCGCCATTGATATTTCGCTTCTTAACCTTTACACGAACCTCCTGAATTAAATCAGATATATATGTGCTTTCCAAACTCTTGAAGAACTCGGTATTAGTGCCATACTTCTTAGCAATTTCACCTAATTTGTTCTGATTAGAAACATAAAGAAATAAATGTTCTTGTTTATGACTTCGTCTAAAGTCTTCACGTACAGATTCTTCATGAACAATAGGAGCCATAGAAGCCTCCCATAACTCATCCAAAAAACCACGAACAACACCCTTAGCTTCCCAGAAGTCTAAAGCTTCAGATTTATTCCTTGCCCATACTGGTTTTTTTAAAACAAAAAGAACAGATTCAAGACCGATAATACCTAAATACTCTTCTAGAAATTGGGTGACTTTTTTATCTGTAAAAGCATAAAATGCCATTAGAACGAAATGACTATGAATTAAACGAGCGTAAAAAAGCGGTCTTGGAGGAGCGTCAGTACCGTCTAATAGTGCATCATAAAATCTTTTTTGATGTGTATCAAAATGCTCTAGAAGACGGTTACTTAGTCCTGAATAGTAGGCAAAAACATATTTAGGTAAATAGCTTTCTTTATTGTCATATATTTTAGTCTTTGAGATAGCTTTCTCTGTAAGAAGTATTTCACTCCCTATTTTTTTTCTTTCATAAAACTGTGCGTTTCCTTTGACAGATGGACCTCCGTTAACTCTAAGTAAATTTCCTCCACATTCATAGTCAATTTGATAGTTAAATTGAGTTTTTGCCTTAAGATCCAAATCACGAAATATTATCACCAAAGCTTCTAGAAGATTTGACTTTCCAGCAGCATTTTCCCCGAGTAATACTGTTTGCATCTTATTCTCGTTGATGTCAATATGAAACTCTCTAAGATTCTTGAATTCTTCAATATATACCTTATCTATTCTCATGCTAATTCTAAATATCCTTTCTCGTTTGTCACTTCTTTTATGGTTTTCGCAACCTCAATTTGATGTTTCAAATCAGCATAAAAAGCATCGATATCTTCAGGCTGTTTGGACATTCTCCACAAATCCTCTGCATGCAACTTTCCGTGTTTATCTAGCAATTCTATTAGTTCCATAAGTGTGGTTTTACTACTATATTTTATTACTCTTCCTTTTTTCGGTTCTTCCTCTTTTTTTACTACCGTTGTTACAGATAAACTATTGTTTTCATTTCCAAGGTTTTCTAATAACAAAGAATGTATTAATGCCTCTGATTGTTCTTGCTTTAGTTTAATTGATTCTTCCAGTTTATCACAATCTGACGTTAATCTTTCAAGTTTCTCTACAATAGCTATTTGCTCCATAATTGGAGGTAATGGTATCAAAGTATTTTGTACAATCTCTTGATTGATTTTCGGCATGTTACCAGATGTCCCAGAAGCATTCTCTCGAAAATATTGTCTAGTATATGGAGCGCTTAGCACTGTATAAATATATTTTATAGAGTCTTTCCAAAGCACTTTTATTTTCATCATTAAATCTGGGTAAATAAACTCATTTGGTTTTCCATCGTATATGGCACTCACCCCAACATAATCTATAGAATTACTGCGTTGTATTAGTATATCTCCTTCTTCAAGCCATAAATAAGAACCTGTTTGAATTTCTTCCTCCAAATATTTCACTTCAGTGGGATCAAAAAAACCTCTAGTAGTAGCGCCAAGCCTTAGAGATTTAGTTTTTGTGATAAAATTCACCGCTCGAGGAGAATAACCGTTTCGAGGTTTTTCAACTATAACATCATTTAAGCGGCACCAAGCCCAATCATTAGGTATTGAAAAAGGAATATCACTCTTTTTGATAGGTGTTCTTTTTTTTGTTCGTAATTGATTTAGTAATTCTTCGCCTGTTCCACTTGAATAGTTATTTCTCCAGTCTTCAGTGAGTTTACCTCTTATCGCATCGTCTAGTAATGATTGACGAAATTTGACAAGGCCATTTTCTTGTATTTCCAGTTCTTTCCGAAGTAACTTATGTTTAGTTTCAACAATGGCGATCTTGTCAAGAATCTCCTTTTGTTCTTCCTTTTCAGGTAAAAAAATATCTAAATTGAATATTTGTTGGGGATGAATTCGTTTTGAACCAACTCCTTTTGCAAGTGATTCGAGTTGCAAGTAAAAATTACCTTTTTTGAAGAAGTAGAAAATCCATTCTGGATAACAGGAATTATCAACATCGAACGCTGGAATATCAGAACTTGATTCAAAACCTTCTAGTTCTTTAGGGACAATCCCAAATGCACCCTTATGCAAATTTTGTTTCCCATATATAAACTGACCTGCCCTTCTCTCATAATACTTAGTCGCTCCAGTTTTCTCTGTTGTCACAAGTCGTTTCTCGACTCCATGAACATTTAATTTTACTGTTATTCTTTTATTAACATTAGGAGTGGCTGAAATTATTTTTGATTCAGTCAAAAGGGAGCCTAGTTTCACTTTCTTCCATGTTTTCATATCAAAGAATTTTTAATTTCTTCAATCAGTCTTTGGCTTTTGTCCATTGAATCAGTCAACTGTTTTAGTAATTCAGTGCTAGAATAACTCTCTATTTCTGTATTAAAAAATGGATTATTGAAGTCAAGGCTATAATTATTCTTCCTGATTTGTTCTATATCTACTTTCCAGGCAAACTCATTCACTTCTTTATTAGCCCACCATTTCTTTACTTTGTCAAAGTGATTGGAACTAATTGGTCTTGATTTACTGAAGTTCTTATATCCTTCAGGATAAGGCATTTCATAATACCATATTTCTTCAGTCGGTTTTCCTTTTTCGAAAAATAGCAAGTTTGTTTTGATTGAAGTATACGGATTGAAAACACCCTTAGGCATTCTAATAACAGTATGTAAGTTACAATTAGTTAGCAGCTCTTTTCTAATTCTAGTGGTAACCCCATTCCCGCCTAATGACCCATCAGGTAAAACAACCCCTGCTCGGCCACCTTTTTTCAGAATTTTAATAATTAATGTAAGAAATAAGTCAGCGGTTTCTTTAGTACGAAAATTCTCCGGAAAATTTTTCTCTATTCCATCCTCTTCTATTCCTCCAAATGGTGGATTTGATAGAACAATACTTACTTGATCTTTATTTCTCCAAGAATCGAAAGGTCTTGTCAAAAGGTTCCCTCTTTGAATTTTTGGGCAATCAAAATTGTGCAACATTAAGTTCGTTGTACATAAAAGATGTGGGAGTGGTTTTTTTTCTACTCCTTGAATATGCTTTTGAAGTATTTGGATATCCTGTTTTTCAGATGAGTTATTCTGTATATAATCGATAGCACAAGTCAAAAAACCACCCGTTCCGCACGCAGGGTCTAACACCGTTTCCCCGAGTACTGGGTTGACCATTTCAACAACAAACTGGGTAACCGCTCTAGGTGTATAAAACTCTCCAGAAGATCCAGCAGATTGTAATTCTTTAAGGATTGACTCATAGATGTCATTAAAGACATGAGAGTTTTTTTTATCGTTTAAATTTATTTTATCTATTTCATTTAGTACTTGCCGAAATAGAATACCATTTTTCATGTAATTATAAGTATCCTCAAAAACAGATTTAACAATTCCTGCATTATCAGACTTAGAGTTATCAAGGCCTTTTAATTCTGGGAATAGCTTGGTATTTATGAATTCAATCAAATCATTACCATTTAAGTCCTGATTGACGGCCCAATTATCCCATTTTAGGTTTTCTGGAATTGGGGATTGAAAAGTTTTGACAGAATTAGACCATTCTTTTTCCTTGTTGGCGTAGATTTTCATAAATAACATCCATACCATTTGTGAAATTCTTTGAGCATCTCCATCAACACCCGCATCCTTTCGCATTATATCCCTAATGGATCTTATAATTCCTCCAACGTCACTCATGGATCAATTTTCGGATTTAAGTTCTAAATTGACACAAACTTCTTTCAATACCTCACAAGGATCAACATCAATTGCCAGCGCAATCAAATACAACTCATCCACTCGTAATTTTGTGCTGGCGTTATTCGTCAACTCACTCAAACGTGTTTTACTGATTCCTGTTTTTCTGGAAACGTCTGATCGGTTTACTGATTTCCGGGAAAGAAATAATCCTAATTCGGTCATTATTGTCTGTTTTTCTGAACATAAATCTACTTAAACAGAACAATTTTTCCGAAAATATGAATAGTTGCTTGTGGTTTTATCCGAAATTCGATACATTTATTCCGATTATCGGAATATTAATACTTAAAATCAAACAAATGGAGATGTCTAATACTATACCAACCTACCTCAAACCAAAAGATTTACAATCAATCATTGAATTGGTCGATAACTACTATGAAGGAAATGTATTGTTACTTGCTCAATGGTTGGATCGGGCAATTTATTTACTTCATTTTGTACCATTTGATGAAGGTTTTTCTCAATTACAAAAGCAAAATACTTGTGAAGCCTTGTTCGGCCTCAAGCAATCTCTCCTCGAAGCGCACTTTCAGCAAAACGGCTGGAGTTATAAAAGCACTGAATAGTTCAATCTGCCGGGTTCCACCAATCCTCCCCACTTCCCCACGCCTTTGCTACATTCCGCGACTACTTCACCGCATTCCGCCACACCATGAACGCATTTCGCCAGCCAATAACTACTCATTGCCACACCGTTTAGCGACTCCGCAACGCAAATTATGTCCTTCGCAACACTCATTATGCTCTCCGCAGAACAAATTATGTCCTTCGCAACGCTCATTATCCACTCCGCCAAACAAATTATGTCCTTCGCAACGCTTATTATCCACTCCACTGAACAAATTATGTCCTTCGCAACACTCATTACCCACTCCGCAGAACAAATTATGTCCTTCGTCAAACAAATTATCCACTTCGCCACGCTTATTATGTCCTTCGTCAAACAAATTACCCACTTCGCCAAACAAATTATGTCCTTCACCGCGTTCATTCCGTACTCCGACCAATGAATTCCTAGCATCGACAGATGAAGAATTTGCTTCAATCAACCAATGAAACAAATCGACGAAAGGTTTTGGCATTGAGGTGAATAGCAGCTGTTCCGGTTGATCAGTCGTACCAACATTTTACTCAAGATAAAGGCGTTTTACTCAATCACTAAAACCGTTCAGGGGTTTGAGCTACAGATCATTACAACTTTTGCCGGAAATCGGCATTTAAGGGGTATAAACAGTTTCAACCGAAAAACAACGGGGCCTCTTGTCATCGATTGAAAATCTAAATCAAATAGTTATGCAAGTAAAAACGGTGAATAAACTCAACATGTACCAGACGGTTCAGCTGGTATGTGACGAGCACCCGGATGCCTGGAATACGATTCCCGCATTCGGACAAATCTATCAGCTGTTTGCAGGTAAAGTAAGTACCCTAAAGCAACAAGCCTATTTGCACACGCAAACTACCACCGGCGTGCGCGAAGCCAAAGATGCAGAGCGGGCTGCTGTGGTAAAAAAAGCAGAAGTGGTTGCCAATGCCCTGCGTTCATTGGGTGGCATGATCAGCGATACAAAACTGAGGGCGCAATTGCGTTTTTCGCATTCGAAACTCATGCAGTGCAACGCGCAACGTTTAATGCAATACCTGGATTGTATCATTGAAGCAGCCACAGCTCACATGGCCGAACTGCCCGATTACGGTGTTACGCAAGCCAAGCTAGACGAACTGACCTTGTTGCGTTATCAATTGGAACAAACACTGCTGGCCACTCGCAATGCGATTGTGAATCGTAAATCACTTTCTGCCGAGTTGGAATTGCTTACCCGCGAATTGGATCAACTGCTAAAGGTTAACCTCGATCCGCTGATATTGGTGCTGGAGCCTGATTATCCGGAGTTTTTCAGACTGTATCAGGCTGCGCGGGTGGTGGTTGATCACAAAGGAAAATCGGGCAAACCCAAACCGCCTCAGGAGCCAACACCGCGTGAATGATGGTGGTGCGTGTTGATTACAACCAGAATCCCTTTTCTGTAAGCCCCGTGCCGGAAAAGGGATTTTATTTTTGCTAGCGGGCGTGAAAGGGAAAGCACCTGAAATAGGTGTTGTTCATACCTCTTTGATTTTAACCCAAAACGGAACCCTGCGCCGAGGTATGAATCCATGAATTTTTCCATCAGGCGTTAATTGACTATAGCGATTTTTGATATAAGGTCTGCCACTATCAGTTGGTTCAAATTCCGCGTTTAGGTATTCTTTCTCATCTTCATATAACTCTCTTACAGAACCATCCAATTCAATGGAAACGTATGGGAATCCTTCTTCACTTTTTCTTAATGGAGCAAAATAACGTATGAAAATGTAAACGATATAACCGCCTAAAAAGAGGTATATTAATGTCCAACCATACATGCTTTAAAGTTAGAATAAAAGTTGTTGCCTTATAAATAGTCATCCTATTCATAAGCATGATATTTCGCAGATTGCTACCTTTGCACGTGTTATCTAACAAACCCGTCATTTCATGAAAACCGTTTCTCTTGTTTGCATCCTATTGTGTGCTCAAAGTATCTTTTCACAGATCACATCATCCGGACCGGAAACGTATCAAACCAGTTACGAGCAAGAAGTACTACTCAACGAAAATGCAACGCATTTGGAACGGTTGATGGCCATGGGCAGTGGCGCTTCAAAAGAGCGAACACTAGCGGTAAAGGCAGATTTAGATGCGTTTGTGCAGGAAATTAAATCGTCGAACTTGATGCGGGCTTCTGAAGTGAAACTGATGAAAGAGCTTCACCGAAAAATCCACGATCGTTTTTTAGACCATTATAAATTGGTTTCGCCCTTTAACGAGATTTTTGAAACCGGTCAATACAATTGTGTTTCGGCAACGGCTCTTTTTGCACTGGTGCTTGAAGAATTAAACATTCCGTACAATATTCAGGAACTACCCAATCATGTATACATCATGGCTTATCCTGAAACGAAGGCTATTTCCGTTGAAATGACCGCTTTGCGCGATGCCTATTACTTGCCAGCCAGAAAAGATGTGTCAAGAGCTGTGCGGATACTGTTAGAACTTGAGCTAACTACCATGGATGAAATTAATCAACAGGGCGAACTTCACGTTTACAATCGGATATACAATACCAATAGCGTGGTCGATCTGAAACAACTGGCGGGAATTCAGTATTTCAATGAAGCTATTACTGCGGCTAATAAAAATGATTTCAAAGCCGGATTTGATGCCATTAGTAAAGCAGAGTTGTTTTACAATGTAGAGAAAACCAGGTTGTTCAAAACAGAATTGCTCTATACCCTACTCGACGAAGCGAAGTTTGATTGTATGAAGGACATCGGTTATTTGGTCGGGTATGCCAACCTTAAAAAGGCCGATCAAACAAAAGTATACTTTCAGTATGCGAAATTCATTCAAGAACAAGTAATCCTGAAAGGCAAGCGTGATTTAGCTGATTCAAGTCATGCTTACATCAATGACCAATTGCATGATTCGGCTACTGTAAAGAAACTGAATGCGCTGTATTACCTCGGATTGTCTGAGTATTTTGCCAATGCGTATAATTTGAAAAAGCAATTGGATAACGCTATTTTGGCCTATGATAGTTCACCGGATATTCCGGGTATTCAGCTATGGCTTGCAAAATGTATCCTTCAAAATTTGGATAAATACGAAAGTGAGGAATTGTTGGAAAAAATGGATGGTTTTGCCGGCCGTTACCCCTTTTTAAAAACACACAACCTATTTATGATGGGTTATTTCTATGTCTATTCCGAACTTTCCAACGAATTTTATGGCGATGATGAGGGCGAAAACGGCAAAAAATATTTTGACTTGGCGCTTCAAACCCGCGATGCCATGGAAGATAAAGAGGTGTTGGATCAGGAATTGGTTGGTTGGCTTTTTGCGGAAGCAGGATCTTATTTAGCGCGACAACATGAGTACAAAGCGGCTTTAAAAGTATTGGAAGACGGTTTGAAATTGGCTCCTGATCACGAACGGATTGTGGCACGCATTGAAATTGTGAAGGATAGAATGAAGTAGTCCTCTTGTTTTATAGCATACGCTGACGTTTAACTACTGCAAAAACCCTAAAACCCATATTCATGAAAAATAACCTACTGATCGGATTGGCCGTTTTGACCTGTTTAACCACAGCAACATATGGCTTGGTTTCTACCGGTTCGCTGGTAACAATTACCGACGTTGTTTGTCCGGACGAAGGACGTGAAAAGGCCGGTTCTAAACCGCTATCAGCCGAGAAAAAAGAATTGAACAAGCGCAAAAATAAATCGGTTGCCGAACCTACCGAAAAACCTACGGCGTTATCGTATGCGCAATGGCTGAATGGTCGTGAAAAAGTAGACGACAAAGGCAATTGGAAAGAAGGAACGTATGTTGAGTTGAAAGACGTGTACCTAATTGATTATAAAGAGCAAAAAGGTGAATCGTGCAATTGTTACCAGGCAGATTCAGACAAAACAAAAGCGGATATTCACTTGAATATCGGCGATTCGCTGAGTTTTGCGGATAAAATCAATGATTACTACATGGTGGTAGAAATCACGCCTTCTTACAAAGCCTTGCACAAGAATGTGATGGACTCCTTAAAGCTCTTGAAAAATCAGAAAGTCACCATCAGAGGGTATTTATTTTACGATAGCGAACACGAGCGCAACTCCATTAATTACTGCAAAACCTGCACAAGTAAAAATGTCTGGCGCAAATCCTGTTGGGAGATTCACCCGATTACGTACATCGGTAAAAGCAAGTGATGTTCATGAGCAGCTAGGAATGGTTCAAAGCCTAGGGATTTCTTTTTATCCGCGTGCAAACTGATCCTCATGCTCAATGGCATACGCCAGCGCCCATTTCACAAAATCGTTTAGCGTTACGTTTTTTTTGGCTGCAATCAATGCCGATTTCCGGTGCAAGTCTGTTGTGACGCGAATATTAAAGCTTCCTTTATAGGTTTTATTGGGTGTTTTCCCTAACGATTCGCATGTTTCGAGGTAATCGTCAACGGCTTCCTCAAAAGCGGTTTTTAATTCCTGAACACTTGTTCCTTCAAAATTCACCAAATCATTGATGCCGTGAATGGTACCGAAAAACAATTCGTTATCGGCATCGTATTCTACCGTTCCGATGTAATCTTTGTATGTGAGCGTGTTTTTCATGGCTAAATTCCTAAATGAATAATCACTTGTTTCAAAGCATATTGTTTCACAATGTTGCCGGGATGTGGTTTGTGTAAGCTAATAATGTTTTGATTCGGCCCGATGAATTTACGTCTGGAACCTCCGGTTTTCCCCGTTTTAAGTTCCATATATCCAAAGTATATTAACAACTTCACTAACTCTTCCCATGTAAAATCAACCGGATTGGATTTAATCCGTGCAATTAACTTTTCTATTTTACTCATGTTGCAATCAATTATTGCAACTAATAACTAGTTGCAAATATACGTTTTTACTTGAATTTAGTAAAAAAGTTGGCATGAAAAAAGTGAAAAGCTGATGGAAATAGCTCTTTTTAAGTAGTAAATCTTCTAGGCATTAAGTAACAATCGCAAGAGAACAAGGTGCGTTAAGCGTAACCGATGCCCTGTTTGAGCCCAGTCATCGGGTTGTTTGCAAAACAATCCGTTAATGACGTTTAGCGAGTTGGGTTGAGGTAGCTAAACAAGCCGTAGTTCTCAAGATGGTTACTTACAGCCTTGATTTTTTGCCTACTTTTTTATCAAGAAAAAAGTAGAAGAAGGTTTTATTATAAATCCTTCAATGCAACTTCGGCAACGGAACTCTATCCAAAAATTCCGATTCACTGGTTTCTTTGTAAAGAACCTGCGTACGCACAATCTTTTTTCCGTTGTAGAAAATAACGCCAATCGAATCGTTGTCTGTAACCTGATTATCAGATACCTGAATATCAAAATAATACTCAATGATTTTCACCGAATCAATTAAATTATTGGTGTCGCCATAAATGTATTCGTAGCCCGGTTTCGGATAACTGTTTACCGTTGATTGATTACTGTAAAAAAGCAGTTGCACTTTATTGTAAATCAATGTGGTATCTTCTGTGTAGATAGAGCAGTTCTTTTCTTCCATCCCCCATCCTACTTGGGTTAGAAAGTCGTTATCGTCTGTCGATTCATAACTCACATAGTGATGCGTGCTAAAATCGCACGAACCGATGGCCGCAACAAGCAACCCGATCAGCAGGAGGTTCAATTTTGTCATGGTAGCTAAAATACGATTATTGTTTTTTACTGCACACAATTGTCGTTTCGTTACTCCGATCGCTCTCACCAACTTGTTACCGTTTCTTTTTCTTCCGAAGGTTTTCAGCTGAATCATTCGTTCACAACAAAAATCGTCTCTTCATATCAAAATAGGCCGGTGTCGGTTCTTTCGCTATAGTTTTGATTGCATCGCCCAAAGGTCGGACGATGATTAACTACTAAATGAATAAGATATGTCAATTAATTTTAAAGAAGCACTTACCCTCACAAAAGCCATTGGTGCCGTTTATGCACATCGCAACGACGAAATGAAGTTACTGGATCAGATCATTTTCGGTAATTCGGAACTGGACTCGCTCATTAATAAGCTTACAAACGACGTCATCACCGGATTTAACAATGTGGTGAATGTATTGGATGAAGCCGAATTACTGAAGCTGTGGAGTCCGATCAATCAAACGTTGAACACCATCGGTCAGGATCTGACGTCGTACAAAAACGCCATGAGTACGGTCACCAAAGACGCCAATGGCCATTTTACCATCGAATTTGAAAGCTCGGTGATTCACTACAAAGACTGGTGTTTGGGGTATACGGGTTCCGATGGAGTTGTGCACCGCAGTCGATTGGATGATATGCAAAAATGGTTTTCGAGTCACACACTTTACAATCACAAGGAAGCCAGTTTGGTGGGGATATTCAGTTCATTCGGTCCAATTGAAGCTGTAGGATCGGATGCCATTGACGTTTGGCTGAAAATCTGCCAAAAAGCACAAGTGTATACCAATCGGTCTTTATTGGGAAATATCGGTTACAATACCTTGTTTAATTCAGTAATGGAATTCATGGATTGCATCAATATGCTGGTAAAACTAGCCTATTATGTGCACGATTCGGCATTGCTGCTACTCAACAACATCCTACTGAAAGAACCGAATGGTGTGAAATGCGACAAACTCTCCGTGAAACCGGCAATCGACGCGCATTTCGGAGCGTACAATCAAACCGGAAGTATCTGGAATAACTTTGCAACCGTGCTGGATAGTCTGAATACTGGAAATCCGGGCGATCAGTACAAAACAGCTGCTTTTACGCCCGCCCTTTGTTGCACCACACCTCCGGGATATTCTCATTTTGAACGCTTCCGCCCCAACCCGAGCAGTTTTTATTCCCAGCCAATTTCACTCAACGGAGCATATTCCAATGCATTCTTTTCGGCTGTTCAAATTTCGTATATTCAGATGTCTGGCACAGAAGAATACAGCTACGACCACTGTCATTTTGGGCTTTCCGGAACAGTGGTGCAAATTGGAGCTGATATGGAGTTAACGGTGGTCAACGAGCAATGGCCAGCTCCATGGTTTTATGAAGACCCCGAAAAATGGAGTTATCATTACAAGCGCGAGGATTATTACCTCAACCACGAAGTGAAGCTGGGTACCTTCAACGATGCTTATCCCCCAATTCCGGTTCACGCCAATAAAAACCATATTCCGGTTGTTACGGGTTTTCAGTTTCAGCCAATCCAAAACGGAGACGAATTTAATGTCATGCTGTGTGTGCAATACGGTGTGCTGGATGTCACCGATCCGAAAGCGCCTACTGTTACCATAGTAGATGACACCATGGTGCAGTCAGCCTGGGCCGGACAATCGGGTATTCAGGAATTTTTCTGTATTCAACCTTCAGGAAATTTCTCTTCACAGAGCTACGAAAGCGGTTTTATTACCAATATGGCGTTGAGTCAGGCTGGTGGGCCGCTTGGCGGAGATATGTGCATCAGCGCACAAATGGCCCCCGAATTCTACAAATCCGACTTTTATCAGCCTACCAACCTGCATAAAATCATCAGTTAACCGTCGCTTTGCGTTGTTTTTACTCGTGATAACGGCATCTGTGTTTTAGAACATTGGTGCCGTTCTTCGGAAGAAAAGCTCATTGTTATCATTGAGGTGATTCATTTTTTGAACCATTCAATCGATTGCATCAAACGGGCTAAAATTTTTAGTCTTAGCACCTATCATTTAAGCCGTTCACTCGATTGCATAGCCAGTTCTTTCGAGCTTCCGATTAGTTGATACAAATCATCAGGATGCATTCCCGGTTCCCAGAGTTCACCACCCGAAATATGAAATAGTTCTGCCTTCATGTGGCAACTGTTTTCTTCAGATCCGTTTTAATTCATAATTCATAATTCATAATTCATAATTCATAATTCATAATTCATAATTCATAATTCATAATTCATAATTCATAATTCATAATTCATAATTCATAATTCATAATTCA
>JBILJP010000045.1:0-19742 GCA_044377135.1 Fluviicola sp.
AAATCGGTGGCAGTAATGAGGTAACGGCCATAGTCGGGCGACTGCACTTTGAAGTGGAAATTTGCCTTTCCGTTTTTAGCCGAAACCACGGTGTCTTTGATGGCAATGGTTCCGGTTCTGGCCATGTAATCCGAGAGTTTTTCGTCGTCTTTTTCATACCACCAGCGCCATTCGAGTTTGTAGATTTTTACTTGAATTTTATCAGCTTTGGATGGTTTTCCGTCTTCGGTGAGCGCTACCAAATCGAAGGTGTGTCGCTGATCGGTTTCCAGGGTTCCGTCCATGTGTGCATTGGCAGGTTTGCGCAACCCGATATAGGTTTCAAACGGCGAATAATTGACGCTGCTGCGGTCGATACTGAAATCGCCACCGGCTTCGTAAACCTTGGTTATGTAGTGCGCGCGGAGCATTCCCGGAGCGGTGGTTCCAACATCGAGTTTGGTTTTGACCCACGCTTCTCCTTTGTCGTCGAGGAAGCTGTCGTAAATCAATTCCATGTCGGTATGACAGGTCCGAACGGGTGAATCGAAGGTATAACCTTTATAATTGTCGAAAGCGGTTTCCAGCTGACTTACTTTCACCGAAACGGTAGCCCTCAGTTTTTTGGCAATAGCTCCGTGAAGCCATTTCACTGCAAGTTTTGTGCTGTCTTTGGCAAGATCACCGTCTACATTCATCAGAATTTTCAACCGATTCGGCTTGATGGTTTCTACCCGAAGGTTTTTGGTGTACGTGCGATTCCCGACGGTGACAATGGCCGTATAATTTCCGGTTGGAGCTTCGGTTGCAGTAGCCGTTCTGAAATCGTACATTCCGTTGACGTGTTTTACGCGTGTCTGTTCATCCACCACTTGTCCGTTCGGATCTTGGAGCTGGAACCCTACCGGATGGTTGGGCGGTAATTTCTTAAGTAAATCTTGTAAAACAAAAGTTAGGTACAAGGAATCGCCCGGTCGCCAAACACCGCGTTCGCCATAAATAAAACCTTTCACGCCGTTTTGCAGTTCTTCACCTTCAATATCAAATTCACTGAGCGAGTTGGAATAACCGTCGCCCAATTTCATGTATCCGCGTTGATCGCCACGTTTGGTAATCATCAGAAACGGTTTTTCTTTCAAGCGGATTTCGAGCATTCCGTTGCCGTTTGTTACGCCTTGTGCAATGACTTGTTTGGTGAAATCGAAAAAGGTGACTTGCGCCCCTGAAACGGGAGCCGTAGTGAGCATATCACTCACAAATGTATGCGAAAGATGATCTTCGTCTAGTTTAAAAACGGTTCCCAAATCGGAAGCCAAAATGTTACGACTTACGGCGCGACCTTCGTAATAATCGTCGCTACATGGTGAAGAATTATCGCTGTAATAATACCAGTTGTCGTAACCGTCATCAAAACCGTATCCATGCCAGTTTTCTTCCGACCAACTTGGATCGTTGCCTTCTTCGTATTCCGAAGCTGCTTCTTCTGTTTCGTCGGGTTCCTCTACCGGGCAGTCACAAACGGCGTATTCTTTCTGAAACTTGATACTCACGCGGTAGATAGACCCCGGATCGGCTTTGATGAATTTATTGAGGTCGATGACGTGCGTGTTCCATTGTTTCAGGTTCATGCTTTTATCGTAATCGAGGGAAATTTTCTTTTCGGCAATTACTTTTCCGAAACGCGTCAAACCGTCGTCGCCATCCAAATCATTGATTTGCAAAAAGTGATGGATGTTGTTTTCGTAAATCTTGATAATGCGTACATCAACAGCTTTCAAACTCACGGCTTCGAACGGAAAAATCAATCCTTGTGAGTTGGGAAGAATGCTTCCGTTGCCTTTGATGCGCACCATTGGGCTGGGTTCGTTGAATACCAATTCTGTAGAATAGGGTTTCTTCATCTGATAGCCCATGACATTGCGCAGACCGTCGCTAATACGCAAGGTATGTTCGCCTACAAAGCGGTTGGGAAGGTAAACGGTCACCAATGTTCCGGTAACGTTATAGGTGAGGTTGTCAATGCCGTCGATGGTAATGATTCCATTGAAGTCTTGCGATGCGAGAATGGGTTCACTGAAATCTACTTCCACATACTGATCGCCTTCATCCACCACTTTAGCACTGATTGCGGTATAATCACCCAAAGCAGGAACTATAATTTCTTTTTTTCCGCGGTTCATGGCGTTGATCGGAGCGCCGTTCCAGGTTACAATGACTTTTCCTTCGTCTTTTCCACGCTGAATGCTGTCGACTTGGAAATAGTACATATTGTCTTCGTAAGACGTTTCCAGAGTAAAAGGCAATTCCTTTCCATTTTGGATAATTTGAAGTGTTTTGCGCAACATGGCTGTGTCTTCGTAATCATGTGTGCGTAAATCACCGCGCAGACTTTTCCACTGCGAATTGTAATCATCCTGACTAAACAACCCGTCTGTGCTTACTGTGAGTTCCTGCTGATAGGTGGCAAATTGAAAATGAAACTCTTCGTAACCGTCTTTCACCTGCGTCAACCTGTCCAAATCGAAATAAACGTCGTAGAATTGATTCACAGGCAACGGTTCATCCGGCACAAATTCAATGGAATGACCATCGGTCCAGATAGCGTGACCTTTAATCTCGGGTTCAAACGTAAACACATCTTTCAAGAGTGCAGAATCGGGCAAGCCAAGTCCATTATTACTGATGCTTTCCATGACTTCATTGGTCAGTACATCCTGCAGTTCAATGCGAATATTATTTTTGCGCGAACGCATCCCCGACGAATAAGCCGAGATGTATTCATTAAATGCGGGATCTACCTTCACCAATTCGGGTTTCCCCGAACCGCAACCGCTTAGGAAAATGAAGAGTGAAGCAATGATTGCAATGCATGAGGAGGAAGCAAGCGTTTTCATAGTTTTTGAATAAATGACTATCCAAAAGTGTCTGAAAGAATGCGATCGGAACACGTGGTTTTATAAGGCGCGATTGCCGGTTGATTAAGTGCGCGGTTTTGGTGATTATTTGAAAATGAATTTAAATAGAAGTAATAAACCTCATTTAGGAAATTACTTTAATGTATATTTTATCAAATAGTAAATAACTTAGGATTAACGCTGAGTAGATCGATTTCAGCATTAAGGTAGTCAGCATCGTTGGTAAGAAGAATACAATCATTTTCTTGACAGGTCAGTAAAATTCCCTTATCCCCAAAATCTAGCTGTTCAACTGTGAGAAAAGACTCAATATCTTCTCTGGAAAAGTTCTTTCCAATTGTAATAAATCGACTTAAGATATTTGTTTTGATTATTTCATAGATGTCTTCCATAGCCAACTCCCCATCAGTACTTCTTCTGAAATCTTTATACTTGAAAGTCCTTTTGTCCAAATTGTTATGAGTGAGTAGATGTTTATCGTATTCCATCCGATGAGAACGATTTACAAATTCTGAAAGTGCAATATAATCAACGCATAAATCGATATTTTGACTTAATAGTTTTCTTAAAATTGTTGAATATTTGCTTTCCCAATGCCTTGAATAACTTGAGCCAGTTGGCCAGAAAATATAGATCAACACATTGGCATCAAAACAAACTTTCCTGTTTTGTAACTGGTGAATTGTTTCAAGTGAATAGCGATGGTTCATAAGTACTTAATCTTCTAATATATCATCAATACTACGTTGCATAGCATCAGGGTCTTTATAATAAAGCTTTGCTGTGTCCACAACGCGTTTAATTGAGATCAACCCGCTTTGAGAAACGTTTTCAACAGTTAAATTTTCTTTTATGAAATCTTCCTTATAATTACCATAAAGTTGACCTATTGCAGTATTCAAAAATGCAGTTGTTAACATTTCGACATTTAGGAATGATAAAACAACTTTCCTTTTCTCTGTATAAGCTCTTTTGATGAGATTATAAACTTTTTGTCCGTCATCAGCTTCAACGCAAAAAGCATCGCCTACTACATTTACTATATTAATTGTTGTACTTTCCATTGTTTAGTTAAAACAAATCATTGACAGTTATTTCACTTCGGTGAATATACGAACTATTGTCGTCTGTCCTAAATTGTAAATTTACAATTGTTCCTGGAAAGGCTTTGTCGAAAATAAATTCTAGTTCGCCTTGTCCACTGTATTCGTAAAAACCGTCATCGCTTACAATTTGCATTTTTCCATTATTCAAGGTAATGAATTCCTTTAGAAGTGCCAATCCAATTCCACCGGTCATACTTTCTTTCGTTGTATTCCTGTCAACCGTTGCCCATTTTATTGCTTGAACAGATGATAATCTGCTGTTAAACCGTTCATTAATACGTCTTTTAAATCCAATGCCAACGTCAACAATTGTAAATTCAATTTTATCCTTGTTGGGGTAAAATTGCCCACAGGTATAAATGTTTTTAGAATCACTATGCATTTGGGCATTTACAAAAATCTCATAAATCTTTTCAGCCATTTTTTCTTTTACGACCTCTGACATTTTGGGTAATTCGTTACGCTCAATCAATTCATTTACCACATAACTATTGAAGTATTTGCCATCAGTAGGTGTTAATTTTTGGTATCGAATTGTAGTATGATTTGTATCAGGGATGCGAGTATAACCGAAATAGGATAAAAAATCATTTTTTAGTAAAATTTGCTCTGTTGACGAATTTATAATTGTCAGGCGAATTTCATTTAAGTTTTCTGCAAAAAGATCTAAAACACCACCGAGTGCGGCGCTCATGTTAGCAGCAAAAAATCCATTCAATTGTAAATCAATTTTACCAAAAAAACTGTTTTTATTCGAATGATAAAGATCTATTAACTGTTTATAACTAGCTATATCATTATTAATAATCCCCAGTGTGCTCATTCGACCAACCAATTTTTCACTAGATCCATTTCCTTCATGTTTTACTATTTCGATTGTTGATACGATTAATCTATTACAGAAGTTCCAATTCTCTTCCCCACTATGCACTGATTGGATAAAGCAATACTTTTCTAGACATCAATTGTGAATACAAGTATTTATTTTCTCATTTAAAATTGTAATCAATCACGAAGATAACTCAATTGAACTTTATTTTTCAATTGATAATCCTAAATCTAGAACGATTTTACTTGTATTACGAATTAACAGAACCTTAAGATGATTAAGGGTTCATTTGTTTTTAAGATTGCTTAAATCTTCCCCAACAACACTTTCACACGTTCAAACAACGCCGCCGTATCCAATTCCGTTCCGCCGAATCCATAGCGGAAGTGGTCGCAAATTTCAATGATTTCGCGTAAACTGTGCGCCAGATCGGCATCTTTGTCAGCCAAGAGAGACATGGCTTTTTCGCGTGTAAGAAATTCCTGACGCAGGTGTTTTTCCAGGCGTTGAATAATGGCTTTTGGCAATACAATGGCAAATTGATTGCTATCACCTATGGCGGCTTCTGCCATTTTCCAGAAATCGGTTTGTTCTACAACAGGCGCAAAAACCAATTGTGGTGCCACATCCGTCGATTTTTCTTCGTCTTCCTTACGCTTGCGTTTGCCCATAAAGAGAAACAACAACAAACCAAGTAAGCACACAGGAGTAGCAATACCAACAATCAATGTGGTGTTCGATCCTTCTTGTTCGTTGTTATTTTCAGGAGAACCTTGTCTCATTTCCTGACCAAGATGCGTTGGTGTTGGTTGCGAATGATCGGCGATTGGTTGAAACGAAGCATCTTTTTCCACTTCAAGTGAAAAGGCTTCCGCACGAACGGTAACGTATTTTTCCAATTCAGGATCGAAATACGAAATGGCTTGGGCATCAAAATCCACTTTTCCGCTGCTTCCTACCTGAATGTTGTAGACAAACGTCATACTTCCTTCTACACCTTCTTCGGTAAACTGAAATTCTTCTTTGCGTTCCGGATCGCCGTAAACCACGCATCCTTTCGGTAAATTCAATACCGGAGGATTGATATTGTGTAAGTTCCCCAAACCGGAAACTACTAGCGTAAGCGAAAACACATCGCCTTGTTTGATCTTGGTTTTGCCCAAGAGTTGGTCCAGTTTAAATTGTCCCACACCACCAATAAATGTTTTCGGAGCACCGTCGGGTAACGGTTTTACGTTCAATAGGGCAGATGAAGATTTAAAGTTGATGGTTTTGTCGAAGAAAGAGGTGTGGCAGCGCAGGGACATTTCAAACGGACGAATTTTGCATTTCCCGGTAGAAATAGGGAATATGAGTTGTTTTCCGTAGTCGAACGTTAAGATGTTTTTGCCATTGTACTTGGTCTCTTCCACGATCGGATGTGAATTTTGGAAGACATGTTCTTCGGCATTTTTATCGGCCTCAAATGGTTTGTAGCCTTCTAAGAAATAGATGTTGTAGCGCGAAAAAACCTTGGCTTTTAGCAAGACACATTCTCCTTCGTAAACGGTGGTTTTTTTAGCTTGAATCACACCGAAAATAGGATCTTTGGAGTTGTAGCCGAGATTTTCTTCATCGTCTTCATTTTCTTCTGAAATCTTCAGTGTTATTTTATTCGATTTGTACGTTTTACCGTGATAGTCAACCGTAGCAAAAAACGTATAACTTCCTTCTTTGTGGAATGAACCACTTTGTTGAACGTAATAATAGGTTTTAATTTTTCCGGTAGAAGCATCAAGTTTTTGGTCCATACCGTTCATGAGTCCGTAATCAACTGAAAATTCAAGCGGATAATCAACCTTTACCGTACCGTTCAGATTGGTTGTAACAGTTACGGTTACGGTTTCGTCCGGAGCCACATTTTTGTCACTCACCGTAAGCGATACCACTGGTTTTTGCGCAAACAGACATGTCCCCAATGCGGGGAACAAGCATGCTAAGAGCAGCAACAGCCTACCAGTCTTTTTTTGCTTTTGATCCATTTGTTTTTCCTTTCGATCCATCCAATCGTTTCTTGGCATCCATTTCTTGTCGCATCAACTCATCGAGTTTGCGCTCGGTTTGCTTGTCTGCCAATTTTTGTTCTTTACTTGCACTTCCGGGTTGGGGTTTGGCGTCGTTGTTACTCGGCTTGTTTTGACCTTCCTGCGGTTGTTTCGGCTTATTGTTGTTTTGACCCTTTCCTTCTCCTTCTTTGGGTTGTTCACCACCTTCGTTGGGTTTGTCTCCCGGATCTTTGGGGTCGTTTTCGTTATTCTCTTGTTGTTTTTTCTTCTCTTGTTCTTCTTCTTGTTTTTTCAATCGTTTGGCTTCGGCCAATTGCTGACGCGCCTTTTCATTATTCGGGTCAAGTCTCAGCGCTTCCTTAAACGATTCTTCGGCACCGCCGTAATCTTTTAGTTTCATGCGCGAATTTCCCACATTGTGATAAGCCGAAGCTTTTCGCTTGGTATCGGTTTGCTTACTTGCAGCTGTTCTAAAAGCTTCTTCCGCTTCTTTGTACTTTCCTGCACGATAGGCCGATTGACCCTTTTCCTCTGACAAATCTACGTCATTTGGAGCTAATCGGTCGGCGGATTTATAATACTTTAACGCTTCTTTGTAATTGCCTTTTTTGTACAACTCGCGGGCATGATTCAATGTATCGCGCCATTCCTGCGCCATTCCTGTATTGGAAGCAACCGTTACGATCAAAAAGCAAAGTAGAACTACTGTTTTCATGACTGTGAACGATTTACGAAAAATGGAACAAAAAGATACCCTAAAAAGCAACAAAAGGCAATTGAGAGTGGAATTTGATAGTAATTGCGTTGAACGGTAAATTCCAAATTCTTCACTGTTTTGCTTTTCACGGAAGAAATATCGGTTGCTACTTGCGACATATCCGGGTAAGCCGAATTGGCAAAATGCAAGGCGCTTCCGGTAGCATCTGCCATGCGTTTTAAACCGCCTACATCTAAGCGCGAAACCACTGCTCCTCCACCATCGCGTTTATAGCCTAAAGTTGGGTCTTTCGGGTCGTTGGGAATCAATCCGCCTTGCTCGGTACCGATCCCGAAATAACTCAATTCGATGTCTTTTTCTACAATTTTGTTCACTTGCTCGCGCCACAATTGTTCATGATCTTCGCCATCGGTAATGACCAATACCGCATGCCCCGATTCACTGTCTATGAACTGAACTTGTGCCATTTCCAGAGCCGCGCCGATGTTGGTTCCCTGGTTGGTAATCATATCGGTTTCTACTTCCTGAACAAACATTTTGGCCGCACCGTAGTCCATGGTAAGTGGCAGTTGCGTATAAGCTTCGTTGGCAAAAATCACTACTGAAACGCGTTCTCCTTTCAAGCTGTTGAGCAATTGAATAACCCCGCGTTTTGCTACGGTTAATCGCGATGAGGTGGCATCCATATCAACGGTATTCATCGAGGATGAAACATCCATGCAAATGACCAAATCTAGCACGCGTTTGGAACCTTTTACTTTTCGATCTCCCATGGCTGGTTGAACCAAAGCAATCACGAGGAAAAAAAGAATGTTGCGCACGAAAAAATACTGCAGGAAGTAACGAAGCGGGTGAAATGTTACCCAAAGCATACGGGTTTTCCCCATGCCGCGGTAGTTGTCATACAACTCGCTTTTCCATTGCCAGCGTTTAAGATAAGCAACCAAAATGCCGGGAATAAACAACAGCATCCAGAAAAAGCCCGGATGAAGGAATTGAAAGGTAGCTCCTGATAATTCAAGCGAACCGTATAGCACGCCGGCTATTGCCCAGAATGCAACTTCAGAGATCAGCGTCCAAATGACCAGTTTTCGGAATACATCACTAAGTTGCTTAGTCATCCAGTTTGAATTTTATGCTGTTGAGTGTCCATGCGCCTATTAATGCAGCAATGGCCCATAGGAG
Organism: Fluviicola sp.; assembly: GCA_044377135.1. Classification (GTDB taxonomy): domain Bacteria; phylum Bacteroidota; class Bacteroidia; order Flavobacteriales_D; family Crocinitomicaceae; genus Fluviicola. Next base: position 8,778 of record JBILJP010000045.1, read on the forward strand.
AAACGGTAGTATGGTTACAGGCGGTTCTGCACCGAAATGCATGTCTTCCATTTTGCGTTTTTCCAATTTGTCGATTTCACCGTAAATGGTTGCCAAACTGTGTTCATCCGTTGCGCGAAAATACTTTCCGCCGGTTTCATCAGCAATGGCTTGCAAGGTAGCTTCGTCTATTTCTACCGGTAAACTTTCATAGGATATTCCGTACGGAGTCATTACCGGAGTAGGCGCCATACTGCGCGTACCAACGCCAATGGTATATACACGGCATTTTTTCTCGCGGGCAAGTTTAGCTGCCTCCATCGGTTCAATGGTTCCTGCATTGTTACTTCCGTCTGTAAGTAAGATAATGACTTTTGATTTCAAACTATCACTACGCAAGCGGGTTACGGCAACACCCAATCCATTTCCGACCGCAGTTCCTGGTTCCAGAAAACCGGGTTGTATTTCGGCAATTTGTTTTTTGAGCATCGGGTAGTCAAGTGTGGCCGGACAAGCCGTATAAGCTTCACCTTCATACACCACCAAACCAACGCGATCGCCTTTTCGGGTATCCACAAATTGTTGCGCGACCGATTTGGCGGCTTCCAATCTGTTGGGTTGAAAATCCTGCGCCAGCATCGATGCTGAAGCGTCAATGGATAAAATGATGTCGATTCCGTTTTTGTAGTCAATTTTTGGCGGATCGTAACCTGAATGGTAAGGCTTGCACATTGCTACCACCATGCACGAAACAGCAAAAATCTGTAGGAAAGCAATTCCCCAGCGGAAATAGCGCACCCAATTTGTGCCGAGGGAATGTTGTTCTTCTTCTGAGCGTGAAAAGCGCAAGTGTCCGGAATGATTGCGTGTAAGGTAATAATGTACTCCAAAAATAACCGGCACAGCAAGCAATAGCCACAACCATTCGGGTGCGTAGAAGTCGTATTGCCAAACCGCTATGTTCCAGTATCTACTCATTGATCAATTCCAACGGACTCAATTCCAAGATTAGTTGTTCCAAATAATTCATGCCCAGTACAATGCTTTCTTCATCGGGAATGCCAAGTGCAAACTTTACAATGTCTGATTCCTGCAATAACAACCGAATTCGCTCTAACGTAGGTTCAGGAATTTCCTTGGCGCGTAATAATGCAATGGTTTCATAGGTGGTGCGTTCCATGATGTTTAATCCGTAACGTGCACTCAAAAACGACCGCAATAAAAACGAAAACTCGATGTAATGGCGATTGATATCTCCTTTTTTCCAATAAGCTTCCTTCCTTAACGCATCTAACCCAAGTAAGGTTCTGTCTTTCAGCGAAAGCACTCGTATGACAGGTTTGTTGTTGCGTTTGCGAATCCATAAAACAACAATTAGCGCTATCGGAAAAAGTCCGATCCACCAATAATCTTTTAGCCAACGCCAATAGTCGGTTTCAATGATTACTGGTACTTCGTCTAATTCATCCCCGATTTTTTTCTTCTTGAAAACAACAGTAAGCAATGGTGGTTTTGCTGTATAAACCGAATCTGGAAGTGCCACCTGAACCACCGGAAAAATATAAACTCCTGTATCCCAGGCGGTGATTGTATAACGTCCTTCCCAGATTTTCTGACCGTTTCGTTGATAGCTTGTATCTCTAAAACTTCCAATTATTTCAAGTGTTCCGTCGGTAGTAAGGGTAGAAGAATCGTTTTTGATTTCACACGGAACTTCAGCTGTATACGATTTAAAATCAACTTTTTTCGGTGCTTTTTTCAGTTGAATGGTCAACACAACTTGTTCACCAATCTCACAACTGTTGGTACTCCACCACGTACGCAATTGCTGACCGAACAATTGTCCGGAAACCATCAATACCGCTATGTAGAGCATCCATTTCATTTGCGTTGCTTGAATAAATGCATGAGCGGCATAAAAATGGAGTTTCCGCCTTTCAAAACACAATGATCAATGCCGAGCGAATCGAAAATCTCTTTATTAACTTCTTTGCGTTTTTGCTGACGTTGGGCATATTCCTGACGCACGCTAGCTGAAGAAGTGTCTACCCAGGTTGTTCGACCGGTTTCGGCGTTAATCCACTGCACAAAACCCACATTCGGCAAACTGTTTTCACCTTCATCTTCCAGTTGCAAAGCCACCAAATCGTGTTTGCGCGAAAGTGTTGTCAAGCCGTCTTTGATACCCGGTAAGTCCATGAAATCGCTGATCAGGAAACAAATACAGCGTTTTTTGTGCACGTTCACGGCATATTTCATTCCGGCATTTAGATCGGTTAACGCCTGATTGGGTTTGAAATAAATCAAGGCTTTCATCATGGCATAGACATGCTTGATGCCTTTTTCGGCAGGAATGTATTTTTCTACCTTATCGGTGACAAAAATGGCGCCGACCTTATCGTTTTTCTTCGCTGCGGAAAAAGCCAGGGTTGCTGCGGCTTCAACAGCGGTTGTAAATTTTGAATCGTTGGTTTGTCCGAAATACATGGATCCGGAAAGGTCGATGATCAATAACACGGTAAGTTCGCGCTCTTCTTCAAAAATCTTGACGTAAGGTTCCTGAAAACGAGCCGTTACATTCCAATCAATACTGCGCACATCATCGCCAAATTGGTAATTGCGGACTTCACTAAACGACATACCGCGACCTTTAAACGCAGACTGATATTCACCCGAAAAGACCTGTTGGGCCAAACCGCGTGTTTTCAGTTCGATGGTACGAACCCGTTTGAGTAAATCCTGATGGTCCATGAGTTACGAAATCAAGGAACTTCGACGCGTTGAATCAGTTGTTCGATCACTTTTTCAGCAGTTACACCATCGGCCTCTGCTTCGTAGGTCAAACCGATGCGGTGACGCAACACATCCATGCTAATAGCGCGCACATCTTCCGGAATCACAAAAGCGCGTCTTTCCAGGAAAGCGTGTGCTTTGGCGGCCAATGCCAAGTTGATCGTGGCGCGGGGCGAACCTCCGTAAGAAATGTATTTGGTCAGTTGTCCTAATCCGGCTATTTCCGGGTTGCGCGATGCCGCCACAATATCTACAATGTAACGTTCTATTTTCTCATCCAGGTAAATAGATCGGGCTAATTGTTTTCCTTTAATAATATCATCTGGGTGAATGCACGGCGAAACAGTCGCTAAACCTTCAGCCCGCACATTGCTGCGTAAAATCAATTGTTCTTCTTGTTTCGACGGATAGCCCATGCTTACTTTCAGCATAAAACGGTCAACCTGAGCTTCCGGAAGCGGATAGGTTCCTTCTTGTTCGATCGGATTTTGCGTGGCCATCACCAAAAATGGTTTTGGCAATGGATAGGTAGTATCACCAATCGTAATTTGACGTTCCTGCATGGCCTCAAGCAATGCCGACTGTACTTTTGCCGGGGCACGGTTGATTTCATCTGCCAACACAAAATTGGCGAAAATCGGTCCTTTCTTTACGGTAAACTGCTCCGATTTCTGTTGGTAAATCATGGTTCCGGTGACATCGGCTGGCAACAAATCGGGTGTAAACTGAATGCGCGAAAAATTGGCTGAAACGGCCTGTGACAGTGTTTTGATTGCCAATGTTTTTGCCAATCCGGGAACACCTTCCAATAACACGTGACCATCTGCCAGCAAAGCCAACAGGAGGTTTTTCACCATGGCATCCTGACCAACGATGACTTTCGCTATTTCCTGACGTAGAAGTTCGAATTTGATAGCTTCCTCCTTAATGGAAACCGAAAGCATTTGCAATTGTTCAGACGGAGTTAGTGCCGATGAATCCAACATAGTTTTTGCCGTTTAAATACAGTTTTATGAGAACCTAGAACAGTTATATGGGGTTTTCGGTTCTAATATATCGTTTTCCATCTCAACAGCATGATATTCATTCATAAAATATGTGAAACCGAATGCTGTAGTAAGAAAAGCAATAGTCGGCAAAGGTGTAAAAGAAAGGTTTTACGACCTGTTAATTTTTGTTAAGTCATTTTTTGAAATGTTTGATTTTTGATGATGGATGTTTAATCAGCTCTTCGTTCTACATAAACGATTTTTCTTCTTTTCCGGGGATTTTAAACTCTTTTCCATAAACTTTCATCAAAAATTCAGTATCAAAATCTTATATTCAAACCGTTTTTCAACTTTTACCGCTATGGAAGAACGCAAGTGTTCGGAATGTGGACAGAAATTATCCGGAAGAAAAGATCAGAAATTTTGTTCCGATTATTGTCGCAACACCTTTAATAATCGTCTCAACGAAGATGCCACCAGTTATGTGCGCCGGATCAATAACATTTTGCGCAAAAACCGCCGAATTTTGGTAGCGCTCAATCCTTCCGGAAAACGAACGGTGGATGCCATTACACTAGCAGAGGAAGGATTCAATTTTCATTACTTCACCAACATTTATCAAACGCAAAAAGGGAGCACCTATTATTTCTGTTACGATCAAGGGTATATGCGAATGGAAAATGATCAGTACATGCTGGTGCAGAAGCAGGATTATGTGAAGTGATTCATTCCACTTTTTTCCGAAGCAAAAAAAGTGGAGCAAAAATGCTTTTGCGCCATTCCAAGCCACTCGTCAAAAATGGCTCTTTCTGTGTTTTAAGGTCAAAAGTGACAGATCAGGATCTGAAACGCAAGCGCTTTTGACAAAACACAACGAAACAGCCATTTTTTTGACTTCCTTTCCTTGAATGGCGCTTCGTCCGCAACCTCACCTTGTGGTAAGGATTTCAGATTTTGATAACGAAGTAAAAGCGATCATTGGAACCTACAGCCTTGATTTTTTGCTTACTTACCTCCTTGTTACGCTTTTATTAAAGCGACAAGTCGTCTTCGTCAGCCGTGGCTGACTCTTTATCAAGAAAAAAGTAGGAGGAATTTAAAAAAGTAAAGGCATAAAAAAACCCAAAGACCTACTACAATCTTTGGGTTAACATCATTTCATTTGGCAATTGGTTCAAATCAAATGATGCGCTGCTCTACTAACTGAAACAAAAATAGGAAATAGTTTCAATTCCAGGTTGTTCGACAACTGAAAAAATCGTTTAATTGATTAAACGGTCGTTTTTTATGAATTAACGGTTTGTTTCGTTGATTGAGAACTTATTGTTTCACCAATCGTCCTAAAGCAATGCTGGTTTGAGTGCGAATCAAATAAACCCCATCATTCAAACTAGTCACATTTATGGTAGCTTCAGAACCATTTACATGTTCTTTGCTCAATACAATTTTTCCCTGAAGATCGGTTATGAAGATGGTTTCATCTGCAAATTCCTGATTTGTTCGAATGGTTATTTGGTTATTCGCCGGATTGGGAAACACCATCAATTCCGCAACAGATGTTTCTTCGATACTTGCTCCCAAACAATTGTAATTGTCTAAATCATTTTGGAAAATCAGGTTTGATACTTCATTGGTTCTGATGGGCGGGTTGAAGTCGAAATAAATATCAGCTAAATTAGAGATTTCGGTGTTTTGGTTTAGCCATGTTGAAACCGGTTTCACTTCAAAAACCACATAACCATGACTCTGAGGTTCATTGGTTGTGCTGTCGGGTAAATTGATGTTGTCAAAGCGAAATTTCAATACATTTCCTGGTAAAACTTCCGTCCACATAGGGTGACTTTTACCCACAATACGCACAGTGTTCAAATCTAAATCCGTATCCAACGAATCAATCACGGCAATGTTAATGGCTTCGGAGTTTCCGGTATTTTGAAATTGAACGGTGTAAGTAAGCAACTGATCTTGTTTGATGTAACCAACATCACATTTTCCTACAGGATAAACTGATTTGATATTTGGATCGTATCCATTCACAACCGGTGAACTGTAGTATTTCACATTGTTGGTGGTATCGGCATCACCCGCAATTGGTGTCATGATTGTGGTGAAATGAATGGTGTCACCGATCACGGCTTGAACAGAAGTGTTGAATACGATTAGTGGTGTTAAATGAGCTGAATCATAAGTGATATCAGTAAAATCCCAAATCAAGGTGTCACCGTTTTGGGATGTTGGAGCAGGAGATGAACTGACAAAATCCAGTAAAGGATCGTAAGCTAGTTTTAATTGTCCGGAAACCGGGAGACAGCCGTCGTTGAAGGCGTCTAATTCAATTGTAGCTTCATATCCGGGACGGAAATCACTGCTTATCAAATTGACATTTAAGTCAAATGAACCACTAAATGACAAATCAGTTACAACAACAGAGATGCTGTCTTGGCAACCATTATTATCTGTAACTACTAAGGAGTAAATACCGGTTGAATCAATTGTCAAAAAGGGTTGATCAAGTAATAAATTGTTATTCCAACTGTAGCTATATGGTGAGCTTCCTCCTGCGGTAGTGGTGAAAATTTGTCCGGTAGTGGTGCAACTAATGGCATGAATGCTATCCAATGTTGTTTCGATTGAAGAACAATCTACAAGAGAAAATGTAGCAACAAATGCATCGGAAGAAGCAACAGATGTTAGAGTAGTGTTTCCAAGATCAGGATCAAAATCGACACTTTGCTGAAAACGCCCTGAGATGGCTAATTTCCCCATGTTATTAACATCAATAGCAGATCCGCCATCGTATCCCGAACCACCAAAATGTTTTGTCGAAATGGTATTGCCCGCTAAATCCAACTTATGAATCAAAACATCATTAAAACCATTAGAATTGATCGTCAAGTTTCCGGATTGGTCAGTAATTACTAAGTTGTTTTCATAACTTCCCAAGGTGTATAAATTGTTTCCTTCAATATCAAAGCCAGAATATCCGAATGATAGAGTGGTGTAGGTATTTACCCATTGAAAAGCACCCGATTGATTGAGTTTCACTATGAATCCATTCAACGCTCCTAAGACAGGATTTACAATGAAATTAGAGACATCATCCGGATTGAAATCGGTTGTATCATAAAATGTAGTACCTACATAGATATTGTTTTGGCTATCTGTTGCTATTGATCCGCTTAATTCGAATCCTACACCCGAATTAAAGGTTGGTACAAAAGCTTTAGCCCATAAAAAAGTTCCTGCTGGATCAAGTTTTAATACATAAGTGCTTACGCCTCCTGTTAGATTTCCAAGCGTTAAAGTTGCAGGTCCCGGATCAAAATCGGCATCATACGTAAATCTTCCTAATGACAGAATATCGCCATTTTGGTCAATCATCAGGTTGACCGGAAAATCATAATTCGGAGAGCCAATTCCTTTTGCCCACACAAAATTACCGGCAGTGTCTAGCTTTACTATAGCCGTGGTGGCGTTGTCAGTTATGTTGGCCACGCCCAAATTCGGATCAAAGTCTACCGTATTGAGCGCATTGTACTTTCCTAGTAAATAGCAATTAGTATTTTCACATACAATTGAAATTGCTGAATCATATCCTGTACCACCAATTGATTTGACCCAGATAAAATCACCGTTGGCGGTTAATTTTAAAATAGCTAAATCTTCTAGATCGAAGCTGGTTTGGTTGTTTACAGCAATCCCGGGATCAAAATCTACCGTGTTGCTATATATTCCAAGTATGTAAATATTATCTAAGGCATCAATACTTAACGGACTACCAACGTTGTTGATTGAATCATTAATTGATTTTACCCACAGCAAATTTCCACTAGGATCCAATTTCTGAATAAAGGCATCTTGACCATTAATGGCTGTTAGTTCTGTAATGCCTGCATTCGGATCAAAATCGACTGTTCCGGAATAGTTACCAATAACGATCAAATTCCCTGAATTATCATATTTTGTAGCTATAGGGTTGCCTGTCTCTCCTAAGGTACCGGATTGTTTCACCCAAGTTAAAGATTGTGCAATACTGAAAGTTGAACACAATGTGATGAATGAAATACAGGTAGTTAGTATAATTGATTTCATGGGTTATCTTAATTAGATTCACCCCAAAAATAAAGAAATCAGTCTAAACTACCCGAAGCAAAATCGCCCGATCTGCCCAAACCCCATTATCCAAAGAAGAAAACACCTTTCAGATCGATGAAATCAGTGTTATGTGGAATAATTCTAAATAACTATTTTTTACCCCTGCTTACCGTTAAAATATATTAAATTCGCGGGTCTAAAAAATGGTAGATTATGTCTTCTCCAAATGATTACATTCCGATACTCCTCCAAGCCGTTGTGGCACTGGGGTTTGTGGTAACGGTTCTTGTGGTAACCCATTTCCTGGGGCCAAGATTAAAAGGCAAGAAAAAAGATGCAAACTGGGAATGTGGAATCGAAGAAGTAGGAAACGCTCGTTTTCCGGTTTCTGTTCGTTATTTCATGACAGCCATCCTCTTCGTATTATTCGATGTGGAAGTTATTTTCTTCTACCCGTATGCGGTTAATTTCCGTGAATTGGAATTAGACGGTTTGTGGGCAGTAATGTTATTCGTTGGTTTATTCCTTACCGGATTTTTCTACGTACTCAAAAAAGGAGCTTTAGAATGGGAAAAGTAGAAGTTGTTAATGGCGTCGAGACGTTCAACGGAGAAGGTTTCCAGTTGGCGATGCTCGATAAAGTGATCGCAGCAGCGCGCGCCAATTCGGTGTGGCCGCTTCCGTTCGCTACCTCGTGCTGTGGTATTGAATACATGGCAACGATGGGAACAAACTACGATGTAGCCCGTTTCGGAATGGAGCGTATGTCGTTTTCTCCGCGTCAGGCAGATTTGCTGATCGTGGCTGGAACCATTTCTAAGAAATTGGCTCCGATCTTGAAACAAGTGTACGAACAAATGGCCGAGCCAAAATGGGTGCTGTCTGTTGGGGCTTGCGCTTCTTCCGGTGGTATTTTCGATACATACTCCGTATTACAAGGTATTGATCGTGTGATTCCGGTAGATGTATACGTACCCGGTTGTCCGCCGCGTCCTGAACAAATCATTGAAGGAATTATGAACGTACACCGTTTGGTGAAACACGAATCATTGCGCCGCCGCTACTCGGATGAATACAAACATTTGTTGACTAAATACAACCTGAACGAAGATGAGTAATCCCATCACAAGCGAGTTGCTGTTGCAACGCTTACAAGAACGTTTCGGTGAAGCGATTCTGCAACATGAATCACCCTATAATTTATTGACAGTTGAAGTAACTCCTTCTGCTGCTCACGATATTATTAAGTGGTTGAAAGAAGATAGCGAATTAGCGCTTTCGTTCCTTACCTTATTAGGTGCGGTTCATTACCCTGAGCAAACAGGTCGCGAAATGGCTGTTGTTTACCACTTGCATTCATTGGTACACAATGTGCGTTTGCGCTTGAAAGCATTTTTACCGATCGAAGATCCGAGTATTGCTACCATCACCGATTTATATGTAGGTGCGAATTGGCAGGAACGCGAAACTTTCGATTTTTACGGTGTGAAATTCGTTGGTCATCCCAACCTGGTGCGCATCCTCAATGAAGATTCAATGGACTATCATCCAATGCGGAAAGAATACCAGTTGGAAGATGCCACACGTGAAGATAAAGATGATCGCTTCTTCGGAAGGTGAGATCAGTCATTGGCTGATCGAAAAAGCAAATGTTAATGCAGCTTCAAAAGGAAACTATGAGCGATATTGAACAAATAAAAAAGCAAAGCCTCTTTTCCAATGATACAATCAATGGAGAAATTGCTACGCTGAATTTAGGACCTACGCACCCTGCAACGCACGGTATTTTTCAAAACGTCTTGAAAGTTGACGGTGAGAAAATCCTATCTTCAGAACAAACCGTAGGGTATATTCACCGCGCGTTTGAAAAATTGGCCGAGCGTCGTCCGTACAATCAAATCAGACCGATTACCGATCGTTTGAACTACTGTTCTTCGCCGATCAACAACCTCGGTTGGGATATGACGGTTGAAAAACTCATCGGTGCAGCTGTTCCGAAACGCGTAGATTACATGCGTGTGATCATCATGGAATTGGCACGTATCGCTGATCACTTGGTGTGTAACTCAGTAATCGGGGTTGATACCGGAGCTTTGACAGGATTTACCTACATGTTCCAGCAGCGTGAAGCCATTTACGAATTGTTCGAAGAAGTATGCGGTGCACGTTTGACAACTAATGTCGGTCGTATCGGTGGTTTTGAACGCGATTTCTCACCTGTTTTCCACGAGAAACTAAAGAAATTCCTCAAAGAATTCCCGAAACATTTCAACGAATTCGATAGCCTTCTTTCGCGTAACCGCATCTTTATGGATCGTACCATCGGTGGTGGTGGCATTTCTGCCGAACGTGCGTTGGATTATGGTTTCACAGGACCAAACCTACGTGCTGCAGGTGTTGACTACGATGTGCGTGTAATGAATCCGTATGCTTCTTACGAAGATTTCGATTTCATTATTCCTGTAGGAACAGCAGGTGATACCTACGATCGTTTTCAAGTTCGTCAGGAAGAGATTCGCCAAAGTTTGGCCATCATTCATCAGGCATACAACAATCTTCCTGAGGGAGATTTTCACTCAAAAGACATTCCCGAATTCTACCTTCCTTCTAAAGAAGATGTGTACACCAAAATGGAAGCGTTGATCTATCACTTTAAAATTGTGATGGGTGAAACACCTGTTCCTGTTGGTGAAGTTTACCACAGCGTTGAAGGTGGAAACGGCGAATTAGGATACTATTTAATCAGTGATGGCGGACGCACTCCTTACCGTTTGCAGTTCCGTCGACCTTGTTTCATTTATTACCAGGCATATCCGGAAATGATTACCGGACAAACCATCTCGGATGCAGTTTTGACATTGAGTAGTTTGAATGTGATTGCCGGAGAATTGGACGCATAAGATGAGCATAAAGATAACAAACGGAAATGCTGCCGATGAGGTAGCGCCGCAGTTCAGCGCCGAACGGATGGTTGAGGTACAACGTATCATCAATCAATATCCCGAGGGCAAACAAAAAAGTGCGTTGATGCGCATTTTGCACATGGCCGAAGAAGATTTCGGTGGATGGTTGAGCGTTCCTACCATGAATTACGTGGCGGGAATCCTAA
>JBILJP010000046.1:0-19660 GCA_044377135.1 Fluviicola sp.
AAAAATTGGGCGAAATCAAAAACGATTTCATCTCCAATATGACGCACGAATTCAAAACACCTATTTCTACCATTTCATTGGCTTGTGAAGCCATGTCTGATCCGGGAATGATGGGTGGAAACGTGCAACATTCGGCACCGTTTGTGAAAATGATCAGCGAAGAAAACAAACGCCTGGAGAACTTAGTTGAAGCCATTCTCCAGAGTGCGGTGATCGATCGCGGAGAGTTACGTATTCGCAGTGAAGAAGTGCCGTTGGTAGAAGTGATTCGCGAAGTAGCAAAAGCCGCATCGTTTAGAATAGCCGGAAATGACGGTGAATTGGTATTGGATGTTCCGAAAGAAGAAGTCTTTGTAGTGGCCGATCGCATGCACGTCACCAACATGATTTCCAACCTCATTGACAACGCGATCAAATACAGTCCCAACAAGATACACGTTACGGTTAAGCTGGAAGTGAAGTCGGATAAGATTGTTTTTTCGGTGAGCGACAAAGGAATTGGCATCAAACGCGAACACATTCAAAAAATATTTGATAAATTGTACCGCGTTCCTACGGGAAATGTGCACAATGTAAAAGGATTCGGATTGGGATTGAGCTACGTCAGTGCACTGGTTACTTTGTTCGGTTGGAACATACAGGTAAGCAGCCAATACGGCGAAGGTTCGGTTTTTACAGTTAACATTAAAAAGTAGTCATGAGCAAACAAAAATCAATTTTATTAGCCGAAGACGATGAGAACCTCGGTCAATTGCTGCAAACATTTTTAAAATCCAAAGGATTTAGTGTTGAACTGGCGCGTAATGGTAAACAAGCTTATGAGCGTTTCGCCGACGGACATTTCGATTTTTGCATTTTTGATGTCATGATGCCCGAAATGGACGGTTTTACCTTGGCGAAAGAAGTACGTCAAATTGATCCGAAGACTCCTATTTTGTTCCTCACAGCCAAATCCATGAAGGAAGATAAACTGGAAGGATTTAATCGTGGTGCCGATGATTACATGACCAAACCGTTCATGATGGAAGAGTTGGTAGCACGTGTTCAGGCCATTTTACGCCGTGTGAACGGTGGCGAAGAAAACGAGGATGATGAAATCCAAATGATCGGAAATATCAAATACGAACCGATTTCACGTATTCTCCATTTAAAAGAAGAAGACAAAAAACTCACAACCAAAGAAGGTCAGTTGCTCAATCTATTGTGCAAAACCCGCCACGATGTCTTGGATCGTCAGGCAGCGTTGCGCGCTATCTGGGGAGATGACAATTATTTCAACGGTCGTTCTATGGACGTTTATATTGCTAAACTTCGTAAGTTATTGAAAGAAGATGAGCGTATTGAAATCTTGAACGTACACGGAAAAGGATTTAAGTTGATTGTGCACGGAGAATAGACCAAATAGTTTCCCACAGTTAGATAATTTTAGCGCTTCAGCCTTAGGTTGACAGCGCTTTTTTGTTTGAGTACACGAAGCTTTTGTAGCAGCGCCAAAATCTGTGCATCTGTGGGATAATAACCAATCAATAATTATCAGCGTTGGGTTATCCAATCTCAAACAAATCACTCGCAATCGCATCCGCAAGCAATCGCCCGGAAGGCGTAAGCAATAGATGGGTTTCCGTTTCTATCAGCGCGTCAGATCGTTTCCAATGCTCTAATTTTGTCAACCAACCTTGATCAAGTGGCAACAATGCTGTAAGTTCTGCTTTTTGAACACCCCATTTGGTCCGTAAACCGACCATGAGCAATTCGTTGAACCGATCGTGTTTCGTTAATTCTTCTATTGTTTCGGGCAACGTACCATTCTCCAGTTGCCGAATGTACAACTGATTATTGGCTACATTCCAGTAGCGGTTCGTTCCGTCGTAGCCATGAGCCGAAGGACCAATAGCTACGTATTTTTTTCCCTGCCAATAGGCCGTATTGTGCTGTGAATACGTTTCGTTCCTGGCAAAATTGGAAATTTCGTACTGTTCATAACCGGCATCAGCAAGGGTTTTAACCAATAATTCAAATTGTTCGGATTGCTGATCAGCATTCGACGGATGAATCTTTCCACTTTTCACCCAAGATGCCAAGACTGTTTTTTCTTCAATCGTAAGGCAATAAACAGAAATGTGGTTCACACCCAAACCGATCACCCGATTCAATTGTTCCAACCATGCTTGTTGTGATAAGTTGGGCAAACCGTACATCAAATCAACCGTCAATTGGTCAAATCCTACAGCCATAGCGCGCTCAACTGCAGTAAAACCTTCATCTGCCGTATGCGTGCGATTCATCCACTCCAATTGTTCATCGGTAAATGATTGAATACCGATGCTTAACCGATTCACACCTGCCGTTTTCCAGGCAATCAACTGATCAGTAGAACAATCATCCGGGTTACATTCGAGTGTGATTTCTTTTACAGCAGCAGCATTGTAATTGGTATAAACAGTTGAAAGCAAGGTTTCAATTTCCGCTCCGCTAAGCAAACTGGGCGTTCCTCCGCCAAAATAAATGGTATCAATCACTTCATTTTGCCAGAAAGGAGCACGCAATTGTAATTCGGTTGATAGTGCTTTTAATAATTCACCCCGATAGGATTCAAAGGTGGTGGAAAAGTGAAAGTCACAGTACGTACATTGTTTCGCACAAAAGGGAATATGAATGTAAATACCTGCCATAAGCGCGAAATTAGTGCAAATGTTGTGAATCGGTTATTCCAACCCCAGAAATCCAAATGTTAAAAAAAGCTTTCGGCTTTGTCTATTCAATAGAATAGCTTACTTTTCTTTCGTTATGGGATTCAAAGAACAACAAGCAGCCATTCAGCGAGAACTTGATCGATTCATCGACTTGTTGGGCATTATGTTGCCCCGTTATTCGCGCCTATTAAAACGTGACGATCTGAATGAAGAAGAATTACATGAGCTCGGTGAAATGGAACATTTCCTGATTGGTGTGAATGGTCGAATTTCTGAAATCAAACAATTGCTTGAAGAAGATGTCTTCGGTCATTCGATCGATTATTATTACAAGCTGAAACATCAGGCTCAAAAAGGCGATGAAAATGCCGAGCGAAAAATGAATAAACTGCGCGAATCATTCAATGAATCGTTACAGGCAGGTACCATGATTCATTGGAATTAATTCAGGTTTCCGAAAAGTGAAAAAATCCCACGTAATATTGCAAAATGACGTGTGTTTATTTGGCACGTCATTTTGCAATATTACGTACCTTCATTCAACTGTTTTTCAATTCATTAAACCCTTTTCTTGAAAACCCCTCAACAAGCGTTAATCATCCAGGGTGGCGGATTTAAAACGGCCTTCACTACAGGCGTATTGGATGCGTTTTTAGAAGCAAAACACAATCCGTTTATGATTTATGCCGGAGTCTCGGGCGGAGCAAATGCACTTTCTTATTACCTGGCAGATCAACACGGAAGCTGTATCGCATCCATAGATGAATTGATGAAAGACACCCAACCCAAGTTGAGCCGAATTGTAAAAACAGGAACCATTTTAAACGTTGATTTTTTTCATGAAATTGCCGATTCACTGGTTCCACTCGATATGCAGCACATCATCCGTCATCAGTTGCACAAGAAAATTGGCATTGTAATGACCAATCGCGAAACAGGAAATCCGCATTATTTTGAGCCATCGCCCGAAAATTGGGTTGAAGCGCTCATCGCATCCTGTGCCCTGCCATTTGTGTCGAAAGGAAAACACACCATCAACGGAGTTGAATACATGGATGGTGGTTGGAGCGACCCGATTCCGGTAGAGTGGGCTATCCGGCAAGGTGCAACCGACATAACCGTTATCCGAACGTCACCGGCTCAACAGCGACAAAAACAAGCACTTCATGATTACCTCGGATCGTTGTATCATCGGAAAGACGAAGTACTGAAAACCGTTTTTGCCGAAAATCACTTGCGCTACAACCAAACGCTTGATTTCATCGAGGCAAATCCGCACAATGTCACCATTCGCCAAATAGCACCGGCACACGATCTGCAAACCGGTTCGTTTACCAAAATGAAAAAAGCGCTCTATCCCGACTACGAATACGGGGTAAAATTGGGTCGCGAGTACTTGGATCTCTTGGCGCAGGAAACATCAACTCTTTCGAAACTTTCCGAAACAAAAAACCCCGCTAGTTTCATCTAACGGGGCTCTATAATCAGTTATTGATCTCTTATTTTTTCTCTGGCATTTCACGTGTAAACGCTGGGATACCTGTAACATCCATACCTGTAATCAACAAGTGAATATCGTGTGTACCTTCATAAGTTACCACAGATTCAAGGTTTGCCATGTGGCGCATCATTGAATATTCGCTGGTAATCCCCATTCCACCGTGAATCTGACGAGCCTCACGAGCAATGTTTAACGCGATTTCTACGTTGTTGCGTTTGATCATCGAAATTTGTGCCGAAGTAGCTTTTCCTTCGTTGCGCAATTGACCCACACGCAAGGTAATAAACTGCGCTTTGGTAATTTCTGTAATCATTTCAGCCAATTTCTTTTGTGTCAATTGGAAAGCACCAATCGGAACACCGAATTGAATTCGCTGTTGAGAATAACGCAAAGCCTGATCGTAACAATCCATAGCAGCACCCAAAGCACCCCATGCAATACCGAAACGAGCAGAATCGAGGCAACTCAACGGAGCTCCCAATCCACTGCGGCCCGGTAACAAGTTTTCTTTCGGAACTTTCACGTTCACGAAAATCAATTCACCGGTTGCAGAAGCACGCAAGGACAATTTTCCGTGCATTTCAGGTGTAGAAAAACCTTCCATACCGCGTTCAACCACCAAACCGTGAATACGTCCTGTTTCGTCTTTCGCCCAAACAACAGCGATATCGGCAAACGGCGCATTTGAAATCCACATTTTAGCACCATTCAACAAATAATGGTCGCCCATGTCTTTGAAGTTGGTGATCATGCTTCCAGGATCTGATCCGTGATCTGGCTCGGTCAAACCGAAACAACCCATCATTTCACCTGTTGCCAATTTTGGCAAGTATTTTTGTTTTTGTGCTTCGCTACCGTATTTCCAGATCGGGTACATTACCAACGAACTTTGAACGGAAGCAGTAGATCGAAGACCGGAATCGCAACGCTCCAACTCTTGCATGATCAATCCGTAAGAAATCTGATCCAATCCCGGACCACCGTACTCCTCAGGAATATAAGGACCGAAAGCACCAATTTCTCCAAGACCTTTCAACAAATGCATCGGAAAAGTTGCCTTCTCATAATGTTCGTCGATAATCGGTGAAACCTCTTTTTTCACCCATGCGCGTGCTGCGTCGCGCACCAATTTTTGCTCATCCGTAAGCAATTCATCCATGTTCAGGTAATCCGGATGTGTGTATAAATCAGTTGCCATCAGCTATTTGTTTACATTTTAACACTGCAAAAGTAAGCATAAACCCCGAATCCAAGAAAATTCGGCAAAAGCTACTCTTGATTCCTCTTAGTTGTCTAACAAGTTTCCACCGCTTTTGTGCGAAATGAACCGTAAAACCGTTTTTTGCAAAGGAGCAATAAAGAAATAGTAACTTTGCCCTTGATTTTACACTAAACTGAAATCATGCCAGCGCTTTTAACACTACAAAACGAATTGCCACCGCACCTTACTCTGAGAACAACTTCGGAATCGGGTGTGGTATTGGCGCTTTTTGTAGTCTGTATTTTATTGGTTGCGGTTGCACGTTTTCGCGAAAAACAGGTCTTTTTGTACCTCTTTCAAGCTGTTTTCTTTCTGCGTCCGCTGGATGATCTATCCAAAGATGAATATAAAGTACGGTCGGCAACATCTCTTTTGTTTATTCTCCAATTTTTGGTCATCACCGCAGGCTCGGTATATTGGTCGTTTTTTCGGGTTGAACCGCTGAGCAACTGGAACCACCTCCTCATACCGCTTTTTGTGCCCGGAATTTACTTCCTGTATCAATTAATCGTAAGCAATCTGGCTGTTCGTTTTAGTGGAAATTCGGGCATTCTACAGGAATTCAATTACTTTACCTTAGTGTTAACGCAACTCTTCGGTTTGTTATTATTACTTGAATTATTTGTTAGTTATTTCCAACGCGATTTTGTGTTTAAAAGCGTG
The DNA here is from genome assembly GCA_044377135.1 of Fluviicola sp. Taxonomy (GTDB): domain Bacteria; phylum Bacteroidota; class Bacteroidia; order Flavobacteriales_D; family Crocinitomicaceae; genus Fluviicola. Next base: position 6,119 of record JBILJP010000046.1, read on the forward strand.
TGGATGATGGCTATTACCTATTTGACATACTTGCTTCTACGGTTCTTACGCGGTTTTTGGATCGTAAGCAAACAAGGGGTGCCTTGGTATTACATTATTTTGTACTTTTGGACCCTTGAAATTCTGCCGCTACTAATAGTTGTAAAACTACTTTATAACGATGAGTTTCAGACTTGGATTGGTTGATTGTTTAACATTAAAAACTACATAAAACCTTGAGCATCAAGACGATTTTGGTTTCTCAACCAAAACCTGAGGGGGAGAAATCGCCATATTACGATTTGGCGGAAAAGTACAAACTGAAAATCGATTTCAGACCTTTTATTCACGTAGAAGGGATTGCTGCGCAAGAATTTCGCCAGCAAAAAGTCAATATACCGGAATACACAGCTATTATTCTCACCTCTAAAACGGCGGTTGATCACTTTTTCCGTATTGCTGAAGAAATTCGTTTCGAAGTACCCGACTCCATGAAGTACTTCTGTATTTCTGAGGCCGTTGCGCTTTATTTACAGAAATACGTTACATACCGTAAACGCAAAATTTTCTTCGGTAAACAAACCATTGAAGATTTGATTGATCCGGTGAAAAAACACAAAACGGAAAAATTCCTGTTGCCGTGTACGGATATTCTACGCGATAAAATCCCGGAAACATTGGAAGCGGCTAAAATTCCGTTTACCAAAGCCATGCTTTACCGCACGGTTGCGTCAGATTTGAGCGACTTGGAAGATGTATACTACGATATGTTGGTGTTCTTTAGTCCGGGCGGAATTGAGTCGTTGATGAAAAACTTCCCTGACTTCAAGCAAAACACTACCGTAATTGCCGCTTTCGGACCAACTACAGCCAATGCCGTTGTCAAAAACAACCTGCGTTTGGATGTGCACGCTCCAATGCCCAATGCACCTAGTATGACGGCAGCTATCGAGCAATTTATCAAAGAATACAACAAAAAGAAATAAGCACTTCGGTGTTGAGAAAAGCGTCTTGTAACTACGAGGCGCTTTTGTTGTTTTATGCAAATTTGTACGCTGGAAACTGTCGCACGATTTTTTATATTTTGTTAGCAACTAAACTTCGATAGTTTCTCGTTATTTTTACCACTCATAAAGTGTCTTATGGCAAAACAAAATAAGCCTGTTGGTCCTGTATTTACTGAGAAACAGCACAAACGCGCAACAATCATCTACTGGCTGGGAGCTACGTTCCCGCTCTACTTTATTGCTTGCTTATTGCTTTTTCAATCGGAAGATGATCTGCCGCCCGTGGCAATGCTCGACAATCCGCCTGAATTATTGGCTTCGGTAATCTATGCCGACGACGGTGAAACCGAGTTGGGTCGCTACTGGAAAATCAACCGTACAAGTGTTGAATACAACCAAATTTCGTCGCACGTAACCGACGCATTGATCGCTACCGAAGATGAGCGTTTCCACGATCACTCTGGAGTTGACGTACGTGCCCTTGGCCGTGCAATCGTCAATGCAGGTGGTTCAGGGGGAGCTTCTACGATTACGCAACAGTTGGCCAAACAATTGTTTACCATTCAAATTCGCGAACGCGAAGAAATGGCGCGCGCACAGGGAATTGAAATGAACGAAGCACCAAGTGGTCGTATTGGTCGTATGTGGAGCCGTTTGAACGAAAAAGCCCGCGAGAACATCATTGCTACCCGTCTTGAAAAACGTTTTACGAAAGAAGAAATTATTACCATGTACCTGAATCAGTTTGATTTCTTGTACAATGCCGTTGGAATCGCCAATGCGTCGAAGGTATACTTCAATAAAAAACCGAAAGATCTGAATAAAGAAGAAGCGGCTATGCTGGTGGGGATGTGTAAAAACCCTACGTTGTACAATCCGTACACTTTCAAAATCAGAAATTACCGCCAGATTATCGCCAACAAAAAAAAGGTGGGAATCAATGCAGTAACCAAAGCGGAAATTGCCGAAGCACGTACAGCAGATAGTTTGCGTGCATTGAACAGACGAAATCAGGTATTGTATCAATGGCTCACAAACGCAGATAACAGTGCTCTTCGCACGAAAATAGACCGTGCCGAATACGAAAAACTTTGCAAATTGCCATTGAAAACCGATTACCAGATTGTGGATCACAAACGTGGAATCGCACCTTATTTCCGTGAATCATTGCGCAATGAGGTTACTGCCTTGTTAAACGAAAAGAAAAAAGATGGTTCCCTGCGTTTCAAACGCGCCGACGGTATGCCGTATGATATCTACCGCGACGGTTTACGCATTTATACGACCATCAATGCCGATATGCAACAATACGCCGAGGCAGCAGTAGATGAACATTTGAGAGAAACCTTGCAACCGCAATTTGACCACAACAACAAGGGTGGTAAAAACTGGCCGTTCTCAAACAAATTGAGCGATACGGATGTGAAAAACATCCTGAGAACTTCCATGAGACGTTCAGACCGCTACATCAATATGAAAGCAGCCGGTTTTACAGATCAGGAAATCAGCAATACCTTTGAAACACCTATCCAAATGCGCATTTTCTCCTGGAGTGGAGATCGTGATACGATTATGTCGCCAATGGATTCTGTTCGCTACTACAAATCGTTTTTGCAAGCCGGTTTGATCTCTATTGAGCCAAGCACCGGGTTTGTAAAAGCATGGGTTGGTGGTACCAATATCGATTATTTCGCCTATGACCACGTTCGTTTAGGACGTCGTCAGGTAGGTTCAACCATCAAGCCGTTTGTATATGGTGCAGGAATTACCATGAATGTGGTAAAACCGGGAATGGTTATTCCGGATATCCGTTATTGCGTGGATTTGTTTGACCCAAGCGGAAATCCTGATGGTCAGTGGTGTCCGGCCAACTCCGACGGAAGCGGTGGCGGAGGTACCATCTCCATCAAAAAAGGATTGGCTTTGTCGAAGAACAACGTTGCCGTTTACATCATGTCGAAAATGGGCGCGCAAGCCGGACCGCAAACCGTAGCCAAATTGATGCGTAGCATGGACATTAACCTCAGCGATGCGGATGTAGTTCCGGCCATGTGTCTAGGTTCTATGGATTTATCGCTGTATGAATTGGTAGGCGCGCAAGCATCATTTGTCAACAAAGGAATCTTTAACAAACCAACTTCTATTTTACGTATCGAAGACCGTTCAGGAAACGTGATCTACAGTGCCAAATCGGTTTCACGCGAGGCTATGAATGAAAATGTAGCTTACGCCGTTTTGAAAATGATGAAAGGTGTGGTAGAGGGTGGAACCGGAAGCCGATTACGTTATGCTACCAATTGGGGTGGAATTACGTATCCAACAGCCGGAAAAACAGGAACAACACAAAACAACTCCGACGGTTGGTTTATCGGGTTAACGCCTGATTTGGCTACCGGAGTTTGGGTTGGTGCAGAAGATCGTGGTGTACGTTTCAAATCTACAGACCAGGGACAAGGAGCGCGCGTGGCCATGCCGATTTACGGGTACTACATGAATAAAGTCTACAAAGACCCTAAAATTGCGCTCTCGACCACGGATTTTGATAAGCCGTCGGGCTTTGATGATAGCATTTTTGACCTCACCGGAGAAGAATGGCAACCTGCCGCCGATGAAGTAGAACCAGAGATTCCCGAAATACAGATTTAAAAAGCATGAACAAAGTAGTTAGTGGCGTAGAAGAAGCGTTGATTGGAATTGAAGATGGAATGACCCTGATGTTGGGTGGTTTCGGATTGTGCGGAATTCCTGAAAACTCGATTGCTCAATTGGTGAAATTGGGAATCAAAGATCTTACGTGTATCTCCAACAATGCCGGAGTAGATGATTTTGGTTTGGGGTTACTCTTACAGCACAAACAAGTGCGTAAAATGATCTCTTCTTACGTAGGTGAAAACGACGAATTTGAACGCCAAATGCTTTCGGGTGAATTGGAAGTAGATCTTATTCCACAAGGATCGCTGGCTGAACGTTGCCGTGCAGGTGGAGCCGGTATTCCTGCCTTTTTCACTCCGGCTGGTTTCGGTACCGAAGTAGCTGAAGGAAAAGAAGTGCGTATTTTCAATGGAAAACCGCACATTTTGGAAAGTGCGCTCACTGCAGACTTTGCTATTGTAAAAGCCTGGAAAGGCGATACGGAAGGCAATCTGGTATTCAAAGCTACCGCCCGCAATTTTAACCCGATGATGGCCATGGCCGGTAAAATTACCATTGCCGAAGTAGAAGAATTGGTGCCTGCAGGTGAATTGGATCCAAATTTCATTCATACACCGGGCATTTTCGTACAACGCATTTTTAAAGGCGAGAAGTTCGAAAAACGCATTGAACAACGCACCGTTCAACAGCGATCGTAACATGTCTTTTTTGCGGAAGCAACTTCGTTCACAAACCATCTACTTGTGGTTGGTGGGTTGTGCGCTTACCGCTTACGCTTTGTTACGAGCTTGGTTTGTGGCTCCGCTTCACGAAAACACCACGTTTTATCATTTCATCAAGAATGGTGGTACCAGGGCGAAAAAAAACAGCACTTTCACTATCAATTTCCTTATACACGTGCACCATTAACCGCATCTGAAACAGAATGGAAAGTGTATATTTGAAATCCTGAAAGACGGTTGGTTACAAACCGATCATGATCTATTACAATGAAAAAATAAACAATAACTATGGCACTCGATAAAAACGGAATCGCGCAACGCATTGCTCAGGAATTGAGAGACGGATGGTATGTTAACCTTGGAATCGGAATACCAACGTTGGTAGCCAATTTTATTCCGGAGGGAATTGAAGTGGAATTTCAGTCGGAGAACGGTATTTTGGGCATGGGACCATTTCCGTTTGAAGGAGAAGAAGATGCCGACCTCATCAATGCCGGAAAACAAACCATTACGGCCCGCAAAGGAGCTGCTTTCTTTGATTCTGCTATGTCATTTGCCATGATTCGTGGTCAACACGTGCAACTTACCGTATTGGGAGCCATGGAAGTTTCGCAAAATGGAGATATCGCCAACTGGAAAATTCCGGGTAAAATGGTGAAAGGAATGGGCGGCGCCATGGACTTGGTGGCTTCTGCAGAAAACATCATCGTAGCCATGATGCATTCCAACAAAGCAGGCGAATCGAAAATCTTAAAAGCATGCACACTGCCGCTTACGGGCGTTGGTTGCGTGAAAAAAGTGGTGACCGAATTGGCAGTGTTGGAAATCAAAGACAACAAATTTCACCTCATTGAACGTGCACCGGGTGTAAGTGTGGAAGAAATCATTTCTAAAACCGAAGGAGACTTAGTAGTTCCGGATGTTGTACCCGAAATGCAATTGTAACCGCATTTTAGCGTTATAAACTGAGTTCGACTACAACTTATGATAAAAACAACAGCTTCCGTAGCTTTTAAATATGCCGGTTTATTAGGTGCATTGGTTTACTTGATAGCCATGAATCTATTGAATCAATTGCCGTTGGATGCCGGAGACGGCATTGTGCATTATTCCATTGCCAAAGCTTCCTGGAGTCAGCCGACATTTTTTCTCGACCATTGGGGAAAACCGCTTTTCACCTTGCTTTCTTCCGGTTTTGCCCAAATCAGTTTCAAGTGGCACATCGGGTTTAATATGTTGGTGTTTACACTCACCTGTTTGGCGGCTTTTCGGTTGTTCAAGCATCTGAGTGTTGCCAAAGCGTACTATTTTTTCTTTCCGTTGTTGCTGATTTGTATTCCTGATTATGTGAATTGTTTGTTGGCCGGAATGACGGAAACACTATTCGGCTTATTACTCGTAACCGCCGTTTTGTTAGCCTTTTTGCAACGATGGACACTTTTTGCGCTAGTAGTTTCATTGGCACCTTTTGCCCGCAGTGAAGGCATGTTGGTAGTGATTGCAGCCCTGTTTTTATTGGCAATTATGTGGCAATGGAAAAGCATTCCGTTCTTACTAACTGGTTTTTTAATCTACGCAATCATCGGCTGGGGCTTGATCGGTTCGTTTTGGTGGTACTTTGAAAACAATCCGTATCCGGAAAAAAGCATTTATGGCAGCGGACCTTGGTTTCATTACCTTGACACCTGGAAAAACCACTTCGGACTCATCACTATGTGTTTGTTACCTATTGGTTTGTTTGGGTCGTTGGTTGCTTTTAAACGCAAACTGATTCCAAATTTCGGCTGGATTTTTCTATTCGGAATGGGAATTTGGTTGGGAATCATTGTGATTCACAGTGTTTTTTGGGCGTATAGCATGCGCGGATCAGCAGGATTAACCCGTATTGCAACCTTAGGTTTACCAGTTGCTTTGTTATTCATCCTTATTGGCTGTCATTTTGTGACCAAAGAACTCAACACCATACCGCATTTGGTCGGAGGAATCTTCATCACTGCATTGTTTGTAAAAGAAATGCGCGAATTGCCTTATCCGCTTCATGCCAATGCATTTGAAGAAATCCTCTTGCAATCGGCGGATTATATTGGAGAAAAGTACCCAAATAAAACGGTCTACTACTATCATCCGCTCATTGCCTGGCGCTTGAATGTTGGAATCAAAGACAATCCTTCGCTACTCAATCAATCATGCTTCAACAACAATGCTGAATCGATTGACCAGTTGCCGGTTGGAACAATCGTAGTGCGTGATCCGCAATTTGGGCCGGTTGAGCATGGTTTGAATCAAGAAACGATGGATGCACTGGAAAACAAACTGATTCGTGTGAAAACATTTAAAGCCACCAAACCCTATGAAGTGTACACGGGTGAACCGGTTGAAGTGGTCATCTATCGTGTTGCACCACGAATAACCAAGTAAAATATACGCTAAACAAATTAAAATCTGCATCTTTGGTGCCCGAATAGCCAAACGTAAAAAAGGCAACCAAAGTTCAATAAAACGGAACATGATTAGTAAACTCTCCATATTGATTCCCGCTTACAATGAGGGGCCTACCATTCACCTTATTCTCAACAAAGTAAACGCTGTTGAATTACCACACGGTATAGAAAAGGAAATTGTGATTGTCAACGACTGCTCGAAAGACAACACCGTAGAAAAAGTGGAAGAATTCATGGCAGCTCACCCTGAAATGAACATTCGTTTCTTTTCGCAGGAAGTCAACATGGGTAAAGGTGCAGCTATCAATCGCGCTATTCAGGAATGTACCGGTGATTACCTCATTGTGCAGGATGCCGATTTGGAATACGATCCGGAAGAATACAACCTGTTGCTCAAACCGGTATTTGTTGACAATGCCGATGTGGTTTACGGTTCACGTTTTATGGGACATCACCCGCATCGTATTTTGTTTTACTGGCATTCGATCGGGAATAAGTTCCTAACGCGTTTGTCGAACATGATGACCAACCTCAACCTCTCTGACATGGAAACATGTTACAAGCTCATTCGTTCGGATATTGCCAAAAAAATCAACATCAAGGAACGTCGTTTCGGAATAGAACCTGAAATTACGGCCAAACTTGCCCGCATGAAACCCATTCGCATTTATGAAGTGGGTATTTCGTACTACGGAAGAACGTACGAAGAAGGAAAGAAGATTGGATGGAAAGACGGTTTCAGAGCTATTTTCTGCATTTTTAAATACCGCTTTTTCAGTTAATCGGTTCTTTTTGCCAGCGGTTTTCTTCTTGTTTATTTTTACCGATAATATCACGGATGCGAATAGCATCTTTGCCTCTATTCAGCACCTTGAACAATTTGGTTTCGGGTTTATCGAATTGCTTTAGAAACAAAAAAACCGATCTGCCTAAGACAAATCGGTTTGTATAACTTGATAAGGAAACTCCTTAGTACAATTCTTGTTTCAATGAAGTGCGGTAATCTTTGATTTCCTCACGGTTGATTTTGTGATCGGCGCTTTTCAGCAAGTTCAACAAGTACAACAAGTTTTCCTGATCTTCAATTTCCAACGGATACTCATTGCCTTCTTCGTCTTCTTCGTATTGAGCTTGTACGTCAAAGGCTTCACGATCTTGAAGGTACTCATATGACAAACGCAACACTTTCACCACCAAAGGATCTTGTTCCTTCAAGGCTTGCTCACGCAATTCTTTTAAATCGTCAATGATTCCTGTGTACAAAACACCTTCTGTTTCGACTTTCGCGATAATCGTTTCTAACTTTTTGTTGGCAATGCCCGTTTTCATGCTGTCCCGTTTTTCCAATAAGTGTCAACCAATGCTCTCAACATTCTGCGGTGCGACATGCAAATGTAATCACTTCCGTTGATATGAGCAGGTATACTGCCGAAAAAAACCACAATCTGTTATAATAACCGTCACCTTTGGCAAAAAAAGGGTCAAAAGTCGATCAAATCATTATTTTTGTGGGTAGCTCAAAAATCTGAAGTATTGTTCGATCTCGTCATTAAAGGAATACTCACCGGCTTTATCTTAAGCATTATGATAGGTCCGGTATTCTTTCTCCTACTCGAAACCAGTATTCGAAAAGGTGTGAGATCAGCTTTGGCGTTCGATTGCGGGGTTTTTATTAGCGACATCATTTACATTTCGCTGGCCTACATATTTTATGCTGAGGTAGAAGACCTGACAACCGGCAAAAATTCCGATCTCATCAAGCTGTTTGGCGGCATCATTTTTATCGTTTTCGGGTCGGTAACACTGTTGAAGAAACCCAGTAGTTCAACCGGTGAAGATCCTGACAGCATTGCTCAGACAAAAGATTATGTAAAACTCGGTTTAAAAGGGTTTTTACTCAATTTTGCCAATCCAGCCGTGATTTTCTATTGGGTGGGCGTTATTGCCTGGGGATCGAAAAACACGGATGGTGGCGGTAGCGAACACACCTTGATTTACATTATCATCTTATTGGCTACTTTTTTCAGTATTGATTTGCTAAAAATTATGGGGGCTAAAAAACTACGTCCTTTTATTACCGATCGCGTGCTCACGGCGCTCAATCGCCTTACCGGATTGATCATCCTGATCTCCGGAATTGTGCTTTTCACCAAAGGAATCATAAAAGTGATGTAACTTTGAGCGCGGTAACAGCTTATAATTGTAAATTCCTTTTTTCCATGAAACTGATTGTTTTCGTATTGATGTTTGTTCCATTCGGAGCATTTTCCCAACTGGTTGTGAAGGAAAATCTCACGAAAAAAGCAACCATGTACTATGATTTTGATCGGATTCACCCTGAATCCACCGGATCGTATTACAAAGATTTTCTTGGCGAAACCACCTTTAAACACGGAAAATGGGTCTATTTTGATAAAGCCGGACTCATCATTGAGGAACGCAATTATTACAAAGGACAATTACACGGTGCTGTAAAAGCTTACTATTCCAGCGGAAAATCGCGTCAGGAAGGTTATTTTAAACTGGATGAACAAGACAGCATTTACCGCGAATGGTATGAAAACGGAAACATCAGTTTAGAGGGTTCTTATTTCCGCAACAAACCAAGCGGCACATGGACGTATTATTACCAAAACGGTAAACAAAAGTTGTTGGAAGAGGTGGTAGATACGATTAATTACGTGCGCGCATTTTGGTTGCCGGATAGTTTACACACACAAACGGTGATTGACGGAAACGGCGAGTTGGCCACGTACTTCACTACCGGTGCTGTGAAAGAATGGTACAATTATAAAAACGGTCTCAAAAACGGTCCGTTCGAAGAATACAGCATCTACGGTTACACCATGATTTCGGGCTCGTTTGAAGAAGGTTTGAAAGATAGTTTGTGGTCGTTCTGGTACTATACCGGCGATTTGGAAAAAACATCCACTTACGAAAAAGGCTTACTCAACGGACCTTACAAGTATTACTTCGACAACGATACCGTAAATGTAGAAGGGCAATACGAAGACGGCAAAAAAACCGGCCTCTGGACGTGGTATACCAACAAGGGAACAAAAGACATGCAAGGGTCGTTTAAAAACGATCAGCAGAACGGAAAATGGACGTATTGGTATCCTACAGGAGAAGTTTCGTATTACGCCGAATACAAAGACGACCAAAAATCAGGCTTGTGGACTTACCTCTACAAAGATGGTACACAATTTAAGAAAGGAACATTTCAAAACGATCAGAAAAACGGGAAATGGGAAACATGGTATGAAGACGGTACTTTGCTCATGACCGGTGATTACAAAAACGGAAAAGAAGACGGCTTGTGGAAAAACTACTGGGAAACCGGCAAGCTGAAAAACGAAGCCACTTTTGCTGAAGGAATTTTGGAAGGTGACTGGAAATCGTATTATCCGAATGGTAAACCGAAATTGACCGGACAATACAAAGACGGATTCAAAACAGGTGAATGGGTCGATTATTTCGAGAACGGCAAACCGAAAGATGTTGGCAGTTACAAAGTGATCAAGAAAAAACCGAAGATCAATTACGGTCCAACGGAAGATCACGTAATTTACGAAAGCGTGAAAGATGGCCATTGGGTTTCTTATTCAGACAAAGACTTCAAGAAAATTGAAGAGGGCGACTATAAAGAAGGCGAAAAGCACGGAACCTGGACAGATTATTACCCGGGCGGGCGCATTCCTGCAGTGACTACCGAATACAAAAACGGCAAACTGGAAGGCACCATGCGTGAGTATGACCGCCGTGGAAACCTGATTTCTGAAGTAGATTACAAAGACGGATTAAAACACGGTAAAATGAAAATCTACGACAAAAAAGGGAAAGTAGCCGTAGAAAAAGACTTTGAATTCGGACAGCAAGTCATTAAAACGGAAAACAAATCAATGCAGTTTAACCCGGGTGGGTAAAGCGGAATGATGTATCAAGGATGATTCTTAAGTCTGTTTAAATTCTTCTTTTGAATACAATTCAGCTACAAGTGATTATTTTTATCTCCAAATAAAAAGTCATGGTATTCAGTTCGTTTATTTTCTTGCTACTGTTTTTACCATTTACCATTTTAGTGAATTTCTTACTACCTAAAAAACTGAGCAATGCATTTTTGTTAGTTGTTAGTTTGATTTTCTATTATTACGGAGAAGAAAAATTAACCTACATCTTAATCTGTTCGATACTGTGGAACTATGTTTTTGGATTGTTAATTGGAGTAAGTCAAAAAAACGGATCGAACACTAAACTAACACACCTCTATTTATTTTCTGCAGTTACCGGAAACTTATTGCTGTTGGGGTACTATAAGTACTTTGTCTTTTTGATAAAAAGCATTGGTTTGACATCTTATTTTACTGAAACGACGTTGTCAAGCATTATTATGCCAATTGGTATTTCTTTTTTCACTTTTCATGGCATATCTTATTTGGTGGATATCTATCGGAATGAGGCAAAACCGGTGAAAAACATCATTGATATGGGATTATACATCTCGTTTTTCCCACAACTTATTGCAGGACCCATTATTAAATACCATGATATTGCTGAACAGCTTAAAGCAAGGAAAATAATTGCAGATGATGTTCGAATAGGAATCAATCGTTTTATTGGTGGTTTAGCGAAAAAGATACTGTTGGCAAATAACTTTGCTTTCGTTGCGGATGCTGTTTTTGATTCTGAAATCAATGATCTATCTACTCCAACCGCTTGGTTAGGAATTTGTTGTTACACCCTACAGATTTATTATGATTTCTCCGGTTATTCAGATATGGCGATTGGATTAGGGAAAATGATGGGGTTTCATTTTAAAGAAAATTTTGATTACCCATATATTTCAAAATCAATTCAAGAGTTTTGGAGAAGATGGCATATTTCACTTTCAACATGGTTTAAAGAATACGTTTATATACCATTAGGAGGCAATAGAAAAGGGAAAAACAGGATGTTATTAAACTTGTTGATTGTATTCGTTTTAACAGGTTTTTGGCATGGTGCGAGTTATAACTTTTTGATTTGGGGGTTAATTCACGGATTGTTTATTGTTCTTGAAAAAATACCGTTTCCTAAAATTCCCAAAAAATTAATCGGTATAAAGCACCTTTACGTATTGGGTGTTGTGATGATAGCTTGGGTGTTTTTTAGAGTTGAGACATTGGAAAACAGTGTTTTATTTCTCAAAAAAATGTTTGCTTTCGACGCGGATGGTTCATACTATGCGTTTGTTTTTTTGAGTCCTTATTTTCTGTTTATACTGTTTATTGGATTACTCTTCGCAACTCCGTTTCGTAAACTTCTAGCTCTAAAACTCGAGCATATAAGTATTAAAAACAAACTGCTGTATTTCAGTGTAAAACATGTTTTTTATTTACTGGTATTCCTGTTTACAATACTCGAATTATCTTCTTTATCGTATAATCCTTTTATATACTATCGATTCTGATGAGCAACCAAAAATTACATAGATTATCGATTTTATATTGTGTTGCATTTTTTGTAATACTCATTATCCCTTCTATTGCCTTGCAATTCCAGGTAAAAAGCACTGAGAGTTGTGAAAAAAGAACCATTTTAAAGAGGCCGGATTTTCATTTTCAAAAAGATTATCTAAAACAATTTGGTGATTATTATGAAGAAAATTATGGTCTAAGAAGTCACATCACCTTTTTACAAGCAAAAATTAAACTTACTGTTTTCAACAGCTCATCAAATCCGGATCAGGTAGTAATCGGAAAAAACGGATGGTTATTTTATACTTCTAAATCTGATTTGGCTTATGGTTCATATAGTAAATCAAATCTACTAACCAAGAAGGAATTGTTCGAGTATAAAAAATTGCACGAAAAAAGGAAAAAGGAATTATCTCAAAAAAACATTCAATATCTGATTGCAGTTTGCCCTGATAAAAGCACTATCTATTCTGAATATTTACCTTTTCAGATGAAAGTTCAAATTGAGGATACACTTTCAAAAATAGATCAATTGGTAAACTATTTGATCAATGAGAAATCAACAATCAGGTTAATCGATGTTAGAAAAGAATTATTAGCGAATAAACAACGACAATTGTACTTAAAACATGATACGCATTGGAACAGTTTAGGAGCTTTTTATGCGTATCGTGCATTTTTGAAAAAAACAACGGATGTGCTGCATGAAAATCCCTATTCTCTAGCTGACTTTGATTATTCAAAAAGCAATCTGAAAGGCGGAGATCTACTATATATGTTAGGATTATGTGATAAAAGCAATCTTAGCGATCAAATACCAATTTTAACTTTCAAGAAAAAGACATCTATCTCAGATGATAAAAAACATGAAGGCTCTTATGGTAAACACAATAAATATGCTCCTTCTAACTTGAAAGTGTTGTTTTTTAGAGACTCCTACGGACAAGCTTTGATGCAATATTTTTCACTTCATTTCAAAGAATCGTATTACTATTGGACTGACTATGATCAAAAAATAGTTGATCAGATTAAACCTGACGTTGTTGTTGTTATTAAAACCGAAAGGTATATTTAACCTTCGAGTTAAGAGCCAGCCGTGGATGGTAAAGCAACTGTCTGAACACCTATAAATGCTTCGATTTTAACGAAGATGAATAGTTAGTCAATCCTTACAAAGCATCTATTCAGTTGAATATCAATTATAAACTGTGGAAAAAGAGTTGGCTTTACAGGTTTTCAATTGCAAGAAAATTCCGATTTTAGTTCAAAATCTTGCAGAATATGC
>JBILJP010000047.1:0-19593 GCA_044377135.1 Fluviicola sp.
CCAACTGTTTTTTGATTTGCGCAGAGACATGGGGCAAACCTTCGTGATCGTAACGCACAACAATCAATTGGCTGAAATGGCTGATCGCACACTCACCATGCAAGACGGATTGATCGTTTCATGAAAACCGACTTTCACAACGGCATGTCGTTTGCCGATTTAAAAGAGTTTCTTGATTTCAAAGCCGAAGAATACAACAATCCGAAATTCATCGAATCTGATCCTATACAGCTAGCTCACCGATTTCAACGCAAAGAAGACATTGAAATAGTTGGATTCTTAATGGCAACCATTGCCTGGGGAAATCGCAAATCGATCATCACCAGCGGAGAACGTATTCTCACCATCATGGAACACGATCCGTATAACTTCATTCGCGATTACAAACCGTTTGAATCGGCTTTTGTGCACCGAACCTTTAACGCTGAAGATTTACACACGTTTTTTGCAAGCTTACAACGTCTGTATAAAACCGGCGGACTTGAAAAAGCATTCGCTTCGCATGCCGAATATCCGGGTGTTTTAGGTCGAATAGCTAATTTCCGATCGGTATTCACAGCAGATTCTTTTCCTGATCGCACGCAAAAACACATTTCCAATCCGTTGAAGAATTCTTCCTCTAAACGCTTGAACATGTACTTGCGCTGGATGGTGCGCAATGATAAAAAAGGCGTCGACTTCGGAATTTGGAACAGCATCTCCCCTTCCGAATTACATTTGCCTTTAGATGTCCACACCGGAAACGTTGGTCGTAAACTCGGCTTATTACAACGCACCCAAAACGATTGGAAAGCCGTAGCTGAAATTCAGGAATATTTGGTAAAAATGGATGCGAATGATCCATGCAAGTATGATTTCGCGTTGTTTGGGTTGGGTGCTTTCGAGGGATTTTGAACTCTTAATGAACTTTGTCTTTTGGTGGATTTTTATCATTTCCAAAACTATTCTTGTTCTGAATTCGCCCATCTTTACCATGAATTACAAGCTCAGACTTGTTGTTTTTTGCAATTTGTTTACCAATGCCAAGAGCATCTTTTTTCGTTTCAGTAATCGCAGTGTATTTGGAATTACCCTCACCTTTTACAGCCCAACCATTTCCTAATGGAACTATATGTTGATTTTTCTTTGCCATTATTCTCTTTTAAAAATTAATTTTAATATTTTATCTACTGCAACAATTAGAGATTCATTTAATTCTTCATTCCCAAAATTAAAAGAATACCTTAACTCCGAATTCCAATTAGTGGATACATTAGTCCATTCATCTAAAAGATTAGCTTTAATCCTGAATTCCTGACCTGAGTAATAAAGCAATTTTTGTAAATCATGGTTTTTAATTTCATTCAGTTTCTTAATCTCTTTGCCTAAATCATTACTAGTATTTTCAATATACGATTGAAACTCCATTTTATTCTCTGGAAATCCTCCATCTAATTTTAAAATTTTGCAAATTTTATACTTTAAAGCTAATTCTATTGAATAGCCAATTAAATAAATAGACTCGTCATAACAACCATTCTCAAACAATATCTTGGATGATTCAAATTTACTAAACGCATTGTTTTTTAGTTGTTCCTTTGATACCATTAACTCGTTTTAATTCCGAAATTAAAGATAGTGATTTTTCACTTCAAAGCCAAGAGATCTTTTCTCCGACAATCAAATTATTATGTGAAATTCACAATTAATAAATATCTTTGGAAGCATGAAGTGGGTCTATCCTGAATTTTTGTTTGCCCTTGCGGTTATCCTCATCCCGCTTCTCATTCACCTTTTTCATTTTAAGCGTTACAAAACCGTCTTTTTTTCGAGTTTAACCTTTTTGAAATCGGTAGAACAAAATCAGAAAAACACCCGTAAACTCAAGTATTGGCTCATCTTCACTGCACGGGCACTTGCTTTTTCGTTCCTCGTTTTTGCGTTTGCACAGCCGTTTATTCCGCTAAAAGAAGAATCGAACAAAACCGGCGTGAACGTGATCGGTATTTACATCGACAACTCATTTTCTATGACGCGCATCGGTGTGACGGGCGAATTGTTCTCTCAATCGCGTGAACTGGCCAAATCTATTGTACAAGACGCACCACGTACTGCGCAATTTGTCTTATTGACCAATGAACTCAGCGGTTCGGAGAAACAAACGCTCACCAAAGCGCAGTTTTTAGAGAAAATAGAGAAGATCAAACCAACTTCATTGGTGCGAAAAGCGGCCGATGTAACCAATTGGTGGGAACAATGGTTGGTCGACAATAAATCGAACGACTTGCGTATTGCTAGTAGTCAATTGATCTACTTATCCGATTTCCAAAAATCGACCACCGGAACATTACCGAAATACAAAGATTGGGAAACCATCCTCTATCCCGTAAAACTAGAGCCGGTTAACAACGGAAATTTGTACATCGACTCCATTTGGTTTGCCACGCCGGTTCAGAAAAAAGAAGCCAAGCAAACGCTTTATGTGCGCTTGCGCAACGAAGGCGAAACGGCTGTCAATACCGTAGATGTCAACATTCGCATTGGCAAAATAGACCGCGATGTATTTGCCGACATTCCTTCCAATGGCAGCGATACGGTAGAATTGAGCTACTTCAACAACCAATTAGGAAAGATTCAAGGTTCGGTGAAAGTGAACGATCGCCAGATGAACATGGACGACAGTTATTTCTTTTCGTATGACGTACGCAAACAAAGCAACGTACTCATCATCGACGGAGAAAGTGCCGTTTCCAACATCAATGTGGTCTACGGACTCGATGATTTCTACAAAACAACTGCCGTTCAGCAAAATCAGCTTACCGAAAGTCAATTACAAGACAAAGACTTACTGGTGATCAACGGTTGCAATCAGATTTCGGCCAACACCACCGATTTGTTGATGGAATTTGCCAACGACGGCGGTTCGCTCCTACTCTTTCCAGGCGCTAATACCAGTGTTGGCGGGTGGAATGGCTTGTTATCGCGCTTAAAATTGCCTGGCTTTAATCAGTTGCAGGAAAATGGCTTGACCGTTCGTAAAATCAACACCAAAGATCCGTTCTTCGATGGTGTTTTTGAGCGCAAGCCCGAACAACTGAATTTACCAGCTGTCAAAAAAGCGTATCGCTTGCAATCCAATTCTGCTTCAGAAAGCATCGATCTATTGACTTTCCAAAGTGGAAATTCGTTTTTCGTGCGTGGAACCGGAAAATACAACGTTTATCTTTCGGCGACTTCGTTGGATCAAACCTACAGCTCGTTTACCAGCAATCAACTTTTCTCAACCTTATTATTGCGAATCGGTGAATTGAGCCAGCGCCAAGCTCCGTATTTCCTCATTATCGGTGAAGACGGAAGTTACCCGATCGGTCAACCGCGCAACGCCGAACAAGCCGTTCATCTCAAAAAAGGCACCATCGATTTTATTCCTACGGTTTTCAAGAAACGTCAAACCAATTTTATTTCGGTACAAGGATTAGAAGCTGTTCGTCAGTTGGAATCAGGAAATTACAGTGTAATCTCCGGCGGTGAAAAGTTGGGTGCACTTTCTATTAACTACAACCGTTCCGAATCGCGCATTCAATCTTTGAACGAATCGGAAATCATGAGCACGTTTGAAAATGCCGGTATAAAAACCATGGATGTTCGCAGTACTTCCGGCTGGACAGGCGCTTCATTCCTGCAATTGGATCAACCCATTACGTATTGGAAATGGTGTGTGATTTTTGCCCTTTTCTTCCTGCTTACCGAAATGATCATCGTCTATTTTTGGAAATATTAAACGTTTAAACAACCATGAAAGTTCTTCTTCGCAACGCAACGATTTTTGATCAACATTCTGCCCACAACGGCACCCAACAAGACATCCTGATCGAAGATGGAATCATTGCGGCGATAGCTCCCTCTATTGTAGCAGAAGATGCGCATATTGTAGAAGGCGAAAACTTACATATTTCGCAAGGCTGGGTTGATGTGAAAGCCCATTTGTGCGATCCGGGAGAAGAACACAAGTCGACGATTGAATCGGGCTTGGATGCCGCAGCTTTCGGAGGATTTACGCATGTTGCAGCACTTCCGACCACCAAACCGGTCACCGACGGAAAAACAGCTGTTGAATACGTTTTGCGACGATCGGAAAACAGTGTGAGTACACTTCACCCAATGGGTTGCATTACACAGAAAAACGAAGGTGAAAACCTGGCAGAAATGTACGATATGTTTCAAAACGGTGTGCGTTTGTTTTCAGATGACGTGAGAACCGTTTCTGCAGGAATGATGTACCGTGCACTTTTGTACAGCAAAAATTTCGGAGGAACAATCGTTGGTTTTTCACGCGACGCTTCCATTTCCGGAAAAGGAATGGTCAACGAAGGCGAAGCTTCCACCAAAACAGGATTAAAAGCAGATCCCATCATAGGCGAAGTCATCAACCTGGAACGCAACATTCGTTTGGTAGAATACACCGGCGGGCGCTTGCATGTAACAGGACTTTCATCAGCAATTGCGGTAGACTTGGTGCGAAAAGCAAAAGCTGACGGATTGCCCATCACCGCTGATGTTCACGGACAACACTTGATTTTCAACGAAACAGCCGTTCTGGACTTTGATGCTAACTTTAAGCTCATGCCTCCACTTCGTTCAGAATCAGATCGATTAGCCTTATGGGAAGGTATAAAAGATGGCACCATTGATTGTATTGTATCCGATCACAGACCCAACGATTCGGAAGAAACGGATGTGGAATTTGACCATGCTAATTTCGGAAACAGTACCTTACAAACAATCTTTGGGGAGTTACTCACACACGAAACCAAATCTTTGCCGTGGATCATTTCACGTTTTACGGAAGGTCCAAGAGCATTATTAGGCATTCAAAATCAACCAATTGAAGTTGGTCAGAAAGCGGATATCACGCTTTTTTCACCGACAAAAAAATGGACTTTTACTCAAAATGACATTCTGATTGGAACAAAAAATTCTCCGTTTGTTGGTAAAGAATTAACCGGATATGTTTACGGTGTATTCAATAATGGTAAATTCGCGCTGAAAGATTAACCGAATGTCTGGCAAAAAATCATTCTTACGCAACTTCTGGAAAGAGAAAAAAATGGTAGGCGCAATGAGCCCCAGTTCTCCGTTTTTAGCAAAAAAAATGCTGAAATCCATTGACTTTAAAGCTGTTCGAGTAATCGTGGAATTAGGTCCCGGAACAGGCGTTTTTACCCGTAAAATGCTGGAACAATTGCATCCTGAAGGTGTATTATTGGTTTTTGAACTCAATGATAATTTCATGCAATTACTTCAAAAAGAATTCACCGATCCCAGAGTTCATTTGATTCATGATTCAGCGGAAAAAATAGGTGAATACTTGACGAAATTCGGATATACAAAAGCTGATGTAGTACTTTCATCGTTGCCATTGGCCAATTTCCCGGTTGAACTCAAAAATCGCATCTTGCAAGAAAGTTACAATGTGATGACCGACGACTCCTTGTATGTGCAATTTCAGTATTCGTTGAATGCTAAAAAAGCTATCAAAAGTATGTTCCGTGAAGTAGGAATAACCTTTACTCCTGCTAACTTCCCTCCTGCTTTTGTTTATACCTGCAAAAAGTAAGACGCACGTTTTAAACAGGCTTTTATTCTTGAATTCCTATTGATAATTTTTTTCATTCACACATCAGCAAAAGTGTTGGATGAAACGTTAAATTTGTGTCCCTAGAAAATACAGACAATGAGTGTAGAAAAAGTAAAATGCTTAATTATCGGATCTGGCCCAGCCGGATATACTGCCGCGATCTACGCTGCACGCGCTGAAATGAAACCAGTTATGTACGTTGGGCTTCAACCAGGCGGACAGCTAACAACGACAAACGAAGTAGAAAATTTCCCGGGATACCCAGAGGGTGTTACCGGACCTGAAATGATGGTGCAACTGGAGGCTCAGGCAAAACGCTTTGAAACCGACGTTCGTGCCGGATTTATTGATAAAGTTGATTTCTCCGGACCGATTCATAAATGCTGGACCGAAAGTGGTCATGAGATTCACGCTGAAACCGTGATTATTTCAACCGGAGCTTCGGCAAAATACCTCGGTTTACCTTCCGAACAAAAATATTTATTGAGTGGTGGCGGAGTTTCGGCTTGCGCAGTTTGCGACGGATTCTTTTACCGTGGACAAGAAGTAGTAATCGTTGGTGCAGGAGATTCAGCTTGCGAAGAAGCACACTACCTTTCTAAATTGTGTACAAAAGTAACCATGTTGGTGCGTACGGATGTTTTCCGCGCTTCAAAAATCATGGCCGATCGTGTGCGCAATACACCAAATATTACCATACTTCACAATACCCAAACGGTTGAAGTATTAGGAAACGATATGGGAGTAACCGGAGCATTGGTGAAAAACAGTGTTACAGGTGAAGAACAAACCATTCCTTGTACCGGATTTTTCGTAGCTATCGGTCACAAACCAAACACCGATATTTTCAAAGATTACATTAACCTGGATGAAGTAGGTTACATCAAATACGAACAACCGGGAACGTCAAAAACGAACGTACCAGGCGTATTTGTTGCCGGTGATGCCGCTGATAAAAATTACCGTCAAGCCATTACCGCTGCGGGAACAGGTTGTATGGCCGCATTAGATGCAGAACGTTATTTGGCTTCGTTGGAGCATTAAGAATGCTTTCAAAAATGAGAAAGGCGTTGAGATGATCAACGCCTTTTTTTTGTTCACAATAGTCCCGTAGGGACGAAATATGGTAGAACCGAAATCCCCACAGATTTTTTGCCCCATAGGGGCAAGATATTTATTATGTGTGATTCAATGTCTCACCCCTACGGGGTGAATATTAAATATATGACATGTTTTCTACCTTATTACGTCCCTACGGGACGCATCCAAAAGCAATATCTCTTTTATTGTCAGTTCTTCACCACCAGCTTCCGCATGTGGTCACCCTTCTCTGAACGGAAATCAATCCAATAAACACCCGACTCCAGTTGTTTCATATCCAGGTAAAACGCTTTCGTTTCCTGCGAAACACACAATTGATTCACCGTTTTACCCAATGAATTTACTACCGATATCACACCTATTGTCGGAACTGACCATTTTAGCAATGTACCATTATCAGCAGGATTCGGAGAAATACTCCACTCCACCGACTCAGATAAATCATATACTGACGCAACGCTCGAACCATTTTTTAACACAAAATGATAAGCCGTTAGCGGTTGCAACTGGTAAGAAAAACCGGTAGCCGTGAAAACGGTATTCGGTAAATCTTGTGAAACAATTGCAGGCGAACTTTGGGTAAAATAGTACATTTTCAGTGAGTCGAATTGCGATACATCTGTCAATTGAAAATTCGCTGTGATTACTGAATCGACATTTTTATTCGTCACAATCAGGTGTAAACTTCCATCTGCACTAGATGTGGAACCAAAAACACTCGAATTGGTCAAGTCAGGACTTGCAGCGGCCACCAACTGATCTCCAAAAGGATCGTTTCCTTCATTGTACAATGAAACCGCCGAAAGCGAATACTCACTAAAAGCCCCCCATTTTGTAGCATACTTGGTACCTGTTATAGCAAACGCACCCAAGGCTTCCACTTCAGCAATTCCGCCACTGATATGAGCATCTGCACCGTAGTCGTATTCAGTCACCGCCAAATCGGTTCCCGGATAATAGGTGTTAATCAAACTATTCAATTTTGGGAGAATCGGTAAATCTTGCGAGAACCATTGACCAATCCAACCGTTTTCAACAAACGAGCTATCCCACAATGTGCGCGGAATCTGCATACGTTCACGAGCGATATTGGGTGAAACATCAGCTGAGAAAATACTTCCTGCATACACATCCGGATACCAGTGCACACTCAACACATCCAGCAATCTAGCACCTTCACTAAGAGACGCTGTTCGCATTGAATCCAAGTAAAGTGCCAAGTAGTGTGAATAAGAACCACTGTATGTTGACCAATCACCTGCGCCCTGAAAATTCAAGTACTCGCTGTATCCATATGATTCTGGTCCGAAAATTTTAACTCCTGCATCCATTTCACGAACTCTGCGCGCCAATGCCAAACTCTTAGTCAGGTGATCCGTACAATTAATCGCTCCGGTATATAATCTCGGATGGGTACTGGTCCACAACCCCGGTTCATTGTCTAAAATATAGCCCTTTACTCCTGTCGCTGTACTTGCCGCGCCGAATTGCTGCTGCATAAAATTGATAAACTCATCTACATAAACAATTCCGTCGTTTACGTTTGGAGTTAATGAAAATGCTGAAGGTTTAGTGTTTTGAACTGCTGACCAACGGCTACTTGGTGCGGCTTCTGAAGTTTGAACGGTTGTTCCGTTACGATCATTCGCCACATATCCGGCCATTGGCAAAGTAAGCAATGACATTGCCTGATTATTCAATGCATTTTGGTGAAACTCAGTCATCACAATTCCAGGAACATCATACGAAGCTGCAGGAATTCCCATAGACCAAGGTAAATAGGCATCACTCTGGTGGAAATAATCGGCTCCGGCATTGCTTGCATTGTTTTCCCAGTTATATCCCGTAAGTCGATTTCCACCAATCCGAACCACGGTAGCTCCCGGATATCCGCCATTGCAACTTCCGTAGATATACGGACTTATACTCCTCAAGACATTATCTTCTTGTATTTGGTAGGTCATTGTAAGCTGTGAACTCGCCACAACCGGGATAAACGCAACACATAAAAGGTAAAATAACTTCATAATAATAGCATTTGGTTACTTACAAATAACGGAATCATTCTAAGATAATGAAAATTTACGGTGTCACTCTCTTACAACATCAAAACAATTTTAAAATCTAACAAGCTGATTTATTATAACTTAAAATCAAACACTCTCTTTAAAAACCACCAGTTTATGTGATGCCTTAACTTGCTAAATCGATTTAAACCTGTTTGTTCGAAAAAAGCCTTCACTCCGCGGATATTATTAGTTTTGTGCTCTCATTCTACAAAGAAAGATGTTATTCAATTCGTTGGATTTTGCATGGTTTTTACCGCTTGTTTTTCTACTCTACTGGTTTGTAGCGAAGGGGAAACCGCAATTGCAAAACATTCTTCTTTTAGTGGCCAGCTATTATTTCTACGCCTGTTGGGATTACCGTTTTTTGTTTCTCCTGTTGTTTTCCACTCTTTTGGACTATTTCACTGGAATAAAAATGGCAGATGCCTCTAATCAAGTCAGGAAAAAATTTTGGTTTTGGCTCAGTATTTCTATTAATCTCGGATTTTTAGGCGTATTTAAATACTACAACTTTTTTGCCGATTCTTTTGCGGAAGCTGTTGGTGCTTTCGGATGGAAAGTCAGCCCGTGGACGTTGGATGTTATTTTACCGGTTGGAATTTCGTTCTATACCTTTCATGGACTTTCTTACGTGATCGATATTTACAAAGACCGCATTAAACCGGAGAAAAACTTCATTGATTACGGTGTATTCGTGAGCTTCTTCCCGCTTCTGGTTGCCGGTCCGATAGAGCGTGCCACACACCTCCTGCCGCAAATTCAACGTCAACGAACATTTGATTATGCCCAAGCGGTGAACGGTTTGCGCCAAATCTTATGGGGATTATTTAAAAAAGTAGTAATCGCCGACGGTTGTGCTGAATATGCTGACCTGATTTTCAACGATTCCGATATGTATTCCGGAAGTACGCTTGTGCTTGGAGCCGTATTTTTTGCCATTCAGATCTACGGTGATTTCTCCGGATATTCAGACATTGCTTTGGGAACAGCCCGGTTATTCGGCGTGGAACTTTTGCGCAACTTCGCTTTTCCTTACTTCTCGCGTGATATTGCTGAATTTTGGCGCAGGTGGCATATTTCGCTTTCTACCTGGTTTCGGGATTACCTCTACATTCCTTTGGGTGGAAGTAAAGGTGGTTTAGGTAAGAAAATCAGGAATACCTTTATTATCTTTCTGGTGAGTGGATTTTGGCATGGCGCCAACTGGACATTCATTTGTTGGGGAGCGCTCAACGCCCTGTATTTTATGCCATTGTTGCTTTCCAATAAAAACAGGAATAACCTTGAAATCATCGGACAAGGAAAAATAGTTCCATCGGTCATGGAGTTTTTCAAAATGATCGGCACGTTTGCATTGGTCACCATTGCCTGGGTGTTCTTCCGGGCAGAAAGTGTGGAGCATGCATTGACCTACATCGGCGATATTTTCCACAAAAACCTGTTTCAACCGCCAAAAGTGATGTCGGTACTCATGATTATCCTGGTGACATTTATGCTGATCATTGAATGGTTCGGTCGCGAACGACAATATGCTCTGGAACGATTCGGGTTCAAATGGCCACGTTTTATCCGTTGGACATTCTACTCTTTCATTATCTTTTTGATCGGCATGTTCATGCAAACCGAAGAAACACCGTTTATTTACTTTCAGTTTTAGCCATGAAACAGTTCCTACTCAACATATTGAAATTTATTCCGCTAGCAATGCTGTTGTATGTGCTTTTGGTTGTGTTCTGGGGAGAAGTGATGCCGGATCGTTACAGGAAAAACCTCCTCTACAACAGAGCATCGTTTGGTCATACGCTTTCCCGCCTAACTGACGCCTCACATACGAAAGATGTTGATATCCTATTCTTAGGTGCTTCCACCTGCTACCGCGGTTTTGATACGCGCTATTTCGAATCAAAGGGTTTCAGCTCCTTTAATCTTGGTTCCAGTAGTCAAACGCCCATTAATACACATCTATTACTGAAACGCTATTTGGAAAACCTGAATCCGAAATTGGTGGTTTATGAAGTTTATCCGGAAACGTTTCAAATTGACGGCGTAGAATCAACACTCGATATAACCGCCAACGACCGTGTGGATGCATATTCCGCTCAAATGGTCTTCAAAACGTTGAATGCAAAGACGTTGAATACCTACATTTATGCTTCTTATCGTCATTTGGCAGGAAAAAACAGCTTGTCTCGACAACCGAAACGTCGTGAAACGGACACTTATATAGATCGAAACGGTTTCGTAGAGCGCGATTTAACCTATTTCAAGTATCTGACATACACAAACGAGGTAAAAAATGGAAAAGTGATCAAGAAAGAATGGATCATTCGACCGGAGCAACAAGCTGCTTTTGAAGCGACTATTGCTTTACTGAAAGCTGAAAAAATACCATTTGTGCTTGTCCGAGCCCCCATTACTTCACGGTTGAATGATTCGTATGAAAATAATGCTGCATTCGACGCGTACATTCAACAGCAGGGACGCTATTACAACTTCAATAAGCGACTGCAATTGAATGATTCACTGGATTTTTACGATGCGGTGCATTTGAACAGGAATGGTGTGAAGGTGTTTAATGAGGCGTTGTACGAGCAATTGAAGTGAGGAATCCAGGGCTTCATTATACGTTATAAAACTCCGTAAAATTGCGGGATTACTGAATTTAAACTACTGAAAAACAATTTTTTAATTCAGAAAAAACAGTTTAACCTTTAAAAAAAACACAACTAATTTCTCCTCAGTAATCGTAATCATCCTTAGGCTGACACGTATTGTGAATTTGCCAATTGGCAAATTTGGAAATTTCAACTCGAAAACAGCGAAATCACCTCACTGTTTTCTCCAGCATCGGCACAAAACTGAAATTCCCAAACATTTCTTCCGTGAATTCATTTTCAGAAACACGTTCTATGCGCAACATTTGTTGTTGATCCAAATCACCTACAGGAATTACGAGTACGCCACCGATTTTGAGTTGTGAAAGCAATTGCTGCGGTACTTCCGGAGCGCCACAGGTCACCAAAATCTTATCAAAAGGTGCATACACTGCTTTGCCTTCGTAGCCATCACCGAAAAATAACTTCGGGGTAAATCTCAATTGATCAATGATTTTCTTGGCTTTCAAATGCAATTCTTTGTGACGTTCTATGGAAAACACTTTTGCTCCCAATACGCACAAAATGCTCGTTTGAAACCCCGATCCGGTGCCAATTTCCAATACTTTGTCTCCTTTTTTCAATTCCAATAAACTGGTTTGAAACGCCACTGTGTACGGATGAGAGATCGTTTGTCCCGACCCAATTTGAAACGGCATATTGGAATAAGCTTGCTGCTCGAATACCAAATCAAGGAAATAGTGACGTGGAACCGCATCAAACGCCCCTAAAATCCGTTCGTCTGTAATTCCCTTATTCCGCAACTCGTCAATCAGTTGCTTGCGCATTCCCTTGTGTTTGTATGTATCTTGCATCGCCACAAAAATAAGCGCTTTCATGCCAGCCGAATCATTTCCTCAAAGAATGTTTCTACAACGAATTGTGTATATTTGGATCGCTATTAATTAAGTATCCATGGCTATCGATCCAAAAGAATTGGAATTCAACAAGAACGACGATGAAATGCGCCTGAAAATATCGCGCATGGAATCGGAATTGTCAAAAATCATGAAAGGCGGAGGCGAAAAACGCATTGCCGCATTGCATGAAAAAGGTAAAATGACCGCCCGTGAGCGCATTGATCTTCTACTCGACCCGAACACCCCTCGGTTTGAAGTCGGAGCTTTCGCAGGAATGGGCATGTATGCCGAACATGGTGGCTGTCCAAGCGCCGGAGTAGTTGTAGTAATCGGTTTTGTTTCTAAAAAACAATGCATTGTGGTGGCCAATGATGCCACTGTAAAAGCCGGTGCGTGGTTTCCAATTACCGGAAAGAAAAACCTTCGCGCACAGGAAATTGCAATGGAAAACCGTTTACCGATCATTTATTTGGTCGATTCGGCAGGTGTTTATTTGCCAATGCAAGACGAAATCTTCCCGGATAAAGAACATTTCGGTCGCATTTTCCGCAACAACGCAGTAATGAGCTCTATGGGAATTACCCAAATTGCCGCCGTGATGGGAAGTTGTGTGGCTGGTGGTGCCTACTTGCCTATTATGTCTGATGAATCGTTAATTGTAGACAAAACAGGAACCATCTTTTTGGCAGGTTCTTATCTGGTAAAAGCCGCAATCGGTGAAACCATCGACAACGAAACACTTGGTGGAGCAACAACACACACTGAAATTTCAGGTGTATGCGATTACAAAGTTGCCAACGACGAAGAATGTTTGATGACAATCCGCAAAATGATGGGTCAAATCGGAGCATCGGAAACTGCCGGCTTTGATCGTATTGAAACTGTAGCTCCAAAAGAAGAAGCGAAACGCGTTTACGGTGTATTACCGTCGGAACGTGCAAAACCATACAATGTGATGAATATCCTGGATTCTATCGTAGATGAAGGAAGTATCACAGAATACAAAGGCGATTACGGAAAAACCATTGTGTGTGCCTATGCACGCATTGATGGTTGGAGTGTTGGAATTGTAGCCAATCAGCGTGAATTATCAAAAAATGCCAAAGGTGAAATGCAATTTGGCGGTGTGATTTACAACGATTCGGCAGATAAAGCGGCTCGTTTCATCATGAATTGCAACCAAAAGAACATTCCGTTGGTGTTTTTCCAGGATGTTTCCGGATTTATGGTTGGTTCCAAGTCAGAACACGCCGGTATTATTAAAGACGGAGCAAAAATGGTGAACGCAATGGCCAATTCGGTTGTTCCTAAATTCACAGTTGTCATCGGAAATTCATATGGAGCCGGAAATTATGCCATGTGTGGAAAAGCTTACGACCCGCGCTTGATCGTTGGTTGGCCAACTGCCGAAGTGGCCGTAATGAGCGGTGCTGCTGCTGCAAAAACATTGTTACAGATTGAAGTAGCTTCGTTGAAATCTCGTGGTGAAACCATTACTCCGGAGCGTGAAAAAGAATTGTTCGACACCATCAAAGCTCGCTACGACGAACAAATTTCGCCTTACTATGCAGCTTCGCGCCTGTGGTTAGACGCCATCATCGATCCTGCAAAAACTCGTGAGTTCTTATCCATCGGCATAGCAATGGCTAGTCATAAAAAAGCTGAAAAACCATACAACGTTGGAGTAATCCAAACTTGAGAACACAATTTATAATTCATAATTGATCATTCATAATTAAAAAACATGCACTTAGATTGGCAATTTAAACCTTACAAAGAATTAAGTCTGAATGAATTTCATGACATCATCGCATTGCGCCTGAAAGCCTTTGTTGTGGAGCAAAATTGTACTTACCTCGATTTGGACGGTAAAGACAAAAAATCGTATCATTTATTGTTGCGCGACGGAAAAGGCGATGTAATTGCTACCGCGCGTATCCTTCCTCCGGGATTGGCTTACGATGAAGTGGCAATCGGACGGGTTGTATTGAACAATGATTTCCGTGGTGAAGGCGTGGGAATTGAACTAATGGAACGTTGTGTACGTTTTGCGCACGAAGAATTCGGGGTAGTTCCTATCCGCATTTCTGCTCAAAAGCACCTCGAATCTTTTTACAATAAAACAGGCTTCACGTCAACCGGAAAAGAATACCTCGAAGACCAAATTCCGCACGTTGAAATGCTTTTAATTCCTTAAACGATGAAAACCATTCATACAATCGTTCCGGCAGTAGTACTTGTTTTGGCAGCGTGTACTCCGAAACCGCCTATTGATGCAGACATGAATCATGGTGGATCTACTACTACTGTGAGCGACAATAGTACGACCATTAGTTTGGCGTATATGGACAAAGGAGTCAAACCACAAGATGACTTTTTTATGTTCGCCAACGGTACCTGGTGCAAAGAAAATCCGGTACCTGCCTCCGAATCGCGTTGGGGAAGTTTCAACGAATTGGAACAACGCAACAAAGCCGTATTGACGGATATTTTGAAAGCCGCCGGTTCTAACGCAAGTTCAAAAGGTTCGCAAGATCAGTTGTTAGGTGATTATTTCAAGTCGTATATCGACATGGAAAAACGCAATAAGCTGAGCGCAACTCC
This sequence comes from Fluviicola sp., assembly GCA_044377135.1. Lineage (GTDB taxonomy): Bacteria > Bacteroidota > Bacteroidia > Flavobacteriales_D > Crocinitomicaceae > Fluviicola. Next base: position 14,906 of record JBILJP010000047.1, read on the forward strand.
GCTGAAAATGCGATTGGAAGCAATCAAAAACATCAAATCGCGCGAGGACATTGCCAAAATAGTAGCCGAACAACACAAAGTTGGAATCAATAGCCTATTTGGTTTCGGTGTTGGTCAAGATTTGAAAGACGTTAACAAAAACATCAGTTACATCGGTCAAGGCGGTTTGGGATTACCAAATCGTGATTATTATTTCCAGGAAAACAAACAGCGTGAACGCGATGCTTACCTGATTTATATCCGCGATCTGTTTAAATTAACAGGTGATCTGGAAGATGTTGCCACTAAAAAAGCAGATGGTGTATTCCAGTTTGAAAAGCGTTTGGCAGATTCCATGATGGCGCCCGCTCAATTGCGTGTACCAGAAAAAACCTACAATAAATACGGTTTCAAAGCAGCAAAAAGCTTGTTCAAGAGCTTCGATTTTGAAACATACTTATCATTGGTCGGAAGTCAATCTTTCGACACTGTTATTGTTAGTCAACCGGCTTACCTGAAGCAAGTCAATGAATTGATCGGTGAATTGCCTATGGAAGATTGGATCAATTACCTGATGTTCAAATCAATGAATCACTATGCCGGAATGCTCGACGATATGTGGGTGAATACCAAATTTCGTTTCTACCAGGGAGTTTTGAGTGGTAAATCGGAATTGAAACCAATCACAGAGCGTGCAATTGATGAAATTACCGGTTCTCCAATCGGGGAATTGCTTGGAAAAGCGTTTGTGCAAGTATCGTATTCTGAAAATGCGCAAAAACGGGTGAATGAAATGGTCGACAATTTGTTGGCTAGTTTCCGCGAGCGTATCAAAATGCTTGATTGGATGTCGGCTGATACCAAGAAAGAAGCCTTAACGAAATTGAATGCCATCGGTCGTAAATTAGGTTTCCCTGAAGAATGGCGTGACTTTTCCAAGTTAGACATTTCGGCTACCGATTATTTATCGAATGTTGACAACTGTGCGAAATATGAAAACGAAGAAAGTTTCGGTAAACTTTACAAGCCTGTTAATCGCAAAGAATGGGGAATGCCGGCGCATATGGTGAATGCTTATTACCATCCGTTACTTAACGAAATTGCCTTCCCTGCAGGAATTATGCAACCGCCGTTTTTTGATGAAAAAGCTGAAGACGCCGTTAATTACGGGCGTATTGGAATGGTGATCGGACATGAGTTCACACACGGATTCGATGATTCGGGATCTAAATTCGCTGCCGATGGTACGTTTACCAATTGGTGGACCGAAAGCGACCGTTCATTATTTGAATCGCGCACCAAGATTTTGGGTGAAACATTTTCCGGTTTCTGTCCTATCGACGGTCATTGCGTAAATCCTGATTTGACCATGGGTGAAAACATTGCCGATTTAGGTGGTTTAACCATGGCTTATTATGCGTACCAACGAACTGAGGAATTCAAAAGTGGTATTTTGCGTCAGGGATACACGCCTGCTCAGCGATTCTTTATTGCTTATGCTCAATTGTGGAAAATCAATTATACGGAATCGGAATTGAAAAACCGCATTGCCAACGATTCGCATTCTCCCGGAATGTATCGTGTAAACGGTCCGTTGATGAACTGTCCTGAGTTTTTTGAAGCCTTTAGTGTGAAAGAAGGCGATAAAATGCGCAACGAAGCAGATAAGGTATCGAAGATCTGGTAACAGATTTAATGAAATCCATTGTAGGGTCGTGTCAGCATCAGGCTGATCACGGCCCTTTTTATTTACCAATTAGCTAATTTTGATTTTTCAACCATACATCACGGCGGAATTTACAAATATATAAGTCCCATTGGGACGCTATACGTTAGAACGTCAATCAAACCATCATCGGCAACCCCTTAGGGGTTGAACATACGAAATACCTAATAATATCTTGCCCCTACAGGCAATGTCATTAAGTTAAGGGATAAACTCCAATTTAAGTAGGTTGCGTTTGTGGTAAAGTAATTAAACTGAATGCCGAAATTTAATTTGTTTGAAGATTCTCTGCTGATTTAGCCACAGATCATCCTAAGGCTGACACGGTTTCACGGATTTTCACAGATGAAATACGTGATGCAATTTGAAGACTAAACGCGAGCGTATAGTCCAATATCTGTGGAAATCTGAGCAATCTGTGGCAAACTATAGCTGTTTTTCTTATTCCATTTTGAAAGATAGATGTTTGTGTGATCTAATCATTATTTCGTGCTTAACTTAATGACATTGCCCTACGTAACGCATTTGTCAAGAATAAGTGGCAACTATTCCTCCGAAAAACAAATTGAACAACCTCACGTAATCGTGCGAAATTACGAGAAGATCATTGACACGTCAATTTGCAATACTACCTGTAATCATGATGCATAAAAAAAGCCCTTTTTCAAGGGCTTCAAGATCAGTTGAGGTTCAACAGCACTTTTTTGTGCTTTACTTTTTTTACTTCCAACGCTTTGCTGTAATTCAGTAAGTGTTGAACAAGTGCAGCCGAAGGAGATGCATAGCTTTTACCTTCATTACGCTGCGAATCAGTTGCGTATCTTTTTACCATAGGCTCAATTACTACTTTCAAATCAAAACGTTAGATCTTTCGATTTATTTTATTAATTCCGTTTTTTTTTTCGCCACTAAAAAGAAAATGATAGCTTTGTTTCATACCAAAACTGAAAATATGTCTATTCCAATGATTGTGCTCATTTCTGTAGGAGCACTGATTATTCTAGCCGCTTTTACAACCGTTCAGCAAGGCACCATCGGTGTGTTGACTATGTTCGGGAAATACCGAAGAATTTTACATCCCGGACTAAATCTTCGCATTCCTTTCTTAGAACGCACATTTAGCCGCGTTTCTATTCAAAATCGTGCTATTGAAATGGAATTTCAAGCCATTACGCAAGATCAGGCAAATGTGTATTTCAAAGCCATGTTGGTTTACTCCGTGCTCGATGCTAATGAAGAAACCATCAAAAACGTAGCTTTTAAATTCATGGATCAGCGTAGTTTTTCGCAAGCCCTCATTCGCACCATCGAAGGTTCTGTACGTGGATTTGTTGCAACAAAAAAACAAGCCGAAATTTTGTTACTCCGCCGTGAAATTGTAGACGATGTAAAAGACAGTCTTGACCAAACATTAGAGACCTGGGGGTTTCACTTGATCGATTTGCAACTCAATGATATTACGTTTGATGCCGAAATCACGACATCTATGGCGAAAGTAGTAGCTTCTAACAACTTAAAAGCTGCAGCTGAAAATGAAGGTCAGGCTTTGTTGATCACCAAAACAAAAGCTGCCGAAGCCGAAGGGAACGCTATCAAAATTGCCGCTCAGGCCGAAAAAGAAGCATCTCAACTAAAAGGTCAAGGTATTGCACTCTTCCGCGAAGAAGTTGCCAAAGGTATGTCTGAAGCCGCCGAACAAATGAAAGCCGCAAACCTTGATACTTCATTGATTTTATTCTCAATGTGGACCGAAGCGGTGAAAGAATTTGCCGAAAAAGGTCAAGGAAACGTTATTTTCTTAGACGGTTCGGTTGAAGGAATGGATAAAACCATGCAACAAATGATGGCAAACGATTTGCTGAAGAAGAAATAAGCATTCAAACTGTATTCTACATCCCGTTATTCTTAATCGAGTAACGGGATTTTTTTATGTGCAAATTTCAACTGATTAGCTCTTTATGTAAAAAAATAGCCCAACTTAATCGCTATTCATTTTGATTCGGCTATATTAGTTCCCACAATTTGTATTCTATTTTTCTAAACTCTATTAACTAATAACAATGGATCAAAACACTATTCTCCCCGCTCCTAGCCCAATGGCCGACAAAAACACGCCTGTTGAGTGGATGTTCGCCTTTAAATTCAATGCTGCTTCTTTTCCGGGATGTACCGATGATGGAGTAACGCCGGCAATAGGATCTACCGGTATTTTTGGCGGAACAGTCGATGCGTACAAAAGCGGACACAGTCAGCAATACGTTTACGCAACAAGTGCTTCACCTACTTTGGCAAAAGGAACCGGTTGTATCGGAGCTACAGCAAATGATCCGTTGGGAGCAACTTTCGGACAGATTTATGATACTCCGGGCTACTTTTATGTAGTTTGGAACGACCAATTTTACAATAACCCGATCAAAAACCTCGATTCTCCATGGGGACACAGTAAAGGAATGGTCGCCTGGAATGCAAACGGCGAAGGAATGGTACTTCAAGTTACTACTCCATCTTGGCCCGCTTCGGGAAGTAGCGCAAATCCACGCCAAAATGATGGAAATACGCTTGGTTGTATTAAAGATGATGATATTGAAGTCAGTCAGCACTTTTTCGCGTTGAAGCTGACCAAAGACGATCTTTCAATTGTGTTACAAGCCTTAAACAATGCGAGTGTGGCAACCAATATTTCGCAACCAAGTATTGTGAATAATGGCGGACCGGCAGATATTCAAGCTTTGGTAAATACGCTCGGAAAAGAATCGAGAAGCACAACCGTTTTACAAACCACACTTTCAAGTGGGGTACAAATTATTTCCAAACCTTCAGCTATGGCTGTTCCACCTTGGCAAATGGTTTCGGCGCAACTCAAAGGTGTAGATTTACGCGTAGCAAGCTGGTGGGCTAGTCCAACAATTTACAGCACCGCAGCCGGACAAACTCCCGATTGCTGGGCCACAGGATTGGGAACTCCCGGAGCAGTTGAAATTGC
>JBILJP010000358.1:0-5395 GCA_044377135.1 Fluviicola sp.
GGAATGAACCTCGGAGAGTTATAATAGAGCGTGGAACAATAAATTGTTTATTTTCGTCGTTCTTTCAATTTTTGATTTTATGAAAAACTGGTTGATTGGTTGTTTAATGGTGTTTGGCATGACCTTTGCCAGCTCTGCTCAGAAGTACGGATATATTGACTCGGATTTTATTCTGAACAATGTGCCGGAATACAAAGAAGCGAAAGAACGCTTGGATAAGTTAGCAGAACGTTGGACCAAAGAAATAGAAGAACGCTATGAAATAGTGAAACAGAAAAAAGAGAATTTTCTTCGTGAAGAAGACCTCTTGCCTGCCGAAGAAAAAGCCAAACGCGAAGAAGAAATTGCCAAATTGGAAACCGAAGCTATGGAAATGCAGAAAACGCGTTTCGGAGTTTCAGGGGACTACTTCCAGAAACGTCAGGAGTTGATTAAACCAATTCAGGACAAAGTATACGAAGCCATGCAAGCAGTTGCTTCCAAACGGAATTATAGCTTTATATTTGACAAAGCAAATCAAAGCAACCTCGTTTTTGCCGATAGTAAATTTGATATCAGCGACGAGGTGCTAAAAGAAATGGGATACAACCCGAAATGATAAACAAATACAAATCATAAACAATCCAATGAAAAAACTATTTTTCGCCCTTGCAATTGCCTTGACTACAGTAACTGCTGCACAAGCGCAATCTAAAATTGCACATGTAAATTCTCAGACATTACTTGACACGATGGTTTCACGTAAAGCTGCTATTGCTGAAATCAATGAATTGAGCCGCAGAGCAGACGAAGAATTGAAAGGTATGGAAGCCAATCTTGAAAAAGAATACAATGCTTACATGTTGAGAAAACCTACTCAAACACCTGCAATGAACACGTACGATGAAGGTCGTTTGGCAAAAATGCAACAAGATATGCAAGCTCGTGAACAAGAAATCAATCAAATTTTACAGACTATGTCTGCTGAAATGAATGATGCCATCTTGAAAACAGTAAAAGACGCAGTAGATATCGTTGCCAAAAAGAAAGGTTTGAACTACGTAATCGACGAGTCATCTACCCTTTTTGCCAGTGGAAGTAACATTACAAATGAAGTGATTCCTGAATTGATGCGTCTTGATGCTGAAAGATCAAAAGCAAAAGCTCAAACGCCTCCAAAAGCACCGGGACAATAATACATTACACCTTATTTTAAGAGTCGTCTTCCGCAAGGTTGGCGACTTTTTTTATTTACCAGAGTTTATTTAGTTCGTGAGTTTTATAAGTTGGTGAGTTAACTTAAAAACTCAATAACTCATCAACTTATCTACCATGGTAATTAAATTATAACTACCTTCGTAAAAACAACGTTCATGGAACGCTCTCTATTTGTAAAATCGATGCTCGGATTTGCCGCATTAGGCGGATTAACTTCCGCTTTTCAGTTGAAAAACATCCTTTCTGAGGAAGATTATACCTATCCGGTATTGTTTATCGGCCACGGTTCACCCATGAATGGAATTGAAGACAATGCATTTTCGCAGCAGTGGAAAGCACAGGTAAAAGATCTACCAACACCCAAAGCAGTGATTGTCATTTCTGCGCATTGGCTTACAAAAGGCACACTTATTACCGCCATGGAGCATCCGCAAACCATTCATGACTTCGGTGGTTTTCCTGAAGAGCTCTTTGCGGTTGAATATCCGGCTCCTGGTTCACCCGAAATAGCAACAACAACAAAAGACCTCATCACCAGTACGGAAGTCGGTTTAGACCACGAATGGGGACTCGATCACGGTACATGGACTGTAGTGCGACACATGTACCCGAATGCTAACGTTCCGGTCTTGCAATTGAGTATCGATTACAGTCAACCTGCAGCTTATCATTATGCGTTAGCAAAAGAATTGCAATCACTACGCAAAAAGGGTGTTTTGTTGATCGGTAGTGGCAATATGGTGCACAACCTGCGCTTGGTCGATTTTGCGAACATCAATAAATCAAATTACGGATACGATTGGGCACTGGAAGCTCGTGACACGTTCAATAAATTGTTGCTGAATAAAGAATACAATCCACTGATTGCCTACGAACAATTAGGGAAAAGTGTTCAACTGGCTGTTCCTACTCCCGATCATTATTATCCGCTCATCTACACACTTGGGTTATCTAAAGAATCAGACAACATTCAGCTTTTTAATGACGAAATGGTTGGTGGATCATTAAACATGACTTCGGTGCAATTCGGATAACAACCGAAAACACTATTTTTGTTTCATGTCAGAAAAAGGTCCCATTGGTATTTTTGATTCCGGATATGGCGGTTTAACCGTTTTGAAAGAAATCCGGGAACAATTGCCACAGTACGATTACCTCTATTTAGGAGATAATGCACGAGCGCCTTACGGATCACGTTCATTCGAAGTAATCTACGAATACACGTGGCAAGCGGTTCAAGCATTATTTGAGCGAGGCTGTTCTCTCGTAATTTTAGCGTGCAATACTGCTTCGGCTAAAGCCTTGCGAAGCATACAACAAAAACAGTTACCGCTTTTAACAGGGAATAAACGCGTTTTAGGCGTCATCAGACCAAGTACGGAAGCATTGGGCGAAATGACACATTCCAAACACATTGGTATTTTAGCTACAGAAGGAACGGTGAAATCGGAATCGTACGTCATTGAATTACAGAAAATTGCTCCTGAAATCACTGTAATACAACACGCCTGCCCAATGTGGGTTCCGTTGATCGAAAACAATCAACACGCCACTCCCGGCGGCATCTTTTTCTTGCAACAAGATTTGGTAGCGTTGCTTCAAAAAGACCCGAAGATTGACACGATTCTATTAGGTTGTACGCATTATCCATTGGTAAAAGAAACACTCGAAACATTATTGCCTCCACATATTCAAGTCATTGCGCAAGGATCATTGGTAGCGAGTAAACTGGAAAACTATCTTCACCGACATCCGGAAATCGAATCACTTTGCGGGAAGGGAGGAAATGTAACCTATGTTACCACAGAGAGTGCTTCAGACTTCTCTATCAATGCAAGCCGAATAATGGGCTTAACGATTGAAGCGGAACACATTACGCTCCATTAATTTGAATTAGGATTACGAGCATTGAACAAAGTAGTAAAAGCTACTCGTAATCGAAATGATACTTTTGTGACGTTGAACGTTGAAAACGGATGAAATGTTAGAAATAATCGGCTTTTGCGCTGCACTATTGGTTGGGTTTGTTTTAGGACTACTTGGTGGTGGTGGTTCTATTTTGGCGCTTCCGGTAATGGTATACCTACTCAACATATCGCCCAGCATGGCAACCGCATACTCGCTTTTTGTAATTGGAATTGCGGCGTTGATTGGCACCTTTCAAAATGTCCGTAACCGGTTGGTTCAACCTAAAACAGCTTTACTTTTTTCGATCCCGGCTGTGATTTCCATTGCTATCGCCCGAAAATTTATCCTTCCTAATTTACCGGATAAGATTCACATCGGTGAGCAATTGGTTTTTCAGCGCGATACCTTTATCATGATATTATTCGCGCTCCTGATGATTCTTGCTTCGATACCAATGATCAGAGGTCAACGTGAGCGACAAGCAGCTAAACGTCCCCGGCCCGGAATTTTAGCTTTCTTTGGAATTATTGTTGGAATTATCTCCGGAATGGTTGGTGCAGGTGGTGGTTTTTTGATCATTCCTGCCCTATCGATTTTCATGAAAGTTCCGATAAAAACAGCCATTGCTACCTCTATCATGATCATCGCGATCAATTCCCTAGCTGGTTTTTCTATTGAGATGATCGACCCCAAGATCGATTGGAAATTTTTACTACTATTCACCGGAATCGCCGTAGTAGGCGTATTCATTGGGTTATTTCTCAATAAACGTATCAACGCAGAGAAACTCAAAAGCGGATTCGGCTTTTTTGTGCTTGCAATCGGTTTGTTTATTCTGGTGAAGGAGTGGTTTTAGTCTAATAGTGGCTAGTAATTAGTGGCTAGTAGTTAGTTATTAGTGCTTAGTGGGTTCCTCTAACCACTAATAACTAACCACTAAAAACTAAATCACAAACGAAATGCTAAACTTCACCGTAAGGTTTTTCTCTGCCTGCGGCAACGAATAGTATCCATAGTTGTAAAAAAGACCAAGACCGAAACCGGAAGTATTCAGGATAATCAACTTATCGGCAATGATTCCCACTTCATAATATCCTTTATCCATACTCTGAAAAGGCAATTGAGTTAGTTGCGGTATTCCGTTAACCACATCCATAATCCGGTGTTCGTCTTTTCGATCAAAAGACCCCGTTCCCATTGCGTGATGCAAACCGAATTGCGGGCTCGTCCATTTTTTACCGGTTTTAATCTGCTTGAACATAAAGCGCGTGAAAATGGCTACTTGTTCTTTGTTATAGAACGCAGAAGGCAACATTGTTTCGAAGGAATTCATCACCGAAAGATTCCAGTTTCCGCCTGTTCCCAAACTTACTTGTTGCAAATAGAGCGGTACATTTCCGGATGTTTTTCCGGCACTGATCAAATAAGAGAATTTTCCAACGGCACGAATTGGAACGTCTTGCTGGATGTCGATGTTCAAACGCACATAATCAAGTGCTGCTGCTTCAACTCCCGAAATTCCTTTTGTTGCCTTTACCGTAATGCGTGGAAACATTGATCCTTTCGACACCCGTTTTGTGCCCAGATACATCACTTTTTCGCGGATGGTCCAGATTGCTTCCAAACTGGTTTCTGCCACGTCAAAGGTGCGATCAGGTTTCAATGTTGCTCCTGATTCAGGGTGATATTCATACGCTTTCGTTAAACCTATTCGCTGATAGTTGGCACTTGCCATTAATTTTATACGTGGGGTTACATATCCGGAAACGGCCAATTCCGCCTTGCGTTGCTTTTCCATATTCAACACATATAAATGGCGTGAGATGGAATTGATGGCGAGTCCGCGCTCGGCACTTAAAAAGCTATAACCTCCTCGTTCCACCAAATCTTCCTGAAAAGAAGCCTGTACTTGAATAAACTGTTTCGGGAAAACCATCCATTTGGCATAACCACCATATTTCCAGTCTTTGTCGCGCGTACCATATCCGAAATAACCACCAATAGTTGCGCGTTTCATTAGTTTCTTGCTGTTTTCGAGCCCTAACCCAAGACGATAACCTTCATAATCGCGATAATCGACTAAGCGCAATAAATCCAATTGCACATATCCCAACGGAATTTTACCTTCCACGAGACTTCCCAACGACGAAAAACGCTGATCGAGTTTGTAGACTTTCGAGATACTATCAACCATTACATACGTGCGCTCTTCTTTATCGGTTAGTTCAAATTTTCGCTGTGTATCCCAATGAGTACTGTCCTTTTCGTTGGCATCTTCGGCTGTTTGAAT
>JBILJP010000048.1:0-19579 GCA_044377135.1 Fluviicola sp.
ATGCCATAATCGTTTGGTCGGCAGTTCGGGCAGTGATTTTCAGTTCTGCCACTTCTTCCTGACTGACTTGCCAACTGTGGTAGCGACCTACATCAATCGTTTCGGGTAAACCGGCAAAAAAAGCATCCTCGCGATCAATTACTATCTGACTTGCTTTTCCGTGAACAGGCGAAGGACATGGTTCCAGCTTCGCGCCAAAAACTTCCGCAATGGCTTGATGCCCCAAACAGACACCCAAGATTCCCTTTTTACCGGAATAGCGTCGGATAACAGAAAGTAGTTCGCCCGCTTCGCTAGGAATACCCGGACCGGGAGAAAGCAAGATTGCATCACATTGATCCAGCAGTTCATAATCCACAACGTCATTGCGTTGCACATAAACTTCCACATTGTCGCATTCGCGCAGATAGCGAACCAGGTTGTAGACAAACGAATCGAAATTATCAATTACGGCTATTTTCATGCGTTCTCAAATAAAGGTGAATGTGCCGCAGCAATGGCTCTACGCACTGCCGCCAATTTGTTGTTGACTTCTTGTAATTCGTTTTCGGGCACAGAATCCAATACAATTCCGGCGCCGGCTCTGAAATGCAACACGTTGTTTCTACTCAACATACTGCGAATCACGATGGCTAAATTCACCGATCCGTCAATCCCTAAAAATCCGATTGCTCCGCCGTAATACCCGCGGTTGTCGCCTTCCAGTTGTTGCAACAGTTCCAACGCTTTTGGTTTCGGTGTTCCGGAAAGTGTTCCCGCAGGAAACGTTCCCGCAAAAAGCTGTAACGGATGATGATCACCCAACGAACCGATGACTTTTGACACCAAATGAATGACGTGACTGAATTGCTGTACTTCTTTGTAAGCGGTCACTTCTACCTGATTGCAGTATTTGCTCAAATCATTTCGCGCCAGATCTACCAACATGGTATGCTCGGCATTTTCTTTTTCATCATGAACCAATTGCTGAATTGCACTTAAATCAAGCGTTTCATCGCCGGTTTTACGCACGGTTCCTGCAATGGGGTGAATGGAAGCAATTCCTTTTTTCAATTGAATTTGCGTTTCGGGCGACGAACCCATCAACCGATACGATTCCATGTCGGCATAAAACAAATACGGCGAAGGATTCAAGCGACGCAGCTGACGATACACTTCAAAATCATCACCGAAAAAGGGTTGTGAAAACGGACGCGAAACCACCAATTGAAACACATCTCCGCGTAAAATATGCTGTTGCGCTTTATCAACCGATCTTAAAAAATCATCGTCGCTTATCGTGGAAGTGGCTTCATCTGTAACTGAAAACGGCAAACTCTCGCGGGCATTTTTACGCAATTGCAATTCTAGTTCTTCCAGCGAAGGTTGACAATCTGAGAATGAATTAGTGATGATGTGTCCCGAATCGTGAAAATGATCCAACACGATGAGGTATTCATACAGTGTGAGATGTGCCAATGGTAAATCGCTTTCACTTTCCAGCGGTTGAATCCTGGATTCTTCGAAATGCGCAAATTCAAATCCGAAATAAGAAAAGAACCCGTTGTAAGGTGTTTCAGGCGATTCAAAACCAATCGAAGAAAGCAATGCAACCAGTTGGTGTGTTACTGATTGTGTTGTTTCAAACGGAATAATCTGCGTTTCAGAAGTGGTTTGCAGTTTTATATCGGTTTCGCTTACGATGATTTCAACCAACGGATTTAAACCGATAAACGAATGACTATCTACCCGCGAATGGTAATCGTTGCTTTCCAATAAAACCGGTTTTCGGTAGTGATTCCGAAGGTTTAAGTACATTCCGACCGGTGTCAGCAGATCGGCATTGAAGGGATGTGTGTGTGTGAAAATGTGCATGTTGTAAAAAGTTGGGAACAAAAAAAACGACCTGTCAGTGATGACAAGCCGCGCTTAATTATGGAGAAATACCAATGCGTTAACGCCAGTCATCTTTAAAAGAAGACCGCCACCAGCTTTGTGTATTGTTCATACGTTTCATGGGACAAAAGTAGAAATCAAGTTTCGTAATTACAAATAAAAAGTGAAATAATTTTACGTTAATCAGTTTTATGTTGATATTATAACATTATATTTGCCCCGATGAATTTGTTTTTATCCATACAACACATTGGTTTTTACTGGTGGAACGCTTTCTTTTGATTGCGAAACAGCAGGTGTTTTTAAGATTTCCCGTTTCGTAGACCGAACGGGATTTTTTTGTGTTTATTTGTTATAGTTAGTGTACCCTGTTATGGGTGAAAAAGAGTAATCTTGTATATATGAACAGCTTGATTCAGAAAAGTGGAAAACGACCGTATTTAATTGCCGGTCCGTGCAGCGCCGAAACCGAAGAACAAGTGATGGATACAGTGACGCAATTGCAACAGCATTGTTCCATTGATCTGTTACGGGCAGGCATTTGGAAACCGAGAACACGACCTGATTCCTTTGAAGGAGTAGGGGAAGTGGGCTTGGAATGGCTTGTAAATGCCGGTAAAATGATTGGTGTGCCAACTACAACGGAAGTGGCCAATGCTCGACATGCCGAGTTGGCATTAAAAGCCGGAGTTGATACACTTTGGATCGGAGCGCGTACTACCGTAAATCCGTTTGCGGTGCAGGAAATTGCCGATGTATTGGAAGGCACAAAGATTCCTGTTCTTGTAAAAAATCCCGTAAATCCCGATTTGGAATTGTGGATCGGTGCTTTTGAACGGCTCGAAAAAGCAGGAATTACAGATCTCACAGCCATTCATCGTGGTTTTTCAGTTTATAAACATCCGAAATACCGCAATGTGCCGAGTTGGGAATTGCCCCTGGCATTGCGCGATCGTTTACCGCAAATTCCATTGATTTGCGATCCGAGTCATATTTCCGGAAAACGCTCTTTGTTGCTGGAGGTTTCGCAAAAAGCAATGGATTTGAATTTCGACGGTTTGATGATCGAATCGCACCGAAACCCCGATGAAGCATGGTCGGATGCCGCACAACAACTTACTCCGGCCAATTTAAAGATCTTATTAAACGAACTCGTACTCCGGTCACGCGAAGTCAGCGACAACGCTCTTCAGGGATTGGAAGAATTACGCGAAAAAATAGGCGTGCTTGATGATCGTTTGTTCGAAATTCTGACTGCCCGCATGCGATTGAGCGAAGATGTAGGTGCGTTCAAGCAAGAACACAACATTACCATTTTGCAAGAAGAACATTGGAGAAAAATGATTGCCGGTCGACTGGAAAAAGCTTCAGAATACGGACTGGCCGAACGTTTTGTAAGTTTGGTGATGAATGCCCTTCACCAGGAATCGATTCGTCACCAAACACGTATTATGAACCCGAACGTACACCGCAATGAACATGATTAAACAGGTGAATTCCGGATTGAGAAGTGGTGTTGTTGCTATTCCTGCTTCTAAAAGTGATGCACAACGTGCGTATTTAGCGGCTGCTTTGGCTCCCGGAAAATCAATTATTACGGGCTGGGGAAGCAGTAATGACGAACGGGCAATGTTGGATGCAATCACCCGACTTGGCGCCGTAGTTTCAGAAGAAGAGGATGAATTGATCATTGAAGGAATTCATCAGTTTCCGGAAATGGCTGTTATTTCTGCCGGAGAATCGGGGTTGGGCATTCGATTGCTTTCCATGATTTGTGCTGCCAGAAGAGGCGTTTTTTCAGTTACAGGTGAAGGTTCGCTTGCCGAACGACCAATGGCTTTTGTAGAAACTCATTTACCGCTTTTTGGAGCAACTTGTCATACCACCAACGGAAAAGTTCCACTCGAAATTCACGGTCCTATGCATGGCGCTGTGGCGAAGGTAGACGGTTCGTTGAGTTCGCAATTCATATCAGGTTTACTGATGGCTTTACCCTTGGTAGATGGAAACAGTGAGTTACACGTGCAGCAATTGACGAGTAAACCATACATCGACATGACGCTGCAAACCCTTGAAGCATTTGGTATTGTTGTACGCACAAAACCACCTTCTACTTACGTGATTCCCGGTGAACAGATGTATCACGCCACCCATTACCAGATCGATGCAGATTGGAGTTCGGCCAGTTATTGGTTGGTTGCTGCTGCAATCGGCCACCCTATTGCGTTGCGTGGATTGCGTTTAGACAGTTTTCAAGCCGATAAAGCACTCATGAGTTTTTTACAAGCAGCCAATTGTCAGGTTGTTTTTAAGCAAGATACCATCAGCGTCGACGGATCATCGCGCAAAGCGTTTCAGGTAGATGCCACCGATTGCCCGGATTTATTTCCGGCTTTGGCTACGTTGGCCGCAGGTTGCGTTGGAACTTCCATCATTTCAGGAGCATCGCGTCTAACCTACAAAGAAAGCCACCGCGGATTGACCTTGCAGTCAGAGTTTGGAAAATTGGGCGTAAAAATCGACTTGATCGACGACGACATGCACATTCATGGTACCGGAATCATCAACGGCGGTGTTGTTCATTCGCACAATGATCACCGCATTGCCATGTGTTTAGCTATCGCTGCTACCATTGCTACCGATACGGTTGAAATTCATGGAGCTGAGTCGGTAGCGAAAAGTTACCCTGATTTTTGGCGCGATTTGCAGGAACTTGAACCTGTTAAAGGAACATCAGCGAGTTAATTTTCAAATGGTCTGAAAAATGACGGGAGATTATCACTTATTTCAAAAAGATGAGTAACATCACCACTTTTGGGATCAATCGTATAATCGTTCGCCCATTCCTTATGATTGGCAGCCAATGATTGGATCGCTTCGCAAATAAATTCTATTTCCTGGTCAGTGGTTGTTGGATGAAGTGACATGCGTAACCATCCCGGTTTGGCATAGATATCACCCGCTTCGTATCGTTGTACGAGCGAGCACGATGCTTCTTCTCCGATACCGAAAAGATAATGTCCGTAAGTTCCGGCACAGGCACAACCTCCACGTATTTGAATGCCAAATCGATCATTGAGCATACGCACGGCTAACGGATAATACAGGTTTTCAATGTAAAAAGAGAAAACAGCCAAACGCTTTTTATGTCGAGCTTCCAACAGGGTTAATCCTTCAATGTTTGTTAGCTGCGAAAACACATAGTCAATTTGTGTTTCTTCACGCTCTAATAGTTGTTTAACCGTTATTTGCTCTTTCAACTGAATGGCCATTGCTGTGCGCATTACTTGCAAGAAGCCCGGAGTACCACCATCTTCGCGCTCTTCGATGTTCTTAATATAGAAAGGCGATTGGAAAGGACTTGTGAAAAAAACGGTTCCTCCACCCGGATTATCAGGAATAACATTATGATACAGCTCACTATTGAAAACCATTACACCACTGCTTCCGGGACCTCCAAGGAACTTGTGTGGAGAAAAAAAGATGGCGTCCAATTTACAAGCTTCATCTGCCGGATGCATGTCAATGGTTACATAAGGAGCCGAACAGGCAAAATCAACAAAGCACAAACCTTCATGACGATGAATAATACGCGCGATTTCATGATAAGGTGTTTGAATACCTGTAACATTAGAAGCTGCTGTAATAGCCGCAAATTTTCGCTTGCGATGGGCATGTTGTTTTAGCAAATTTTCAAACGCAATCAAATCGGGTAATCCGTCTTCGCCTGCCGGAATAATAATCACTTTGGCTAAACATTCACTCCAACTGATGTGGTTGGAATGATGTTCCATGTGCGTCACAAAAACAACAGGTATGTCAACTTCATCTAATTGCACTTGTTGTTTGAAAGACTCATGTATTTTTAATCCTAAGATGCGTTGAAATTTATTTACAACTCCTGTCATTCCGGAACCTTCGCAAATAATCACATCTTGGGAGTTGGCATTCACATGATTTTTAATACGAGATAACGCTTCATGATAGGCTTTTGTCATTGCTTTTCCGGTAGCATTGGTTTCTGTATGCGTATTTGCAACCAGCGGATAAACCTCTTTCATTAAACGTTCTTCTATTGGTGCATACATCCTTCCGGAAGCTGTCCAATCGGCGTATACAACCGGAATAGCTTCATGGTAAGGTGTTGAAATGAGGGCATCAATCCCCACAATATTCTTTCTAATTTCGTTCAATTCGGTTGTCATTATTTGTTGCAGTGATTGTGTCATAAAATAGCGATAGCAGACTAAAGTAGGTATTTCAAAAGTGCTCTTGCGAGATCGTTTTAACGGACTCTTGTAAGCCTACAAGGTCTATTGATTCAATAGAATTTGATTCGAGAATAATTTCAGTAACTTCATACCTCAATTGCGTGATTTTTTAGTTTGAATGCATGTAACCAATACTTTTTTTCCCATTTTTAACGTACGATCTGTTAATAGAGCTAGGTTTTTGGCAGCATTGTTGGATAATTGGTGAAATGAGAAAATGGTTGGTGATTCTATCGGTTGTTTGTTGTCAGTTGACAGCCATGACAGTACGTGCGCAAGATCAATTGCCACAACTTCCGGATACGCTACAAACCGATTCTATTCCGTCGCCGCTTTATCCGTTTCTGTTAAATGATTCCTTGATCTCGTATTATCTGGTAGAAGACACTGCCAAATATACCTATGGAATGATCTGCTCCGATTTGGATTATTTCCTCAAAACCTACCCGGATTGGGTGCACGAAGAACAAATGGGGAAGTCGGAATTTGGTCTTGAATTGAGAACCGTTCGCATTGGAAGACCTGTGCTGAACAAACGTTCCGTATTTCTGGTGGGAAATATCCACGCACGCGAAGATTACAGCTCCAAGCTACTCATGAAGTTTCTGAACGTTTATTTATTGGCCATAGATGGTAAAAGTCCGCTGTATCCCAACGCGAAATCACTGCTCGATTCCATTGATATTTACATCACTCCGGTAGCCAACCCTGACGGATTAAAAATCTCGCACAATGATCTGGAAGGGATAGAACAGGCCTTTGCCTTGGTGAAAGATTCGATTTTTGTGGAAGACACCTACACCGAGTGGAAAGCCAACGGCATAGGAATTGACCTCAATGACACCTTCGACGATGGAAATTTTGAGTTAAAAAAGGGCGGAGTTGTGCATACTAAACCTGCTTCTGAAGGGTATAAAGGATTGGTAGCTGCCGAAGCGAAAGAAACCCAGGCGCTACAAAACTTTGTGTTGGCGAAACGCCCGTTGATCACGGCCTCTTTTCATACCAAAGGAAATATATTCTTTTGGGCCGATGCTAAAACCCATCCCATTTTCAAGAATGTAGACACCGAAATTGTGCAAAAAGCGGCTGCCGTTTCCGGATTTCGCGTATCCTCTATTTCGAAGAATCCGGCCGATTACGGTTGCGGTTTAGAGAATTATGTGCGTTCCAAAGCCGGTTTGATTGGCGTCTGTATAGAACTTTCGCGCGGTGATAAAACGCGCTTTCAGCACCCCGATAATCAGTTCAATCAGGAAGTCTGGGAACGAGCTTGGCAATTGCCGTATCTCTACATCGAAAATGCGGTTATTTATGGCTCACGTATTGAAGAAAACGCTCGGGTTTATATGGGTGATTGAATCGCCAGATAGATAATTATTGTTATAACGTTTTCGTTACAGTAATCTACAATCAGTAAGAATCATTAATGATGCGGACGAAACGCCATTCATGGAAGTGAAGTCAGAAAAAATGGTTGTTTCGTTTTGTTTTGTCAAAAGCGCTAAAACGCACAGCGATTGCCAAATCTGCTGTGTGTTGCGTTTCAGATCCTGATCTGCCACTTTTGACTTTAAAACACAGAAAGAGCCATTTTTTGACGAGCGGCTAAGAATGGCGAGAAGCCTTTTTGCTCCACTTTTTTGGCTTTGGAAAAAAGTGGAAGACAACTTCATGTATTGAAGAAAACGCCCGGGTTTATATGGGGAATTAACTGTGTTGTTTTGTAAGCGCGGGACGCATCCCGCGCCTACATAAACAACTATCATGCGTCCTGTGCCTACTCCAAATACAACACTTGTCCTTTAGAATAATCCACCGAATAATTAAACGAAAACTGTTTGGTTTCGCCTTTATTGATGGTATTTCGCCACGTTAAAATTCCTGTTTTCTCATTCAAAACCGCACCGGTGTAGGTTCCTTGTTTCACCTTAATGTCATCGTTGATAGAAATCGGGAAATGATCTTTCATGATGAACGGAATGCTTGCCGCGCCATTGTTGCGAATGGTAAAATCCCATTGTACTTCATACTTGGTACGGTTTCCAACAGCGCGCGTTTTGGTATTTTCTTCGCTTTGTTTGCGTTCAACCACCAATTTGCGGTCTTTCCCTAAGGAGAAACTCAAGGTGTCTTTGGTTGAATGCACATTCACATAACTTTTCCCGATAAATGTGCCGTCGAAGTACAAGTTCGATTCACCGCTGAGCAGGTTCAATTTTTCCCAGCCTGAAATTTGTGCCACCAAATACACCGACGGATCCAATTTCGGAACGGCATGGTATTCATAAACAGCCGGCATTTCGTAAGTAGAAATTGCTACACGGTGATCTGCATTGTCGGAAGGAATACTAAACGGTGTGTTGATCTGAAACTCCATGCGCAGGTCTTTTTCAACAGCCGTAGCAATGGATTGCTCGTAATCCCAACTAACGATACTATCAGCGCCAAAATAACCATAGTCTTCGCGGCGGCGTGAACCTCTGCTTTGTATCGTAATTTCCTGAAGCGTTTCTGAAGCTTGACGATTCGAACTGAATTGAACTTTTTCCAGTTCATCATTACCCAATCCTCGCCCTTTTCCGCTTCCTTTTCCACCTGAACCGTTAAATGGCGAAAGAATTCCCTCCATTGCAATTGTTTGCGGATACAGCATGATTTTCCGGAAAGGACGATCGATGTAAACCGTTTCACCGTTGTAGCCTAAATAATTGACATTATAAGCGGTTTCTCCGCGCGGAACCACAAACGAAAAACGTCCGCTGGCATCGGTAGAAACACTGGTGTTGGGGTCGCTGTTCATGTGAATCTTCGCAAAAGCCAGCGGTTCACCCGAAACAGCATCAATCACTTCACCGTAAATGGTTTCACCTGAATAATTGTAGGTCATTGCTGGACGTGGAACGCTCGGTCGGCGTGGAGCCGGCGTGTAATAATTCAAATACCACGGATCGATTGTGGCTTCTTGCGTATTGTCGTACGGATCATTGGTAGAAAGAATCAATTGTACCTGATCCCAGTTTTCGCCGGTGTTTTGAGTCACCAAACCTTTGGCTTCCAGCAACACAGGAGCACCAACCCCGTTGCTGCGCATATCGTAATACGGTTTCCAGGAAGCATTCGGGGTGATGTACGAAAATTCGAAATCAATTTTGCCAGCTGCTTCCACATCTAGTTCAACCTGGATTTCGGTGTAGTTTTTCACTGGTAAACTTCTACGTGTATTGATTTCCTGTTCCAATTGATTGATGGCGCGAATCACCACCTCTATTTCGTCTTCCAATTGCGATTTACGCAGTTGAATCTCGGTGAGTTTCGAGTGGAAAAACACTGACGCTTCTTTCAATTCGGCAATTTTCACTGCAACTTGCTGACTACTTAAATCATTGTTTTTCAACAATAATTGCTCGTCGTAGAGTAAAACCGAATACTCATCGCGGAGTTTTTGCTCTTGCGTTTCGTAGGTTTTTCGTTTGGCATTCATTGCGTCCACATCTTGCTTGGCAATGGCCACTTCATCAAAATCTTTTCGCGTGCGCACACTTAAAATAGTGGCGTTAGACGATGATTTTAACTGAATCGAGTTCGGATCAACATAATCTGTGAGTTTTTCAAACACCACCACTTGTTTCCCGGAAGATAAATCAACCGATTTGACGTGCTTGATTTGCGCTCCGGAAGTGAAAACCGTTACCTGAGTAATGGGAGCATTGATTTTTTTATCGTCCTGTGCAATGGCTAAAAGCGGCAAAAACGCGCTGGTTATAAGAAGTATCTTGAACATAATTTCGTGATTTAGCGAACAATTATTCTAAATAAAGCGGTTGTCCGTTGGAATATTCCACCGAATAATTGAAGAAGAAGAGTTTCGTCTCACCTTTGTTGATGTTCATTTTCCAGGTGAGAATACCTGTTTTTTCATCCAGCAGTGCGTTTGAATACTCGCCTTGTTTCACTTTGATATCGTCATTCACCGAAAACGGGAAGTGATCTTTCAAGATAAACGGAATGTTTGCTCCGCCGTTATTGCGAACCGTAAAATCCCATTGTACTTCATACTTGTTTCTGCTTCCGATGGCGCGCGTTTTGCTTTTTTCTTCGCTGCGTTTGCGATCTACCACCATTTTTTTGTCTTTTCCTAACGAGAAACTCAAGGTATCTTTCGCCGAATTGACATTCACATAACTTTTACCGATAAAGGTTCCGTCGAAATACAAATTCGATTCGCCGTTGAGCAGGTTCAGTTTTTCCCAACCCGAAATTTGAGCTACTAAATACACTGAAGGATCCAGTTTCGGGACGGTATGGTATTCGTAATTGGCTTTCATTTCATAAGTCGAAATAGCCACACGATGGTCGGCATTATCCGATGGAATACTAAACGGTGTGTTGATCTGGAATTCCATACGAAGATCCTTTTCAACCGCCGAAGCTACCGGATTGGAATAAAATCCTTGTCTTACTTCTTCACCGGAATATAAAAATCCGGCTGTGGACGCATTGGCTTTGTTCTTTTTTCGACCACCGAAAACCCCAGATCTTCTACTATCATCCATGTCCATCATCTTCATTGGTGAATTTTGGATTTCTTCAATAGGCATGTCTGTGTAATCCCCATTTCGGCCAATATAAATCTCTTCCATAGCAACGGCCTGCGGGTAAAGCATGATTTTGGTGAATGGCGATTTAATCGGGATGTATTGATTGTTGTAACCCAAATACGAAACCGTATAAGCTGCTTCATCGCGCGGAACCACAAACGAGAATCGTCCGTTGATATCCGTTGAAACAACCGTATTGGCATTGTTGGCCATTTGGATTTTGGCAAACGCAAGCGGTTCGCCCGTGGTAGCATCCATCACTTCACCGTAAACTGTTTCGCCTGAAAAATTGTAAACAGGAGTAGTTCTGGCCGCAACAGGTTTACGCGGAGCAGGAGTGTAGTAGTTCAGGTACCACGGATCGATAGTGGTTTCGATGGTATTGTCGTACGGATCGTTGGTGGAAAGTACCAAGTTGATGTTTTTCCAGTCTTCACCGGTATTTTGCGTAACCAATCCTTTGGCTTCCAACAAAACCGGAGCTCCAACACCGTTACTGCGCATATCGTAATACGGTTTCCATGAGGCATTCGGGGTGATGTACGAAAACACAAACTGCGTAGAGCCAGATTTTTCTACATTCAATTCCACCTCAATTTCGGTGTAGTTTTTCACCGGAAGTCCGCGTCTGGTATTGATTTCTTGTTCAATCTGATTGATTTTGCGAATCACCACCTCAATTTCGTCTTCCAATTGCGATTTACGAAATTGAATTTCGGTCATTTTCGTGTGGTAAAACGTTGATGCTTCTTTGAGTTCGGCAATTTTTACCGGTTGCTGTTGGCTCCCCAAATCGTTGTTTAACAAGAGCAATTGTTCGTCGTACAATAAAACGGTGTATTCGTCGCGCAATTTGCGTTCTTCACTATCCAGTTTTTTGCGTTTGCCGTTCAATTCATCCACGTCTTTTTTGGCAATGGCCACTTCATCAAAGTTCTTACGTGTGCGAACACTTAGAATGGTCGCGTTTTCAGACGATTTGAGTTGAATGGAATTGGGATCAACAAAATCGGTTAGTTTTTCAAAAACCACTACTTGTTTTCCGGCAGAAAGCGTCACTTGTTTGGTGTGTTCCACTTGCGCTCCGGAGGTAAAAACCGTTACCTTCTGGATAGGCGCGGTGATTTTTTCTTCTTTTTGAGCCATTCCGGCAAGCGGGATAACGAGTAACAGCAAATACTTCAATCGATTCATAAATTACATAAATAAAAAAGCGTACCCAATAGGATACGCTTTAAGATGAAGAACGTTCATTCGTTCCATAAAATTCATTACAATTTAATTGGAAGCGTCAACTTATCAAGGCTAATTTCGTACATGTCCATACTACTTTTCTGACCCTGAATGGTGAATCCTGCCATAACCACTTTATTCAAATCGCGGTAAATTTTGAAGTGCGTATCGTCATTTACTGTATTCACAGAAATACCCAGGTTCTTTGGCGATGTCCAGCCACTACCGGTGTTTTCACATACATAAACGTCCAAACCACCCATTCCTGTACGACCGTCTGAACTGAAGAACAAATAACGACCATCAGGTGAAATATAAGGCGTTGTTTCACGACCTACGGTATTTACGCTATCGGAAAGTTGCACGGCTGTTCCCCATTTTTTTCCCTGGCGTTGCACCATGTAAATGTCTGTGGAACGTTTGTCTCCTTTTCGGTCAGAAACGAAGTACATTGTATTGCCATCTGCCGTTAATGTAGCCGAACCTTCCATAAACGTAGTGTTGATGGTTTTGTTGGCAATGATTTTTGGTGGAGCCCACTTTCCTTTATTGGTAAATGATGCTTCGCAAATGTCAGAGCTACCAGTCAAACGTTTGGCATCGGTTGCAGTATTGTTGTAAATAATAACGGCTGATAATCCGTCAATAGACAAGTGCGACATCGCGTCAAAACCATCAGTATTCAAGCGTTCAACGTTATTGGTAACACTATCCCATTGCTGAGAACCTGCATTCCAAACCGCGGTGTAGATATCTTCGAAATATTCCTGATCATCCGGATTTACGCGACCTCCGGTAGTATTACCTCTGCGCGAAGTAAAGTACAAACGCTGTCCGTCTTCACTCAAGATAGGTCCGTATTCATTAAACCCTGAATTGACTTCGCCACGCATAGCAACACGTTGATTGGAACCAGTTTTTTGCTGTTCCTTTACATATTCGCAATCGGATATTTTCTTTTCAATGTGCAATTCTTTCGCACGCGTTTTCGGTAATTCAGTCAATGCACGTTGGTAATACATCAACGCTGTATCAATGCTTCCGATACGGTGATAACTACTTCCCAAAATATCGTAAACGTCTTTATCTACATCTGTACCGCCTTTTGTAACAGCTTCTTCACCATACTGGCGTGCATAACCGAAATTATTCAGTTTGTAATGGCAATAGGCCGTCCAATAATCCGGTTTCCACGAATTCGGATCTTTCTGAGCTGCTTCTTTAAAGATAATGAGCGCATCTCGCACTTTTGCTTCGCGAATCAACTGTTTTCCCTGATCAATTAATAAAAGAGCCGCCGATTTATCAACAAGACCCGTAATTGTATCAGGCGGTGTAGAAGGATTGGACAGTGCCAATAGTTTTGATCCGAAACCTACCAAAACCAAGCATAAACTTAGGATAATTTTCATACGTTAATAGTTATCTCTCCTCATTTGGAGTGAACAAAATAACACAAAATATTCTATCAATTGCGCGCAAATGAAGAAAATCAGGTAGTTGTTGATAATTCATTCTTTTCGGCAACAATCAACTTCGCTTCTTTTAAATTGACAACATCATTCATGGCAATCGTGGCTGCAACGATTGACCATATCGGTGCAAAGGCAGCGCACATCCACAAAAACAAGTTGATAATGAAGTGATAAATAAAGATAAACGGTCCGCCACCGTTGGCTGTTTGACCGAATGAACCCCAATCAAACAAGGCGCGTAAATCAACCGGAACCCAAATCATGATGCTGTAAATAGAGCCGATTGCAATGGCCAAACCTCTGTTTTTGCGCGCAAACTGAACACTTTGATCCACATTCAAGCGCAATCGCTCGTTGACGTAATCCATGAAGGAAAAACCGTAGTAAAAGAACCCGATGACAAAAATGAGGTAAAACAAGGGGCTTTCCTCGGCATCACTCCATCCTAGCTTGGCAATGAGATAAACCGTGATGAAGAAGAAATATTCCCACATGATGTTGCGAATGGCAATTCTGAACCCTCGCTTGACATCTTGAATCAACAACCCCAAATCGAATTTGTATTCGTTACCTGTGAGAATAAACTCCACCTTTTGCGAGAGATGCGATAATAGCGGCGACAATAATATAACAACCAAATACTTGGCGAAACGCATGAGCAGAATGGAAATCGAAATCTCCACCAACAATTGAATCATGTACCACACAATTCCGTTCATGTTGGTGGCATTTGAAGTAGGAATATGCAATTGAATCAGGTGCCCCATTTGGTAGATGCCCAACATCAAAATGGCCGGAATACCCACGTACCAATACAGTCTGTGCTCGATGATAAATCGAAATGCCTTGTAAAAAGCACGGTAACCATAATACAGATTCCGAAAAAAGCGCATGTTCAAAAGTAGGGATTTTTGATGCTTGATTTTTATTGCTTGATGTTGGATTAGAATTTTCTGCAGAAATAAGATTATCGTACATTAAAATCAATGTTTTATTGCTGAAAAATCAGTTGATGTTCTCTCTGTCTGAATGGAAGGTTGTTAGGTCAATTGAGGACTTTTACCATGACATCCATCAAAAATTAAGCATTCAACATCAAACATCTGCCCCATTTTCAATTAATCATTCATAATACGTTATCTTTGCCTTTTTTTCAAAATTACCGCCAAGCGGAAAAAAATACAGGATATGCAATTATCAGCACTCACAGCAATTAGTCCTATCGACGGGCGTTACCGTTCAAAAGTAGCCGAATTGGCTCCGTTTTTCTCAGAATTCGGGCTCATCAAATACCGCGTTTTGGTGGAAGTGGAATACTTTATTGCATTGTGCGAATTGGGATTACAACCCTTAAATTCAGTTGATCATTCCGTATTTCCAAAAATCAGAGCAATTGTGACCGATTTTTCGGAAGAAGATGCACTGGCAATCAAAACCATTGAGCGCACCACCAACCACGATGTGAAAGCAGTGGAGTATTTTCTGAAAGAAAAAATGCAGGGTTTGGGCTTGGGTGATCAGTTAGAATTCATTCATTTCGGGTTGACTTCGCAAGACATCAACAATACCGCCATTCCGATTAGCTTAAAAGAAGCGATCGAACAAGTAATTGTTCCCGAAATAAAAGCCCTGATTGCGCAATTGCGCGGTTTTTCAAACGATTGGTCTGCCATTCCCATGTTGGCGCGTACACACGGACAACCGGCATCTCCTACCATTTTGGGAAAAGAAATCGCGGTGTTTGCCGAGCGTTTACAATTGCAGTTAGACGATTTGGTGACCATTCCTTACGCTGCCAAATTCGGTGGTGCAACCGGAAATTTCAACGCACATCATGTGGCTTTTCCCGAGGTTGATTGGGTGAAATTTGCCAATGACTTTGTGAACGAACGCTTGCAATTGAAACGCAGCCAGCTTACTACACAAATTGAAAATTATGATGAGTTGGCTCGTTTATTCGACGCGCTGAAACGCATCAATACCATTGTTTTGGACCTGGATCGTGATATGTGGACCTACATTTCGATGGATTATTTCAAACAAAAACTCAAAGAAGGTGAGGTTGGTTCTTCAGCTATGCCTCATAAAGTTAATCCGATTGATTTTGAAAATTCGGAAGGAAACATCGGTATTGCCAATGCATTGTACGAACATTTGTCGGCTAAACTGCCGGTTTCCCGTTTGCAACGTGATTTAACGGATTCTACCGTTTTACGTACCATCGGAATGCCGCTTTCTCATTCGTTAATTGCCTTGAAAGCTACCTCAAACGGCTTGGGCAAATTGTTGTTGAACCGTGATGCCATTGATGCTGATTTGGAAAACAACTGGGCGGTAGTAGCAGAAGCCATTCAAACCATCTTGCGCAGTATCGGTTTCCCGAAACCGTATGAAGCATTGAAAGGATTGACGCGTAAAAACGAAAAAGTCACGAAAGAAACAGTACACGCCTTTCTGGAAACATTGGATGTGAATGATGAAATTCGTGATCGTTTGAAACAAATTACTCCTCAAAATTACACTGGAATTAATTTATTGTAATTATTACCGTTGAGCCGATATTCTAGTTATATTGACTCAAAATTACGATGAACTTGCCACGAATAGTATTGATATCCATGATTTTGTTTTGTTTGCAATTGCAAGCGCAAGATTATGCTATTGATTGGGTGCAAGATAGTAAGCATAGTATCAGTCAGATAATAGACGTCTTTCCACAAAACGGAAATAATTTTTTCACCTATCAGGTTTCCAATTCTCAATTGCTACAAGCTCCCAAAGTGACGCGTTACGAAAACGGTCAGCCGGTGATTACAAAGCGCATTGAACAGCACATTGAAAACAATATGGTTACGCTGGAGGAATTGGTGGTGTTCAACAGTTCGTTGCTTGGTTTCCTCTCCGATAAAAAAGACGGCATGAACAGCCTGTACATGGTGAAATACGATACCGAGATCGATCCGCTGGGCGATCCTGAAATCATTACATCGTATCCGCGCAACAAAGGTTTGTCCAGCAAAGGTTTTTTTAATGTTCTGACCTCTAAAAACAAGAAGTATTTGTGCGTGGAATACGTTATTCCGGGAAAGCGTGATCATTTTGATCGCTACGGTTACAAAGTTCTGGATAGTGCCTTTCAGGTAGTCACGGAAGGGGAGTATGAAATTCCCTACAATTCCAGAAATGCCAGCGTAGATTTGCGCTACCTCACAGATAATGGCGATTATATTCTCGGAATCTCGGTTTATTCCAACGCTACTATTAGTGCATGGAAAGATTACAATGCGTTGGAAAAAACGGTGGTTGTTCACGTGAAAGGGGATCGTTTTTCGGAATATGAATTAAATATTGAAGACAAACGTGTGTTTGATATTGGTGTGAATGCCCTCGATTCGATTTTGGTGGTAACCGGAACCTATGGCGAAGAAATGTCTTCGGGATCTCAGGGTGTTTTTATGTTGCGCATCAACCTCGATGAAAAGAAAATCAAACAGCAATATTTTGAGTTGTTTCCGCGCGATTTTATGACGCAGGACATGACGCCAAGTGAAATTGACCGCTTGGAACGTCGCGAAGATAGAGGTAGGTTAGGACCACAACTGTACAATTATGCTATTCGGAGCATTTATCCGCAAGACGATGGTTCTACGATTGTTGTGGCCGAACAATTCTATATTTACCAGCAAACCACTACCGACGCAAGAGGAATTAGTCAAAGTGTGAGTCATTACTATTTTAATGATATCGTATCCTACAAAATAGACGTAAATGGTAAATTTAATTGGATGATTCGCATACCAAAAGAACAACATTCGGTGAATGACTACGGTTATTATAGCTCGATCAAAAGTTTTGTGGATAACGGAAAATTGGTGTGCTTTTTCAACGACAATATCAATAATTACGATGAGTTTGGCGTCTACGAAGGTTTCAATCGAAGTATCAGTTTTCCGGTTCGAAAAAAATCCTACACCTTGTCGAAATGTGAAGTAGATATTGCTACGGGCGAAGTAAAACGCACTTCTTTCAACGATTACAACGAAACGCAAGGGTATGTCATTCCGCGTTTATCGACCATTGATTACCCCAACAGACAAGTATTGTTTTATGCCCAAGGTCGTTTGGATCGCTTCGGAATTTTGCAGTATTGAATTTGAAGGTTAATTCAACAATCAGCACTAAAAACTCAATATTTTTAAGTTCGTTTTTTTCGTAAAATTTGAATCCACGACAAGCCCAAAAACACCATCAACCCGATCACAGCAAAATAGGCAATGTAATCTCCCAGGTATTGGTATAGCGTCTTGCGGTCACTTAGTTGAATGGTTTCCCGAAATGCTTCTTCTTTCCACCAGCCGGTTTCACGCAACACATCACCACGTTGATTAATGATGCCTGATTTACCAGTATTAGCCGAACGAACCACGTATTTGCGGTTCTCAATGGCACGCAAACGGGCAAAAGCGAAATGCTGTTTGTATCCGGGCGTATCTTTCCACCAGCCGTCGTTGGTAATAACGGCAATAAAGCCCGCATCTTGTTTGCATTGACGACGTAAAAAATCACCGTAAATTGATTCGTAGCAAACCACCGGCGCGAAACGTATACCGTTTGAACTCATTACCGACGGACCGTTATCCTGAATTCCCAATGAACCGCTGGAACCACCCAACTCAATACTCATTTGTTCCAATTGCGGAAATAGATTGGAGAACGGGATTTTTTCCACGCCAAGTACCAACTTCGATTTATGAATGATCTCAGGAGTTCTGAATTCTTTGAAAAGTACAGATGAATTGTAAAACTCCACATATTCATTTCCGCCGTCTTCCTGGCGCGATGCACGTGAATTCGGGTACTCGAAATGCTTGCGGGTTGTCGCTCCGATAAGGAAAGAGGCGTTGTGCCATTTTGCCCTGCGTTCCATCAATGCGTGGTAAAAGGTCAACTGATGCAATTCACTTTCGTCGAAAGCGTAGTTGGGAGAAAGTGCTGTTTCAGGAGCTACCACCAATTGCGTACGTTTGCTTACTGTTCGGTCGGCTGCGGCCAGAATAGCCATCAGTTGCTGTTCATCCGATGCGCCGTCAAATTTTTCATTATAAGGATCTACATTAGGTTGAATGACCACTACTTCATACGGTTTCTTTGCTTCAGAATAAGTGGCATAAAGTACCAGTGAAATCAACATAGGAACGAACAGGAATGCTCCGATTTGAAGTAGGGAAGGACGTAAACTCGTCGGTTTATCTTTCTCAATATACACTTTCCGGATCAAACGGTAAAGTATCAGATTGATGATCAGAATCCACAGCGTTCCACCGAAAACACCGGTCCAGGCATACCATTGCACAAGTATCGGAACATCTGCAAAAACGTTTCCTAGAGTGAGCCATGGCCAGGATAATTCCCAGTTGAAGTGCAAAAATTCAAACGAAATCCAGACGCTAATAAGTATGGGGGCTGTCCAATGATTGCCCATTCGTTTTTTGATGCGGTGAAAAATGTAAAACACCACAGCCATTAGTAAACTATTACAAATAAAGGCCATGTAGGCGCCACTCGGATCGGCATTGTAAATCCACCACGTTGTTCCGAAGTTATAAATCAGAAAGGTGAGATATGCTTGGGGCATTAAAGCAAACGATCGTCGGTCGGCATAAGTCGATTCGAGTAGCAAAAGCGGAATCCAAGCCACAAAAGCCAACGGAAAAATGCTACCGGTGTACGGGAACGAAATCACCATCAGGATTCCTGAAAGAATCGCTAAGGACCAGCGAAAATAGCGTTGTTGCAATAAGTGAAGTAACATGGAATCAAAAATACGATAAACAAATTGGAAAATTCCGGGAGAAAATTCTAAAAGTTTAAATGTTTAAAATTGGCAACTTTTACAATTTTACACTTTTCAAAGAAGTCCGGAATCATTGGTCTTCAGAGCATCCTGAATGAATACAAACTTTACTAAGGTAGGCTATTTTTAATCCCACGTAATATTGCGAAATTACGTGGGTAAATTAAGTACGTGATTTTGCAATATTACGTGGGATGGTTTTGCCCGAAAACACCAATTTTTACTGGTCTTTTCAGTCACTCATTTTGCTCCACAAAAAAAAGCGCCTCG
>JBILJP010000049.1:0-19394 GCA_044377135.1 Fluviicola sp.
CAAAATGCGATGGATGCTTATGATGCCAAAAAAGGGCGCAAGAAAGAAAAAGGTACATCCGTTTCCTTTGACACCGAAAAAAAGATCAAGAAACCCAAAAAATCGAAAAAGAAATAACCTTTTTTGAGATTCCAACCCTTTCAACTAAAATTTAGTACTTCCAATCTCTTGATTTCTTGTCTATTTGAAAAATTATTCCATATTTGTCATTACTCTGAATGCTAAAACTACGAGGTATGACCTATGAAAATGGGAACGAAAAACAGGAGGAAGTCTACTCTAAATCGGTAAGAGCAGGAAAACGGACCTATTTTTTTGATATAAAAGCAACGCGCGGTAAAGATTACTACCTTACGCTCACCGAAAGCAAGAAAAGCGAGACTGATGGTAAACAAAATTACCAAAAACACAAACTTTTTCTCTACAAAGAAGATTTTGATAAATTTATTGAAGGATTACAGGAAGTAATCGATAAAGCCCGCGAATTGCAAGCCATTCAGGAAAATCAACCGATCAATGATCTGCGTGAGGAATAATTCTGCTTGTCACACTTTAATTTTGATGCCCACTGATATTCTTTCCTTTTTCAACAGAACTACTTTATTTATTTTCGCCACGAATAAACGAATTACAAGTTGACTGAAATAAATGGTGAATAACCTGCCTGAGACCAATGTCATTAAGTTAAGGTTGTTTCAGAATTAAGGATTATGCTAGGCAAACAACCATTTTTCAAAATAGAAGAAGAAAAGCAGGTATCGTTTGCCACAGATGCCTCAGATTTTCACAGATAATTGGCTATACGCTAGCGTATAGTCCAAATTGAACTATGGATTTCATCTGTGAAAATCTGCGCCATCTGTGGCAGAATCAGTAAAGAATCGGCAAACAAATTAATTTTCAGCATATAGTTAACTTAATGACATTGGCCTGAGGCAAGATTCACACATCCGGATTTGAGCCGTAAACAACGTTTACAACATTCGCTTTAAAATTGTACAATGTATGTCATTCGTTCATCCGTGGCAAAAGCTGCATCAAACAAGTTGTACCACACAACGAATTCAATGCTAATTACCGGAACGATTTTCGAGTGATTAATTAACACTGAATTGGTTGATAAATAAACCTGTGTTGCGTTGGTTTCAGCTCGACAGGAAACCGTATCTTTAACCACAAATTTTACCAAATTATGGGCAAAATCATCGCTATTGCGAATCAAAAAGGAGGTGTAGGCAAAACAACTACCGCTATTAACTTAGGTGGTTGTTTCGGTGTGTTGGAGTATAAAACATTGATCGTAGATGCCGATCCACAAGCAAATGCCACATCGGGAGTGGGTCTCGACCCGAAAAACACCCGCAATATTTACGATTGCCTGATCAACGATGTTCACCCGTCGGAATTGATCATTGAAACCAGTAATCCGAATTTGGATATCTTGCCGTCACACATTGACCTGGTAGGTGCTGAACTGGAAATGATCAACCTTCCGAATCGTGAGCACATGCTGAAACAAGCGCTCGATAAAATCAAAGATCAATACGATTTTATCATCATCGATTGCTCACCATCATTGGGGTTAATCACGGTGAATGCACTTACAGCTGCCGATTCGGTAATGGTTCCCGTACAATGCGAATACTTTGCCTTGGAAGGATTGGGTAAATTATTGAATACGATTAAAATTGTTCAGGGACGTTTGAATCCGGATTTGGAAATCGAAGGAATTGTTCTGACAATGTACGATACACGTTTACGCCTGGCCAATCAGGTAGTAGATGAAGTAAAAACACATTTCCAGGATTTGGTATTCGATACCGTTATTCACCGTAACACCAAGTTGGGTGAAGCTCCTAGCTTTGGTGAAACCATTGTGATGCACGACGCCACAAGTAAAGGTTCGATAAATTACCTTAATTTTGCGCGCGAATTATTGCAACGAAATAATTTGACTAAAATCGGAAACAACGACAAACAATTTCAAGTAGGTAATGACATCTAATCCAAAAAAACGTTCTGCTCTGGGTAAGGGTTTGGGGGCTTTGCTCGACAATACTTCTACGGATATTACAACATCACAAACCACTTCCGGACTTACCGGTGGCGTAGCCTTGTTACCTATTACTTCCATTGAAGCAAATCCGTTTAACCCGCGTACCAACTTCGAGAAAGAAGCATTAGCTGAATTAACCGCATCTATTGCGATTCACGGAATCATTCAGCCACTTACCGTTCGTAAGCTAGGACGAGATAAATACCAATTGATTTCGGGTGAACGTCGTTTCCGTGCCTCACAAATGGCCGGATTAACCGAAGTTCCTGCCTATGTGCGCGTTGCCAATGATCAAACCATGCTCGAAATGGCATTGGTGGAAAACATTCAACGGGAAGATTTGAATTCGATCGAGGTAGCGCTTTCTTACCAACGCTTGATTGACGAATGTGATTTGACACAAGATCAATTGAGTCAGAAAGTTTCGAAAAGTCGTTCCAGTATTACCAATCATTTGCGTTTGCTGAAATTACCCGCCGAAATTCAATTGGGGGTGCGTGATAATATCATTTCAATGGGTCATGCCCGTGCATTGGTTTCTGCAGGAGATGAAGCACGTCAGTTGGAATTGTACCGACAAGTGATTGATTTTCAATTATCGGTTCGTGAGATTGAAGAAATGATCCGTACAGGTGAAACAAAAGGCACGGCTGAAGTTCCTACAATCAAGAAAACAACTGCCGGCGAAATCACCACTGTGCAAGAAGTATTCCGTCATCATTTGAGCGATAAAATTTCATCGAAAGTGGAAATCAAAAAAACACCGAACGGAAACGGGAAAATTGTCATCAATTTCTCTTCGGAAGTAGATTTGAACCGCATTATCGAATTGATGAACAAATAATCGAAACGGATGCGTTTATTACTGTTGCTTGTGTTTAGTTGTTGGTGCTTTCAAAAAGTACAGGCACAAAACGATAGCACAACAGTAGTTCCAAAAGACACCACGCATTCCATCAAAAAAGCCATCCTTTTTTCTGCCGTACTTCCGGGTTCGGGTCAGATTTACAACCATTTGGCTATGCCGAAAGGCAAGAAAAAAGCCTATTGGAAAGTTCCGTTGATTTATGCCGGACTTGGTGCTACCGGTTATTTAATGATTCACAACAATACGCTCAAAAACGATTTACGCACCGAATACGAGAGTCGACAAGCGGGAAATGCGGCTTCATCGCAATTTGAAATCTACGACGATGCCGGCTTGCTTCAACTCTACTCCATTCATCGTCAGCGACGTGATTTATTCATTCTCGCCTTGGGATTCGTGTATTTGTTGAATGTAGCCGATGCCGGTGTAGAAGCACATTTTGTTTCGTTTGACGTGAGTGAAAAATTATCAATGTCAGTAGAACCGGTACTGATGCAGAATTACCGTTTGGGGGTAGGAATTCGACTTAATTTTCGTTAAAACCCACCAACGCATTGTAGATTGTTTATTTTTGCCACAACATGAAAATAGGATTGATTGGTTACGGAAAAATGGGGAAAGCAATTGAAGAGATTGCACTTGAGCGTGGTCACACCATTGCTTTTCGTGTCAATTCAGAAAACCCAATTGATTCTGTAAACCTTCACTTGGCCGATGTTGCCATAGAATTTTCGCAACCAGTGCTCGCTTATCAGCACATTGAAGCTTGCGTGAAACAACAATTACCGATAGTAGTTGGCACAACTGCCTGGCAAGAACAATTACCTGAAGTAATAGAGTTATTGGAAGAATACAATGGAAGCCTGCTTCATTCTTCCAATTTCAGTATCGGAGTTAATATCTTTTTTCAACTCAACGAACGATTGGCGCAATTGATGTCTCCTTATCAGGACTATTCGGCGGCGATCGAAGAAATTCACCACTTACAAAAGCTCGATGCTCCAAGCGGAACAGCCGTAGTATTGGCAGATGGCATCGTTGAAAACAACAATCAATACGCATCGTGGATTTGCGCGCAAGGACAACCTCCGGTTACAACAGCTCATCAATTGGGTGTAACTGCCATCCGTTTACCTGAAGTGCCTGGCACACATACCATTCGCTATTCCTCAGAAATCGACACAATAACTATAACCCATGAAGCGCACAACCGGAAAGGCTTTGCACTCGGAGCTGTCTTGGCGGCAGAATTCCTTGTAGATAAAAAAGGTCTCTTCACTATGCGCGATGTATTATCTTTATAACTTATGAACGCACTTTATTTTTACCTCTTTTTGATAGTGATTCACCCATACCTGGCGATGTGGTGGAAGAGTTTTGAACGATTGGGTTATGCTTCCTGGAAGGCGATGATTCCGGGTTTGAACTACTTCTACGTCTTCAAAGCCGGGGCAAAAAAACCGTGGTGGTCGTTGTTAATGCTTTTTCCGGGTGTACACATTATCATGTGGATGGCGGCAAACGTGAGTTATATTCGTCGTTTCGGGTATTTTAGCATGGCTGATACAGCTCAAGGTATTTTCTTCCCATACCTGATTTTATGGAAAATTGCCAGCAATGCGCAGATGGCCGCAATTCCAGAAACCAATTGGGCGAATCCGAAAGATGTAAACATTCGTGCAAACGGAGATCACTTGGTATTGTTTCTTTCCTTACCGTTTATCGGTCATGCAGTGGCAATGGTGTTAAGTTTCCGTTCTACCAAAATTGGTAAAAAATCAAAATTCAAAGAATGGGGAGATTCCATCCTTTTTGCATTGGTTGCCGCAAGTATCATTCGTACCTATGTGTTCGAACCTTTCCAAATTCCGACAGGTTCAATGGAAAAAACCTTATTGGTAGGTGATTTCCTGTTTGTGAACAAATTGGCTTACGGACCAAAAGTTCCGGTAACTCCCCTATCGTTTCCATTGGTACACAATACCATTCCGTGGATCAATGTTCGTTCGTATTCAACCATTGAAACATGCACTTATACACGACTTCCTGGTTTTGGAAAAGTCAACCGAAACGATGTGGTGGTGTTCAACTTCCCTTCAGGAGATACGGCAATCTACGATCCACGCGTTCCGGATGGTTTGATGGGACATGATTATCACGGGCAGTTGATCAATGAAGGTTTTTATTACTTCAGAACAACGCCAAACAACGAATTGAATGCTCAAAATCAAACGTTGTACGATCAATTCGCGAAACAATACAATCCTACAGGTGCGGCGCTCACACCAGAATTAAAAGCTAAAATTGATTCTGCGACAAACGTAGGAATTGAAGACATGGCTTTCCGTTTCTTTGTGAAAGATGTAGAGTACTGGAAAAACGTTGCACGTACGGAAATGGCCATGAGTAAAGTCAACCACGACCAAATGGGCAATCCGATCAATCATTACGGATTGATCTACAGACCGGTAGATAAGCGAGAAAACTACATCAAACGCTGTGTTGCTGTTCCTGGCGATCGCGTTGAAATTAAATCGTCGGTGTTGTATGTAAACGGTAAAGCCGTAAAACAATTCCCGAATCAAAACATGCGCTATGATTTTGTGGATGGAAAAACCATTCCTCAAGGTAAATTGGCTGCCTACAATCTTTTTGCATTGGAAAATGATTTCTGTATTGAAAACGGGGTTTACAAGGGATTATTCTTAACGGAACAACTTCACCGAAAACTGAATAAGCTCTATCCTAACACGCTTAAAATTCATCTTATTGAACAATACAGCGATGACAAAAATGTTGTTCCAACCGGATTACAGCTTTTTGAAAATTTGAATTGTTTCCCGAAAGATCCGAAGGTCAACAATACCATTACAGACTTTCAGAAATTTACCGTTCCGAAAAAAGGAACTACAGTAGCGTTGAATGCCGATAATATTGCCTGGTATAGAAGAATTATCACGGCTTACGAAGGACATACATTACGTGAAACCAACAACGCCATTTACATCGACGGTAAAAAAGTAAAGAGTTACACCTTTGCGATGAATTACTATTGGATGATGGGAGACAATCGCTACAATTCAGCCGATTCACGTATTTGGGGATTTGTTCCTGAAGATCACATCGTAGGAAAAGCATCAATTGTGTGGTTCTCGAAAGGTTCTCAAGGCATTCGTACTGAGCGTATTTTCAAGTCAATCAGTTAATGCCAACACTCTTTCCGACGGCTTACTTCGGGAGTATTGCGTATTTTCAATTGATCATGCGGCATGAACGCATTGCGATAGAAGTTTGGGATACTTTTCCGAAACAGACGTTTCGTAATCGTTGTGTGATATTAAGTGCTCAAGGTCCGTTACGATTAACGCTTCCTGTTGAAAAGCCCAATGGTTCTAAAACGTTAACAAACGCTATATGTGTTGTTGAAGGAGAAGAATGGCGTAACAATCATTGGCGAGCTATCAAAAGCGCGTATGCTTCCGCTCCCTATTTCGAACATTATTCCGGCGAAATAGAAGCACTGATTTTTACACGTGAACGAAATCTGGTCAAATACAATCAGCTCATTACGGAAACCATAATCGGTTTATTCGATCATACAGTTTTAGTGGAACCTACAAGTGACTTTTTACCAATTTCCGATCCTGCTTCCGATTTTCGAACTGTTGATTTTGAAAGCATGAATGTTCGTGATTTTCAATCAGTTCCTTACACTCAAGTATTGTTTCAGCATCCTCATTTTCAGCCGAATCCATCAATTTTGGATCTATTGTTTTGTGAAGGTCCGATGGGGCGACTAAAATTATTGACGCGTTAAATTTTAGTTAGTAATACAGATTTAAGCGCGAGATAATAATTTCTTGATTTTTTTCTTACATAGTAGTTTTATTTCAAAAAATAATATACCTTTGAACTGATTTAGGTGGTTAGGTTAGGTTGATTAGTGAATGGAGTAAGGACGCCCGTCTTTGCTCCATTTGCCTTTTATAGCAACTCGTTCCTTGCAATTCTTGATGTTGAATAGAGGAATGTTTAATGCTTGATTTTTGATGTTGAATTGAGCTTGCCTTTTAATAACTAGAGATTCATCTTCTTTCAATGAACGAGTTATTGTTTCCTAAATCGTTCAATTTTCCTGAATCTTCATCAAACATCAAGCATTCAACATCAGTTATTACTGAGCGGATCACCATCCAACACCTTCACCATAGGATATTCAACAGGCATTTTTTCAGTCCACAGGTATTTTTTCTGAGCGGTTTCAAATTCGCGGTAGGTGTAATAAATGCGATTGGAACGCACCATAATTTTTTCGGGATATTTGAAATGTAGCGGAATGGTTTCTTTGGTTTCTCCGGTTGCCAAATCAAGACGCTGTAAATAGTATTGGCCGACTTTCTCGTACACCACATATACCTGACCTGTAGTTTGGTCTTGCAACAAGAGCTTCTTCCAACCTGTTTGTTTGGGTTGTAGGTGGTAAAAAATCGGAACGCTGTCCATCACATCTCCCATTTCATTGAAACGAAACATCAGATTTTTGTAATGATCAAATAGAAATAGCGTATCATTTCGTTTAAACAAAGGCGCGTATAACTCTTTGTAGTAAATCGATTGGGTGAAATAACTTGCTCCGACCCAAATTTCGGCGTCGATTCCGGTTTCGTTTTCCATGTCTTTTGCCCACAACTTGGTGCGCACATCTACCCACTTGTATTCGGAACGATACAATTCCATCATGAGTTCATCTTCTACCTGGGCAATTTTTCGGTAAGCCGAATCAACCAAATCGTAGGTAAAGTAATCAAACGCCGGGTAATCCGGATTGTAATTGGAAAAGTAGAATTTGCTCACCGAAGTATCTACTATCGGCGCAATGTAGGTCATGAAGTAGTTTTTTTCCACACCTCCGATAAACACTTCATTTCCTTTTGCGGTAATTCCGTAAACGTTTTTATCGGTTACCAAGTGCGGATTACCGCGATAATCGCGAATGAGCTCCTGCCCCATTTCATTTTCACCCGCCGGAATTTTCGATTGAACTTTATCTCCGTCGTAGAGGTACAATTCTGTTCCTTTTTTCTTGTTTTTGGCGTAAGTGAGTAACAGGTATCGTCCGTCGGGTAGCACTTCAAAATCATCAACCGACACTCTATCCGATTCAAAAATTTTACTCGGCACCCCAACCGGATAAATGACCACTTCATCGATATTGGATACTTTTTCAAATAACATGTAAATGGTTACCTTGATGGTATCTCTATTAAGAGTTTTCGCAGCTACTTCTTTCGCTTCTTTTGCATAAGCCAAATGCTCACAATTAATCACGAGATTTTTCTTCTCTTGCACCGTGATAAACGTGTACCCTTCATTATTGGTATAGGCTTTATCCAACAAGGTAGAATCGGCAAAAACAGAAACGGATGCATGACGAACCGGATCTTGGGACATTTTATCGAACGTATAAATTTTCAACACCGTTTGCGATTGAACAAAACCGGTGATGATTAGAGCCAGGAAAAGAAGTGCGGTTTTCATGGGAAGCGTTTTATGCCTTTGAGATGCAGCTAGTGTGCAGATTCCATAAAAAAAGAGGCCCATTACAAGCCTCTCTATTTTAGTGTGTTGATTATCAAACTTTCAAGGTCCAACCGAAGGTGTCTTCAATTTTCCCTGCTTTGAGGTCATTCAGGTAATCGTACACGCGGTTTGAGAAGGTTCTTCCTTCAACCGGCGGTAAAATCAAATCACCGTCGCGGTAACCGATTTTCACAATGTGCGCAATTGTAGCTGCGGTTCCTGCACCGAAAGCTTCGGTAAGCGTTCCGTTTTTATTGGCTTCCACAATTTCCTGAACAGAAACTTTGCGTTCTTCAACGGTGTATCCCCAATGTTTTGCCAAATCGAGTACGCTACGTTTGGTTACACCACGCAAAATGGTATCACTTTCTTCCGAAGGCGAAATCACTTTACCGTCGATCACCAATACAATGTTCATTGTACCTGATTCTTCGATGTATTCGTGGGTTTTACCATCTGTCCACAACAATTGGTGGTAACCATTTTTCTGACCGATACGCGCCGGAGCCAAAGCAGCACCGTAATTTCCGGCTACTTTCGCACGACCTACTCCACCAACGGAAGCACGCGTATAAAACTCTTCGATTTTCACATTTACCGGTTCACTGTAATAAGCGCCAACAGGACACGTAAAAATCACAAAACGATACGTTTCAGAAGGTTTGATTCCGATAAATTCATCGGTTGCAAACATAAACGGACGAATGTAGAGCGAATATCCTTCTTTGGAAGGAATCCAGTTACTTTCCACCTCAACCATTTTGCGTACCAATTCCACGAAAATATCTTCGGGAATAGGTGGCATACACATACGTTCGGCAGATTCAATGAAGCGCTTGGCATTCATATCGGGGCGGAAAATCAATAAATCTCCATTCACCGTTTTATTGGCCTTCATTCCTTCAAAGATGGACTGACCGTAGTGAATGGCAGACATTGCGGGGTGCATTGCTATTGGACCGAAAGGAACGATCTCGGCATCTTGCCAAGCACCGTCTTTGTAATCCATTACCAACATGTGATCGGAAAACACTTTTCCGAATGGTAAATTCTCCCAATCAACAGCGTTGATTTTTGACTCTTGAACGGGAGTTACCTTAATAGCTATTGTTTGTAACATATATTGATATCTCTCGCGAATATACCGAAATAAGTTCACGATGTCAATAAATCACCCCTTACCAACGATTAATTTAAACCAGTCTAAAGGTATAGTTTTGTGAAAGGATTCAAGATTAACAGGTTGAATGGTTGTAATTTTAACAATGTAATCTGATTCTGAAAGCCACGCGTTCAATCTGTTTAGAAAAATCGCACCAATTCTCTGCACTCTGTTCGCATCTTTCCCAAATTCTCTTTTTAAATGACCTTATTGTTAAGTGCCGATTACTCCCACATTACGGAGTTTTTCGTTTTTATAGCCGCATCAAGCAGATAATCAAGATTGACAATTAAGGGTTCGAATAGTTCATAAACTGTTTTTTCACTTGATTCCACTTTAAATTCGAAATAAGTGGGTTCGGGTTCAGTTTTAAAAAGAACAGGATTTATTTTCATAGAACATTCAAACGTTTTACCTGATTCTAAATCGGTAAGAACATAAAGTATGGGCGAAATTTCGTTTTGACTAAAAACGAATGATCGGAATTTTTCTTTCATTACAATATCCCCATTATCTTTTTTAATATTTTCAACAATGAAAAAGCCAAAACGGTCTATTCCATAGCTATGGGTGTTGTAACCTGTAAATCCAAAATGAAAGTATGTATTGGAATTTACTGAAGCAATCACATCACCCGATTTCTTTTCAATAAGCGCAACCCTTTTCACTTTATTAAGATGTTCTTCAAGGGAGATTAATTCCTCCATTATATCTTCTACTTCATTCGCAGGCATTTTTCCTTGGCTGTGTTGAGGTAAATTCTTAAAAAGAGTGGGATAATTATGTTCAAGAAATGGTGTTTTGAAAATTGATTTAAATTCACTCATTTCAGTCGATGAACAAACCTCTTTTTCCATTATTTTCATATCAGAATGTTCGCAGGCAGTACGTTTCCATTTAATAAAATCATCCAGCATCTTTTCTCCTTTATCGCTTTCCAAAAGCTCACCGGTTACATCCAAATACAATCCTTGATCGGAAACTCGTACATATTCTCTATTAGGTGGTTCAGAGGTTTTCCCTTTCACATAACAATCACAATTCACGTAGGCACTGAAACTCATTTTATCTCTTTATCGTTTTATTTTAAAATGTAAATTGTAATAGTATAAGAACCCTGGTCCAAAAAGTGAATAGAATAACCTGGAAAACATTAAGACCCGAAAGTAATCAATGATATTTTACAGTAAACTCACATAAAACATAAATCAGTAAATTCTTTTCCCGAATGTGTGTTAAACAGATGATTCATGTGAAAACCTCGTTTTACGATTTCAATTAAATCGTTGTAAAAACGGGATTGTTTTCTTTGTTTATTCACTGATTAACGGCCACATTCAACTTTCGGATTGAGCGCCTATTATTCGTTTACAGACATTTATTTTTCGCTCACTCGATTTCCCGATTTCAGATTATCTTTGTTACAGTTGATCTTTTTGAAATACGCAATTAATCAATGGACAATTGACCAAAGAGGACGAAACTCTCTGAAAATAAATTTGAACACACGAAAAATGATGAAAACAGCGCTATTACTTATTCTATTCGTTGGAACAGCAACCTTGCTCAACGCCCAACTTTATTCCGGAAAAATCGGAAAGTTTTCCATTTACCTGCAAGTGGATCCTCCAGGTGAAAAAGGAGAAGTTTACGGTCGTTATTTCTACAATTCGGCCTGTGTTGATATTCCGTTTGAAGGAACAAAAACCGGAGCAAAAATGACCTTGTATGCCGGTTCATTTTTCAAGGAAAAAGAGCAGAAAGAGCGTTTTAATCTCGTATTAAAAGGAAGCAGTCTCAGCGGAACCTGGACCAATAATGGAAAATCGTTGAAAGTGGCGTTGAAGGCTATGAATGAAAACGCGATTGCACATCCGTTTAAAAAGAACCCACTTGTGAAAGAAAACACCTATTTCACCGGTTATGAGCACGCACGATCTTCGCTTGCTTCGTTTGTGGCGTTGGATTCGTTTACCAATCTTAAAAACGGTATACAATTGCAGTGGTACAAAGAAAAACACTGGAATTCGGTGTTGTTTCGTATAACCAAAGGATTGCCGCAAGCCACCATGACTTGGGTAAACAACTACATGGAAAACGAACAACTGGGCGAATTTTGCGGCAGAGGATCTTGCGGATTCGGGGAAGAACTGGAGTACTCAGCAGATTTGACTGAATACTTTGTAAACGCCGATTTTCTCTCAACAAACATTCTCACAAGTTATTATTGCGGTGGTGCTCACCCCGACTTCGGTTCCCAAAAAACCATTCTCGATTTGAAAAATTTGCGTGAATTGAACACGGAGGACATTCTTCTATTCGATGGCGTGGTTGATCGTAAAAGCGATGATGATTACAACGAAGCTTGGTTTGACTACCGCGAAGACACGTATGGACCAATGATTACGGAACTGTTGAAAGCTGCCTACCCCGAAAAATTTACAACCGAAGGAAATGAGGAAGAATGTGTTTACGACGATCCTTCTGTGTGGAGTTTAAGTGATTTGATGATAACGGAAGAAGGCTTGTTCTTCGGAGCTTATTTTTACAGAGCTGCGCGTATGTGTGACGATCCGGAATGGTCTGTATTGCCTTATTCACAACTTTCAGAATACTTGAATCCGGTTTATAAAAATGCCTTGTTAAGCATCGAAAAACCGTAAGTCTTTCCGTATAAATGGATAAAAGCCGCGAGATACTGAAGCGAATTTGGGGATACGACAACTTCCGGCCATTGCAGGAAGACATTGTTGATGCCGCCATTTACGGAAAAGATGTATTGGCCTTACTTCCAACCGGCGGTGGTAAATCCATTTGTTTTCAGGTTCCGGGACTAGCCCGCGAAGGTATCTGCATTGTTATTTCGCCGTTGATTGCACTCATGGAAGATCAGGTGAGGCAATTGGTTAGTCGTGGCGTACGTGCGAAGGCTTTGACAAGTGGAATGTCGTACCGCGATATGGATATCACGCTCGACAATGCGCGCTTTGGTGGATTGGATTTTTTGTATGTTTCACCCGAACGCATCCAAACTCGCTTGTTTCAGGAACGCTTGAAACTCATGGAAGTCGGGCTGTTAGTGGTGGATGAAGCGCATTGTATCTCTGAATGGGGACACGATTTTCGTCCGCCTTATTTAATGATCAACACCATTCGTGAAATTCACCCGAAAGTTCCGATTATGGCAGTTACAGCAACAGCCACCGAACACGTGAAAAACGAAATCATCGAGCAACTGCACCTTCACCGTCCGCAGGTATTTGAGGCGCCGTTTGAACGATCGAATTTGACGTATGAAGTGTATCCTGTAACCAACAAACCCGATGCGCTCTTGAAATTATGCGATCGCATGGCGGGCTATGTGGGAATTGTTTACTGTCAAACCCGCAGAAGTGTGAAGGAAGTAATGAAATTGCTGATATCGCAAAACATTAAAGCCAATATGTATCATGGTGGTATGGAACGCGAAGAGCGGTCGTTGGCATTGAAACAATGGCTTTCGGAAGAAACTCCGATTATGGTGGCTACGAATGCATTCGGAATGGGAATTGACAAACCCAATGTACGTTTTGTGGCACATTTTGAGATTCCAAACAATCCGGAAGCATATTTCCAGGAAGCTGGAAGAGCTGGAAGAGATGGTCATCCGGCCAGAACGTTTGCCTTTCTTGCGCCGAATGATTTGGAGTTGCTCGAACAGCGAATTGAAGCGCAATTTCCACCGGTTGAGGAAATCAAGTTTGTGTATCGGGCATTGTGCAATTTTCTTAAAATCGCCATCGGTTCGGGCGATAACGAGACATATCCCATCGATTTTCCGTTGTTCACACAACGTTTTAAACTTGATCCGAAAGTGGTTTATCCGGCTTTGAAATTGTTGGAAATGAACGGCAACATTGTGTTCAGTGAAAATGCCATGCACCGATCACGGCTCAAAATCACGATCAACAATGCACATTTGTACAGTTTTCAGCTATCAAATCCAACTGTAGATCCGCTGATCACCTTGATTTGTCGCAACAACAGTCATGTCTTTGATGAATTCTGTGAAATTGACGAATGGCAATTCTGCAAGCAACTGAAACTTTCAAAAGATACGCTTACTAAACAACTCGAATATTTAGAATCGCACGGAATCATAGATATTACCTGGAAAACTTCCAATCCGCTGGTGACTTTCTTGCATGAGCGCAAGCCGGATGATTATTTAGAAATCAGTCCGGAGCATTATCTCCACCGCAAAGAGCGGGCTTTTGTGCGTCTAAACGCCATGAAAGAATTTGTGGAACGCGAAGAATGCCGACAAGTACAATTGATTCGATATTTCGGGCAGGAAACAGCACCGTGCGGCAAATGCGATGTATGTAAACGAGCGAATGCACTGGAAACTCCTGTGGAATTACCAAAACAAATCATGGAACTGTTTACCAAACCGCTAGCTCAGCGAGAAGTATTGATGCAATTTCATGAAAGCCTTCATGAAGCGGTAAAAGAAGCATTAAAACAATTGCTAATCGACGAACAAATCGTGTTTAATTCCGGGCGGTATTCGATTCGCCGGTAAGTGTACGTTTCAAATCGAGTACTTCTCGTTGTAAATCTTGAATGGATTTCGACAATTGATGATCGTCTATGCGCATTTCGGGTAAAGTCGGCGAGATGTAGTTCACAAATTTCCACACCTCCAACACATCGTTAATGTGCACGAAATAAGGCTGGTACATCGGATTCGTGGAACACAATTCAAATGACTGTTGTGTAGAAATGTAATTGTTCACAATCTTGAACACAATTCCATCGTCTTTTGTAACAACAATACAAGGTGTTGCACTTCGTAAACTTGCCCAGTTTTGTAAGTATTCACCAATAACGTACGAACCTTCTTCTACAGGAGGCATCGAATCACCAATAATCGGAAACGAACGGTATTTCCTGTTTTTCGATAAAAACGGAAGACTAAACGTAGGCAATACTTTCAGGTAATCCGGATCGGAATAACCGACGGTATATCCTGCTCTGGCTTGTTGCGGAATCAACTCGATCAGTTCATCATCGTGCTCATTGACAAGAGATGTAAGCACGCGCAAACGTTTTCCGTTTACATCGGCAAAAACTCCGGTTTCGATTGACTGCCACTCTAACTCGGAAAGTGTCGTGAAATCACGCGTCAATAATTGATCCAAG
Source organism: Fluviicola sp. (assembly GCA_044377135.1). GTDB lineage: Bacteria > Bacteroidota > Bacteroidia > Flavobacteriales_D > Crocinitomicaceae > Fluviicola. The sequence goes on from JBILJP010000049.1 coordinate 14,851, forward strand.
GGAACAGAATAATAATTACCAAGAGCGACCAGAGTATCCAAACCCGGTTCGGCAATACCATTCTCGTAACCGGAATAACTGCTTCGGGTTAAGCCCAAGTCGGCAGCCACTTCTTCCTGCGATTTCTTCTTGTTTTTACGCAGCAGTTTCATGTTGTTCCCTAAAACCATATTGACCATTTTTTAGTCAAATATATGATTAATTTTTAATCTGAAATAAAATAATGAAGATTTTTGGATTTTGCCACTGAAAACAGCAAATTTTCAAATTTGCCAAATGGGCAATTTGGAAATTAGAAACGTTGAAAATTTTCGTCGAGAAAAGTGGCAAATTTTAAAATTTTAAACGTTTAAAATTGCGCACTTTTACAATTTTACACTTTTCAAAAAAGTCCATTTTTACTGGTCTGCAGAGCCTTCAAATCACTCTTCCGCCACATAACACTCCCCCGCCGTCACAAATGGCAATACCGTATTCTCTTTCGGTGGAATTGGGCAAGAATACCGGTGCGAATACACGCAATACGGATGATAAGCTTTGTTGAAATCGATTTTCCAATTGGTTCCGGGTTGTTTTTCCAAATCAACGTAACGACCACCACCGTAGGTAGATAAAGCAGTAGTACCATCTCGAAACGGCAAGAACAGGTAATTCTTGTATTCTTTTTCTTTCAATCCTAGATTTTCATAAACGGCCAATTCGCACAAGGTATCGTGGATCTGAAACTGCAATATGCCGTATTGACGGTAATACACCGTGCGTGCCTTGGTCATTGGCATCACGAATTTCTTTCCTTTTTTGCGGGTGAATGTAGCGTTGACAACATAATTCGTGTCGATCGGGAAATAACAAATCCCTTTAAAATCGACTCTTTCTGCAGAATCAAGAACCTGGGTGAGCATTTCCAGGTTACTAAAAACCCGATCCTGTTCCAGTTTTTCCGTGTAAGATTGCGCGTTGGCAATGAAAGACACAAAAATGGCTATAACTACACTGAACCTCATCTTGAACCGAATAAAGTGCTTCCAATGCGCACCATTGTACTTCCTTCTTCAATGGCCAATTCATAATCGCCGCTCATTCCCATAGACAAGTGTTTGAAATCGGGATTGAACTTAAAATAATGGCTTTTGATAATTTGAAAATAGTTGTTGAGATTTCTAAATTCGTCACGAACCTGCTCTTCATTGTCCGTAAATGTGGCCATTCCCATCAATCCAACAATTTGAATATGCTGCATTTCAATGAACTCGCGCGATTGCAAAATCTCTTCCGCTTCGCTAAAATCAAGTCCGAACTTTGTGTCCTCATTTGCAATATGAAACTGCAATAAACAGGGGATAATTCGATTGTTTTTAGCCGCTTGTTTATCTATTTCCTGGAGCAATTTCAGGCTATCTACCGCATGAATCAAGTGAACAAACGGAGCAATGTATTTTACTTTATTGGTTTGTAAATGTCCGATCAGATGCCATTGAATATCTTTGGGCAATTGCTCGTATTTATCCACCATTTCCTGTACTTTGTTTTCACCGAAAGCGCGTTGCCCCGCTTGGTAAACCTCCTGAATCAACGACGCCGGTTTGGTTTTAGATACGGCTATTAATTGTACGTCGGCCGGAATTTTAGTGCGCAAATCGATCAAGCGATCGGCAAGTGTTTCGTTACTCATTGATGTTGTAAATCGTTAGTCCGCTTCTGATTTTGGGTTCAACCCAGGTAGATTTTGGTGGCATGATCAATTGATGATCGGCAACGGCTTTCACTTGCTCCATGCGAATGGGAAACAACACAAAACCGACTTCAGCCAAACCTCTATCCACGGCTGAAACCACTGCTTTTAAACCTTCGGCTCCACTCACAAATGAAATATTCTGATCGGTTTTTAAATCGGTAATTCCTAAAATGGGCGACAAAATAGCATCGGTCAAAATCTGCGCATCCAACGACGCAACCGGATCTTTACTACTGCAGATTTCGGCTTTACAGGTCAAGCTATACCACGTTCCTTTGAGGTAGCAAGTCATTTCATGTTCGCATAAAGGATTGCGACCTTCAGCCAGAAGCTTCACATCAAATGATTCACTCAATTTATCTAAAAATGAATCAGTTGTATATCCGTTTAAGGTTTTCACCAATCGGTTGAATTCTAAAATGCGCATGCGTCGTTCATCGATGAGAAACGACAAAAAGAAGTCGGGATTGGTATACGTTGAATCGCCTAATTTATCGGCCAATCGTGCTGATGAAGCTGAACGATGGTGTCCGTCGGCAATGTACAATGCCGGAATTTTTTCAAACAACTGTTGAATGGTAGCTGTTTGTTGTGGATCCAATACCCACAATTCATGTTTTACGTAATCTACGGTCGAAAATTCGTATTCCGGGCGAACTTTCGTGCACGCATCCAGGAATTGTTCAATTTCGTCGGAAGGTTCATGTGATAACAACACCGGTTCTGCATTAAAGCCAACGATATCGAGGTAATTGGTAAACATTTCCTCGCGCGAAGTCAATGTAGCTTCGTGCTTTTTGATCAGATTATTGTTGTATTCCGCTATACTTGCCCCAGCAATAACTCCTGTGAACGCATGCGATCCTTTGGTTTGCCGGTAAATGTAGATACTTGGCGTTTGATCCTGAAAAAGAATTCCGTCTTTCAAAAACAATTCAAACCGTTGTTTCACCGCCTGAAAACGCTCGGGCGAATTGTGCTTGGTCTTCGTTGTTTTATCCACTTCAGGATGAATGATGTGCAAGAATGTATAGGGATTATCCTCTAATTTGGCTTTGAGAATGTGTTTCTTGTACGAAGCCAACGGACGTGTTGCTACCAGGTGCGCTTTATCGCGTGTTGGTCGAACAGCCTTAAAAGGATGAATTTCTGCCATGATTGTTATTTGAGCGGGTTAAAATTAGGTATAAAAACGAGAAAAACAATTCGGCTAAAAACAACAGGGGCGCGATAAATCGGTATATAATCACAATCCACACCCATTAATAATACTTCATATTTGATTCACAGTGGAGGTTATTTTTCTATTGTTTATCATTCTGCAAAGCAGAATAATCTTTGCGTCCTCCGCGCCTTTGCGTTGGTATTATTTTCACCGCAAAGGCGCAAAGTGCGCAAAGAGTTGCACTTGTGCAACTTGTGTGATACTAAAATTGCAGATTCACTGATTTTCTGATTTGGGTGCGAATAATACATATAACCCAATAAATCGCGCCTCTGCCAAGATTATTATTTTCTATTAAGCGTAAACGTTATTACCAAACTGTTTGATAATCAAATCAGCCAATTCCAAACCGATACGATCTTGCGCTTCTACAGTTGCAGCTCCAACGTGCGGAGTAGTTGCAATTGCTTCGTTATTCAATAAATCGGCACGTGGATTTGGTTCGTTTTCAAACACATCTAAGCCTGCAAACGCAACTTTTCCACTGGCAATAGCAGCTAATAAATCATCTTCATTAACTACACCACCACGGGCAGCATTCACCAAAATCACACCTTTTTTCATCAATTCAAACTGAGCTGTACCTAAAACAGCATCGCCATTCGGTTGTTTTGGAACGTGTAACGAGATGAAATCAGCTTGCGGAAGCACAGCATTCAAATCAGTACCAACGTGAATTGGAACTTTGATTTCGCCTACTTCCTGAATGGTTCCCAATGAAACTTCAACTGTTTCTGCATGTTGACCTACGGCGATTACTTTCATACCGCAACCCAACGCATAACTTGCTAACGATTGACCTATTCGACCTAAACCAATGATCAATAACGTTTTACCACGCAATTCAGTTCCTTTCGCATACCGTTTTTTCAACGCTGAAAAATCGCCTGTTTCCATGTTTTTGAAGGAATGATGCAATGAACGCGCTCCGGCAAAGAAATGCCCCATTACCAATTCGGCAACCGATTGCGAAGACGAAGCCGGTGTATTGATTACCGTAACTCCTTTTTCACGAGCGTAAGCCACATCGATGTTGTCCATTCCTACGCCACCACGACCGACCAATTTTAAGCCCGGACAAGCGTCGATTACTTCCTTACGAACTGTTGTAGCGCTGCGAACCAATACAATTTCGATGTTTTGTTCATTGATCGCAGTTGCCAAATCGGCTTGTTCTACTTTATCTGTAATAACGGTATAACCTGCTTTTTCAAGAGCTACTTTTCCTTCATTGGAAATTCCATCATTTGCCAATATCTTCATCTTATCCGTTTTTTTGAGCAAAATCATGCATAACATCTACCAACACTTTCACACTATCCAACTCTAAAGCGTTGTACATAGAAGCGCGGTAACCTCCTACCGAACGGTGTCCGTTCAAACCGACGATTCCGGCACCTTTCCATGCCGTGTCGAATGCATCTTTCAATGCGTCATTGGTCAATAAGAAATTAACATTCATCAACGAGCGATCTTCAACAGCAACCGTTCCCTGGAACAATGGATTGCGGTCGATTTCACCGTATAACAACGCCGCTTTTTCTTCATTGCGTTTTTGCATGGCAGGTACTCCGCCGTTTTCCA
>JBILJP010000359.1:0-5358 GCA_044377135.1 Fluviicola sp.
ACCATCTGGATTTTTGCGGCACAACGCATCATCTCACCCAACACTGTTCGTCAAAACTGGACCATACTGCCACTTTCGTTGGTGATTATAGCCCTTTTCTGTTGGGTGTTCGACTGGTATTTTCCATTCGTTTTTTCTACCGTAGCCCTCATTTCCGCACTTTGGATTTATCGTTCAGGTGGACGTTTCCTCGGAAATCACATCGGAAGTACCCTGATTGTTACCTTCTGGTGTTCTTTCTTTGTGTGGTATGTCGTGAAATATGATCCGTTGAGAGATTATCGTCCTTACGCTGTGGGTTCGAATCTGAATGCGCGGATGAAAAGCGATACTCCGCTCGATTTACGTCCGTTTTTAGATGCAGAAGATGTAACGAAATACGAATTGGAATTACCAGCAATTGCGAAGCAAACCGAACAATCAACTACAGTTGGTCTGCGTATGAAAGAAATTGCCGATGGTAAAACATTCGAGATTCCGCAGATTGAATACAATGTGGAAAGTTATCCGCTTGAAAACTACCAAATTCTGGATACGATAGAAGTAGCCAATCCTGAATTTATGGAGGTAACGGCACTTGATATTATCTTAAAGGAAAAGAAATTGTTGGTGGTTGTGATCAAACGACTCGAAGAAATGGATCCTGATGTGATGCCGGAATTACTTCAGCTGCAAGCTCAGGCTAAAAAGGCAGGAATCCCGATGATTTTGATTACCAATGCTTATGCTGAAATGATCCGGAATTTCCGCTCGAAATACGGACTCACCATTCCTACTTTTGTCAACGACGAAACGGAACTAAAAGTCATTTCACGATCAAGCACCTGTTTGTTGGTACTGAAAAAAGGAAAGGTGGTTGGCAAATACACCCACAATTCCTTACCGACTTTTGATTGGATTTTAACACACTCATTTAAATAGATCTTAAGGCAATGCGCAAAAAAATAGTTGCAGGAAACTGGAAAATGAACCTCTCATTGGTTGAAGCCGTTGAGTTGTATCAGGGAATTACCGAATTGACCGTAGCTCCGGAAGTAGAAATGGTGGTTTTTCCACCAACTCTTTTCATCGATCGACTCATGACGCAGTTTATGCACCGGGTAAAAGTGGGAGCGCAAAACGCTCATCCCGTTCCAAGTGGGGCTTTTACAGGCGAAATTTCTATGCAGCAAGTAGCAGACATGGGAATTGATGCCGTTTTGATCGGTCATTCCGAAAGACGTCAATATTTCAATGAAACCAATGAATTTTTGCGCCAGAAGGTAGATGCGGCATTGGCAAATAATCTGCGACCATTTTTCTGCTGTGGTGAACCCTTACAAGTGCGTGAAGTAAACGATCACCTGGCTTTTGTGAAAAATCAATTGCACGAAAGTTTATTCCATTTACCGGCCGAAGCATTTCAGAAAACGGTCATTGCTTACGAACCCATTTGGGCGATAGGAACCGGCTTAACTGCCTCTACCGAACAAGCAGAAGAAATGCATGCTGCTATCAGAAGTTGGATTGTGGATGTTTACGGAACAACCGTAGCAGAAAATTATAGCATTTTGTATGGTGGAAGTTGTAACCCTTCCAATGCAAGTGCGTTATTCGCGTGCCCTAATGTAGATGGGGGATTAATTGGTGGAGCAGCGTTAAAGCTATCCGATTTTGAAATACTGGTAGCTGAAACAACATGGATTACGTCGAAGTAACGATTGATCTGCAACCGCGTGATCCGTGGGCAGAAGTATTGATTGCCGAATTGGCAGAATTGGGGTTTGAAAGTTTTGTGGAAACAACCACAGGCATTCAGGCATTTGCCCCCGTTACCATCGGTTCGGTAGATGAATTATTGGCCACAACTTCCTTGCAATTAAACACCGAAGTAGCGTTTACCAAAACCGAAGCCATCATTCCGCACCAAAACTGGAATGCGCAGTGGGAAGCCGATTTTGAGCCGGTTGAAGTGGATGACCGCTTAGTGATTTTGGCTCCTTTTCACGACGCAAGTGTTTATGAAGGCCGTCAGCAAATCATCATTCAGCCGCAAATGTCTTTCGGAACCGGACATCATCAAACTACGTATTTGATGAGTCAGTACTTGTTGGATATGGATTCTGTGCCGGCAAAAGTGCTCGACATGGGAACAGGAACAGGTGTTTTGGCCATTTTGGCTGAAAAATTGGGCGCAACTGATATTCTGGCGATTGACATAGAACCGTGGTCGGTAGAAAATACGGTTGAAAACGCAGCCAGAAACGGTTGTAAACACATTCGCACAGCTACAGGTGATAGCGATTTGATCACCGAAACCGATTTTGGTTTGATCCTTGCTAACATCAATAAAAATATATTGAAGAAACAACTCCCGATCTATCACAGAGCGATGGAATCACAGGGAATACTGCTCTTGAGTGGTTTTTTTGTGACAGATGCTGCCGAAATGATTGAATTGGGACAAGAATTGGGGTTTGAACACCTTGAAACGGTTGAAAAAGAAACGTGGGCTGCCGTAAAGCTGCTGAAAAAATAAACGACGATTATGAAACAGTTGATTGTACTTGGAATGATGTTGCTCTTGGGAGTAACCGCAATCGGACAAAGTTATCCGGAAGATCGTGAAAAGTTTGTAAAAGCCTTACAAGCTGCTACAAACGATTATATTTCGGGCGATCAGAAAGATTTTATCAAAAAAGAATTGGCTGCTTCGTTATTGGAAAGTTCCAACTTTTCGGATAGCTATTTCAAACAGATGGTTGCTACTTGTAACCTCATGGAAAGCAAACGAATGAAACCGTATCCGGAGATTTACAATTACGTATTCTCGGTGTATTCGTTCGTGAAAAACAAGCAACCTGCTTCCAGTTATTCGGCTTGGCACAGTTCGGTTGATAAATTGTTGGATGCCAAAAACATCAAGAAATTTGAGGATTTTATTGAACTTTCTGCCGGTTTCTTCTCTGAAGGTCGTATCGCTGAATCCAGTAATTTCAAATGGTACTTCTACGGTTCGTATGTCTTTGAATTTACCGACAAGCCATTGATTCGTTTTACCGAAGGAACCTTATTGTGCGGTGTGCCGAATCGCGATAAAAATGATAAAAAAGATGCCCGTTTCATTGATAGTTTGTTGATCTACAATACAAGCGGTGTTTACGACCCAATCCTCAAGAAATGGGACGGTAAAGGCGGAAAAATTGACTGGAAAAAAGTAGGATTGGATCCTGCCACCACTTTTGCCATGATCGGTAAATACGATGCTTCCATGAAATCGTCGGATGTTTCACTCGATTCTGTAAAGCTAACTACGCCTTACTTTAGCAAACCAATTGCGGGTTCTATGAATGACCGTGCATTTAAAATCGTTCGTGAAATTGATGCCGTATATCCACAATTTACCTCGTATGAAAAACGATTGAATATCAAGAATATTCGCCCGGATATGGATTATGACGGAGGTTTTTCATTACAAGGTGCCAGTTTCGTGGGAGTTGGTACGCCAAAAGATCCCGCAAGATTGACCGTAAAACGGGCCGGAAAAATCTTTTTGAAAAGTGAAAGTCAGCGCTTTACCGTAGCTCCGAAGAAAATAAACGCCCAAATTGCAAGTGTGTTGATGTATGTGGGGGAAAAAGATTCGATTTTCCATCCCGGACTTGATTTCGTTTACAACGAAGAGAAAGATATGTTTGAGCTTACACGTGGTAAAACAGGCGTTGCGCAAGCACCGTTTTCCGATTCATACCACATGGTAGATATGTATGTTCCTAAAATTACATGGGAACGCAAATCTTCCGATTTATCGCTCACATTTGAACCTTATACGAGCCAGGAGCAGTTGATTGCCCGCTTCGAATCGAAAAATTACTACGATGGTCGCTTGTATGATCGTTTGCAAGGAATGGAGCAAGTTCACCCGTTGGTTGCCATTTCGAAGTATTGCTATAAATACGACGAATATATAGTAGACGAAGGTAAAATTGCCAGCGCTATGGGTAAAACGGTGGAACAAGCCAAATCCATTATCCTCGACTTGGCCGGTTACGGTTTCCTAAGCTACGATTCAGAAAGTAAACAAGTACGTGTGAATCCTAAATTGGACAATTTCATTCAATCACGTGCCGGTAAAAAAGACTTCGATAACTTGATTTTTATTTCCGATTTGCGCCCGAAAACACTGGAAGGTTATACGCCTGAACAAATGAAGGAAAGTGCTTACTTGCGTGAAATGGATTCGATCTATAAAAAACAATCCGTTGATCGCCGTGCGGTAAAAGAATTCGGGATTTTCAGCTTGTCGACTATGGAAATCAAACTAGTGGCGGTTGATCAAGTGCGCATTTCGGATGCACAAGCTGCGTTTGTCTTGCCTGATAATGCCAAAATCGTATTGAAGAAAAACCGTGATTTCGAATTCTCGGGTTGGGCCAGTGTTGGAAAATTGGAAACGCATACTGTTGCTGCCAATTACAATTACGAAGCCAACAAAATCAATTTATTGAAAACAGATCGCAGTTTGCTTCGCGTAAAACCGCTTTCAGAGGCTGATGGGAACAAATCCATTGCCATGACAAGCGCCATTGTAGGCATAACCGGCGAAATTCAGGTCGATGCACCGAACAACCGTTCAGGAAATGATCCTAAAATCACTGATTTCCCGAAATTGAAATCGGTGAAACCAACAAAAGTATTCTACAACTCCAAAGAAATTTACCGCGGAGCTTACGATTCTACCAAGTTCTACTTTACTTGCGAGCCATTTGAATTGGATAGCTTGGATAACCTGAAAGAGCGAACTTTGAAATTGAAAGGTGAATTGACTTCAGCCGGAATCTTCCCTGCGTTTAAAGAGGAACTACGTATCATGCCTGATTATTCATTCGGATTTTCAACAAAAGCACCTGCTGGCGGACATGATTTCTACGGAACGAAAGCGAAATACGAAAACAAAATTGTGTTGTCAAACAACGGATTGCAAGGAGCTGGGAAAATTGACTTCGTTCAATCGACTTCTATTTCCAAAGCGTTTACCTTTTTGCCGGATTCAACAGTAGGTTTTGCCGAATTCTCTAACAAACCGATCGAAGTTGGGGTGCAATTCCCTGATGTTACTTCTCCGGATGCCTACATTACTTATGTTCCGAAAAGAAGTATCTTAAAAGTGGCTTCTACACCGAAAAATGACCTGGTTTTCTTTGGTGGTCAATCAAAACTGAGAGGAACGGCAATTGTGGAACCAAGCGGTATGACCGGTTTCGGAATCATTAACCTCGATAAAGCCAACTTAGGATCGGATAAATTCAAATTCAAACGCTGGGACATTGATGCCGATACAGCCATCTTTAACCTCAAAAACACGTTTGCCGAAGCCGA
>JBILJP010000360.1:0-5348 GCA_044377135.1 Fluviicola sp.
CTCTCTCGCGGAAGTTTACAATAATTCCCAGTTTTGTATTGGAAACCGTAAGGTAATTCATCGTTTGCTCGAGATGCTCATTGTTCAATTGGAGAACATTCTTGATTTCAAGAATTATTTTGTCCCACACTACAAAATCGGCATAAAACTTATGAGGAAGAATAATGTCTTTGTAGTTTACTGCAAATTCCTGTTCCCGCTGATAAGGGATATTCTGCTTTCGGAATTCATACTCCAAGGCGTCTTTATAAACAATTTCATTGAAACCTTTCCCTAAATGGTTATGAACTTCCATACATACTCCTATAATCTTATAGGATTCGTGTTTGTAAATTAAATGACTCATATACTTGAAGATATTTAGAAATATCGTTAGAAATGCTGTTATTAATGAACAATATTCTGCTTTTCGTGCATACAGACGAAGTCTGTAATTCGCTGTAAATTGTACGCAATTTGTCATTCGTCCATTCGTGGGAAGCCTAATACGGGTAAGCATTGTTACCTGAAGAACTAACCGGCTTGAACCAATCATTCCCATTGTTGTACTCCCTTCCACAATACAACAACATGAAAACAATCCTCGTAACTTTTTTGCTGGCTTGCTCCGGCATGTCCTTCGGACAAACGAAACTGATTTTTCATAAAAGTCACAGTGGATCGCGTAACGCTTTTGTAAAGACAATCAACGGAAATTACTCCAACTTCGGGAATATTCCGATGCAACAAATAACCATAGCGGCGCTTGATAGTGTGATTTACCTCACGGATACCTCTGCAATTATGGTCACGAAAGCATGTACTCAAATGGTCAGATATCGGCAACCGGAATTAAAGCCGGGTGATGAGAATTTGTGGCGTCCGGGAAGAGATACCGTTTATAATCATCCGCTTTTTTCAAAGAAACATGCGCTAGACAGCATTCGTAACGCTGTGAAAAGTGAATACTATTTCAATAATGACATTGATAGCACCAGGTTTGTTGGATATGATAATGGTGTTTCGGTCAAGAAGCAAAAAGTGGTGAAACAACCAGCCAACCAAAACAACAATGAAGTGTATTTGATGTTGGTATTCGTGATCGCGTTATTGTTGTTTTCGATGATTCCGGCTACTCGTTCGTCGCAGGCAATTCGCTAACGCTGTTGGTGAGCAATGTAGGCTTGTTGCGCTTCGGGAGTAAAGTAGGGGAAGAAATGTTCCACGAGCAAGCGATGGTATTTAGCTACAGTGCTTTCTTCCGGCTCGCGGTACACTGCCGCTGAAGCAATCCAAAAATCACTAAATACACGAATGCGGTCATTGAGGCCTTCAAATTCGCCTGTAAACAATTCCCGACGCATAATACCGCTATTAATCGCCAGTTCAAACGATTTGAGGTAGGTTTCTTTACGCACCTGCTCCAGCAAAATAAACTGCTCGTGAAGTTTTGGGTTTTCACGCATGTTTTGATTAAAGTCGATCATCAAAAAACGAAAACGAAACAAGGCTTCCATGCCTGCGCGGGTAGAATCAAGTACAAACTGAAAGTCAATTGTATGCGTGTCTAGTTTCGCTTTTTCCTCTTCGAACTTAACCATTAATTGTCCGAACAACGCTTCAATAATGTCTTCGCGTTTCTTGAAATAATAGTTCAGGTTGCCTTGACTAATACCCATTTCGGCAGCAATTCTGCGCAATGTGATATTGGGAACTCCCCACAGATTGAAGAGTTCTAGCGCTGTTTGGAGTATTTTATCGCGTGTTTTCATTTGTTTTTTTAGTAAACATGACCTAATTATTGAAAAATTAGTAACTTTGACCTAAAATTAGCAATTTCCTTCGATTACTTGTTCCGTCACAAAGGTAGTTGCTCTTAAAGTAGAAAGTTATGAAGCGTGTTCATTTATTCGAATTTGAAGATTTTCAATGGTTTCCGGCGTTTATTCGCAATTACATGACCGATTTTTTGCAATTTGTTTCCAACAGGATGGATGTGTACAGAGGAATTGTACCGCGCTTATCAGACCTTATTGCAAAAACAGGAACTACACAACTGGTAGATTTGGCCTCGGGAGGAGGAGGAGGTTTACTTCGTTTGTCGGAGCATCTGAAAGAAGCACACCCTGATCTCAAGATTCGATTGACCGATTTTTACCCCAACATTACAGCATTTGAACACACGGTAAGTCAATCGAAAGTTTTTACTTATCATCCAACTTCTGTAAACGCAATGGCTGTGCCGCCTGAATTGAAAGGTTTGCGCACCCAGTTTTTGTCGTTGCATCATTTCCGACCAAACGATGCGGTAAAGATTCTTCAAAATGCTGTCGATTCCGGTAATCCGATTGCATTATTCGAAGCACAGGAACGTGATCTGAAAAGCATTGTCTCCATGATTTTTTCGCCGGTTTACGTCATTTTCACAACACCTTTCATTCGACCGTTTAAAATTGGGCGTATTGTGTTTACCTATTTCCTTCCTTTGGTTCCGCTGTTTATTTTATGGGACGGCATTGTTTCTGCTCTGCGCACCTATTCCGAGGAGGAAATGAAGGCTTTGGTGAATCAAGTAAACGGGCATGAAACATACGAATGGGAAATTGGTCGGCAAAAATCAGGACCGGCAAGTGTGCCCTATTTGATTGGATATAAGAAGTGTGAATAAGAAGTCTTTATGCGAAATTCAATTCCGGCGAACAAAACGCTTTTTTTGGTGTTTTACTTTAAATTTTTAATTCACAAAGGTGTTCCCTATCTTTGCAAACTGAAAAAAAGTAAAAGAGCAAACAATCATTAAAGTATGAATAACACAACAGAAAAATTGGCTTACAAAGTTGCCGACATTAGCTTGGCAGAATGGGGTCGTAAAGAAATCGTTTTGGCGGAAGCTGAAATGCCGGGTTTGATGTCGTTAAGAGCTGACTACGGCGCTTCTAAACCATTGAAAGGTGCGCGCATTGCAGGATGTTTGCACATGACTATTCAAACTGCAGTTTTGATCGAAACATTGGTTGAGCTTGGTGCTCAGGTTTCTTGGTCATCTTGTAATATCTTTTCCACGCAAGATCACGCTGCTGCTGCTATTGCTGCTGCCGGAATTCCTGTTTTTGCCTGGAAAGGAATGAATGAAGTTGAGTTTGACTGGTGTATCGAGCAAACAATCTTCGCATTCGAAGGTGGTGAGCCATTGAACATGATTTTGGATGACGGTGGTGATTTGACCAATATGGTATTTGATCGTTTCCCTGAATTGACTGCAGGTATCAAAGGTCTTTCTGAAGAAACAACTACGGGAGTTCACCGTTTGTACGAGCGTAAGAAAAACGGAACGTTGGTTATGCCGGCGATCAATGTAAACGACTCGGTTACAAAATCGAAATTTGATAACAAATACGGTTGTAAAGAATCGTTGGTTGACTCGATTCGTCGTGCAACAGACGTGATGATGGCCGGTAAAGTAGCCGTAGTTTGTGGTTACGGAGATGTTGGTAAAGGTTCTGCTGCTTCATTGAAAGGTGCTGGTGCGCGTGTAATCGTTACTGAAATCGACCCGATTTGTGCGTTGCAAGCTGCAATGGACGGATTTGAAGTGAAAAAATTGGATACCGTTGTTGGAATGGGTGATATCATCGTTACAACTACAGGTAACAAAGACATCGTTGTTGGTCGTCATTTCGAAAAAATGAAAGACAAAGCAATCGTTTGTAACATCGGTCACTTCGACAACGAAATCGATATGGCTTGGTTGAACGAAAACTACGGATCTACTAAAAACACAGTGAAACCACAAGTTGACGTATACAACGTAAACGGACATGATGTAATCATCCTGGCTGAAGGTCGTTTGGTAAACTTAGGTTGTGCAACAGGTCACCCGTCGTTTGTAATGTCAAACTCTTTCACGAACCAAACATTGGCTCAATTGGAATTGTGGGAAAACAGCGCAAACTACGAAAACGATGTTTACGTATTGCCGAAACATTTGGATGAGAAAGTAGCTCGCTTACACTTGGCGAAAATCGGTGTGGAATTGGAAACACTTTCAGAAGATCAGGCAGCTTACATCGGTGTAACAGTTCAAGGTCCGTTCAAATCGGATGCTTACCGTTACTAAGATATAACGTTATAAATACTGAAACCGTTCATTGCCTGTTGGTAGTGAGCGGTTTTTTTGTGCTCCAATAAATCGATTGCTGACGGCACTATTTTACCACTTATTCCCGCTAATGACCACTTATTAATCCGACCGATTGATTTCCCTTGCTTTTGAGAAAGCATACCTCCTGAATCTCTAATTTTCGGTCACTACCGGTTTGAACAACTGTTTACTGAAAGGCTTGCGCAACGAAGAATTCGGCCTCTAGAATAACATGTGTTTTACTGTAGCGGCGTAACCCGAAAAGCTGATACGAGAGTAGGGAAATTTAACTTGTTTTATATGAAAAATAGAATTTTAAGTGTCTTAATGGTCATTTCTGCGTTGACAATGCTTGGAAGTTGTGAAAAGGAGGAGGCTAAACAAACGAATCAAACGGCCTCTTCGGAAATGAAGCTGAGATCAGGAGAAGGAACTTCCGCATTAACATTGACGGGATATGCAGATTGGATTTGCGGTTCGCAAACTCCTTGTAACAGCGTTAGTATTGGGTTCACAAAAAATAATCGATTGAATATCACAAGTTCAGGGGGGTATTCAAATGTGAAATATACGTACTACCGATGTATTCAACCAGGTGCGTATGAAGTGTACCAGTTTATTCCCGGAGCTCAATTTACCTGCAGTAATGCCTCAGTTTCATACGCATCAGGCAACTTGAATGATAACACAAAAATCCTGGTCTTTGCTAATACGGGAACGGCAATGAATACAACAACGTATCAGACTCTTGTTTATGATGCTAACAATAGTCAGTTTGTAACACCAATAAGTTTGGGAAGTTCCGTTTACAATTACACCATTTTAACCACACTGAACTATAAAGGAAAACCTTGTGGAGATGTGGAGCCACCATGTTCTGATTGTAATGTTGATTAATCTGAAGGAATATAATTGGAATGGTAGGAAAGGCAATCTGCATATTTCTCCCAAAACAAAGTAGGGTAACTTAAAACAAAAGAACATGAAAAAAATGATTTTTAAAGGACTTTTCCTTGCATTGGCAGGAATAGTAGTAATTAGTTGTAAGAAAGAACAATTAACGCAATCGGTTTCATCCGATAAACAGATCACTCACGTCCAAAAATCAGGCAACGCTTCTTCATTGACTGATGGAATTACGGTTGAAGATGGATTATTGAGATTTCAGAATGAGAATCATATAAAACAAACCATTGACGGATTGTATCAACTTTATCTGGAGCACGAA
>JBILJP010000361.1:0-5338 GCA_044377135.1 Fluviicola sp.
ATAAAGCACCGCAGTTCGAAGGATTAACAACCGTTTTGAGTCAACCGCAAACCGATATTCGTTTGTTCGGAAAACCTACTACACGACCGTATCGCAGAATGGGCGTTGTATTGACTTACGGAACAGATTCTGCTGCCGAGCTTACCGAAAAAGCAAAAGCACTCGCTGGGGAGATAACTATAGTCTATTAGGTGAAATCAGTCACCTCCCTTTATCCCTCCTCAAGGAGGGAGGCTGAATCTCCTAAAAGATGGAGGCTCTGTGTTTTTTCAACCAGATTTACTTCCTCCCTTGAGGGAGGATTGAGGAGGGTGGCAATTTTCCAACTGAAATAATGATGATCCTCCCAAAAATCCTCATCATCGGCGGTGGCCCCGCTGGCCTCATGGTCGTAACCCAACTGCTGGATCTCAAAGCGGATATTACCATTATTGACCACAAACCGGCTGTTGGACGTAAATTCCTTGTTGCCGGTGAAGGCGGATTTAACCTCACACATTCCGAGCCTTTAGAGTCGTTCATCCAGAAATACGATAGTGAAGTTGTCAAAGATTGGGTAACCAAATTCGCACCTGCCGACTTCAGGTTTTGGCTTTCTTCTATTGGAATTGAAACCTACATTGGTTCTTCAGGAAAAGTATTTCCGATTGAAGGAACAAAACCCATTCAAGTGCTCAATGCATGGTTAAAACACCTGAAAAAAGCACCAATCAACTGGCAATTAAAATCGGAATTGATCGATTTCGATGAAAAATTCGTTCGGATTAAATCAAAAAATGATGTTCAGGAATTGCCGTACGATTTCTTGGTGTTTGCGTTAGGTGGAGCTTCCTGGAAAAAAACGGGTTCGGATGGAACGTGGTTTGATCTGTTTACCGAAAAGAAAATTCCTACAATTCCGTTTCAGTCAGGAAATACAGGTCTTGAATTGAAAGAATCGACCTGGCGAAAGGAGTTTGAAGGACAGTTTATCAAAAATTGCCGACTCCAAATCAATGATTTAACCGTTGCCGGTGATTTGGTCATTACCAATTACGGTATCGAAGGCAAACCTGCTTATACAGTTAATCGTTCACTCCGGACTAATCGTTTCAAGGGTTTGACCATTGACTTCAAGCCGCAATTAACCGTCGACAAAATAGAAACGACCCTTCGAAATGCCGATAATGTTCGAAAAGCATTCAAACAACTCAAACTGAGTGACTCAATTTACAATTGGTTGAAAGAAGAACTGCCGAAAGATCAGTTTACCGATCCTGGATTATTGGCACAACACGTGAAAACGTTCGGGGTGGAAGTAATGGGTCTTCGGCCATTGGATGAAGCCATTTCCACTGTTGGCGGCGTTTCAATGGATGCAATTAATTCTTCCGGAGAGCTAAAACAGCACGAAAATGTGTTTTGTTGCGGTGAAATGTTAGATTGGGATGCGCCTACAGGCGGCTATTTATTACAGGCTTGTGTTTCTTCAGGCTATGCTGTCGGGCAAACTATTGCCGGGAAATTATGAATGATGGAATGATCAAGAATTGAAAGGAAACCTCCTTTAGAATTAATAATTCAGCATTTATAATTCTTTTCAGTCGATTCGCGGAAGATTCACCTTCTCTTTCACCACAAAACTGGTCGGAAAACTCTTCTCACATGTAGCTTTCACTTTCTCAGCTTCCAAATGAGTTCTGAAATCACCAACTTTTAAAAAGTAATGGGGAGCGGTGAACTCAACGTAAGTGTCCACTTTCGGGAAAAGAGCGATAAAACGGGAGCGAGCATCATCAACAGCACTTTTGTTTGTGTCGAAAAACAATTGCAGGCGATAACCCGTAATTTGAGGGGCTGTAGCCGGAGCAACTATGGCGCTTTCATTGCGAACCAACGCATCAATTCTACTATCCTTAATCACCTCTACATGACCTTGGGAAAAGCCCGTTGAAGAAACACACAGAAATAAACCGATCAACATTCGCATAACACTCAATTTTAGACAACAAAAGTACAATTTTCAGGAAATGGTTCTACAAAAGAAATGCCAATACTATTTTTTGACTAAAACAAGAGTTTGTAAACGGTTTTTTGGTTCGAAATAAACGCTAAACGATAGGATATTAGCGGTTTGTTAAGAAATGTGAAAGAAAGAGCTTATTTAGAATCGTTTTAAATTAAAAAGTATAGGACGAAAATTGTCACAAAACTGTCATGGAATGTAGCTATTCTTCTAAATTTGCCAACGTCAATGCTAGTGTTTAACTAGGTTTGACCAACATTTTTAGAAACAAAAATATCTAATAATCAGATGTTTAGAAGTATAAAACAATGGTGTATCGGTGCTCTTACGGCAGTAGTTGTCTTAGGTGCATTTGATGTTTCTGCCCAACCGAATGGGGAGGCGCTTTTTAAAGCTAAGTGTAACACGTGTCATCAGCCGCATGCTGACGGTACGGGTCCGAAACTTTTTGGTGTTCGCCAAAAATGGGCAGACGGTGGTGCACAAGAAGGCTCAATCTACAAATGGGTTGCTAACTGGAAGGCCGCTGCTGCAGCCGATCCATATGCAATGAGTGTTTCGAAAGTGAAGCCGTCTGACATGCAAACATTCCCTGATTTGGATGGGAAAGTTGAGGAGATCAACGCGATTTTCGATTACATCGATGCGCAACCTGATCCTGCTACCGTTACAGGTGGAGGTGATGGTACTTCTGCTGAAGGCGCTGCCGGTATGGAAGAAGAAGAGGAAGGTGGCCTTTCTTGGATTTGGATCATTATCGGGTTGATGTTTGTGGTGGTAATTATGGCTGTTGGCGGTGTTCGTCGTCAGTTGAATAATGCCGGTAAAGACGCTGCTGATGAGAAAAGCTACGGTGAAGAGTTCAAAACTTGGGCTTGGAAAAATCGTAAATATGTTGGTTTAGGTGGTTTGGTGATTGTGATCGCGCTTATCGTGAATCTATTCTTAGCTGGCTATTCTATTGGGGTGGTTGAAAACTATCAGCCTTCGCAACCAATCGCATTCCCGCATGATATTCACACAGGTACAAACGGTATCGATTGTAAGTATTGCCACAACTCGGTTACAAAATCGAAGTCTGCTGGTTTGCCTACGGTGAATGTGTGTATGAACTGTCACAAGCAAATTAAAGGTCGTACGCCTGCTCAAGCAGAAAAAATCACTGCGATTTATGAAGCCGCTGGTTGGGATGGAAATCAATACACCGGAAAAACATCTCCGATCGTTTGGAACAAAGTTCACGTTCTTCCTGATCACGTTTACTTTAATCACTCACAACACGTAGTAGTTGGTGGTTTGGATTGTAAACAATGTCACGGTGATATGACAAAACAAAACGAAACTGCTCGTGTGGTTCCGGTTAGTGAATTGAACCAGGTTGAAGGAAATATTCCATTGACAAAAGCTACACTCACAATGGGATGGTGTATCGAATGTCATGGTGAGAAAGAGGTTTCAGAAGGTGCGTTGGATACAAAAGGTAGTGGTTACTACGATGAAATCCACAAGCGTCTCTTGAATAATGACAAAAAGTTATACGGTAAATACCTCGAAGATGGTAAAGTAACCGTGAAAGAATTAGGTGGTTGGGAATGTGCTAAATGTCACTATTAATTAATTCTGAACTGAAGAAAAGATTATGGCAATGACTAGAAAATATTGGAAAGGTCTTGATGAATTGCAGGAAACACCGGCATTCGTGGAATCAAGAAACCGTGAGTTTCCGGAATCAGTAACGGTAGATGAATTCTTAGGCGATGAGTCGTTGAAAGAAACATCAACTCCGCGACGTGATTTCTTAAAGTTCTTGGGATTCAGTGTGGCTGCTGCAACAGTAGCTGCTTGTGAAGCTCCGGTAACGAAAGCTATTCCTTATGTAAATAAACCTGAGAACGTAACGCCGGGTATGCCTACATGGTATGCTTCTACGTACTACGATGGTACTTCTTATGCAAGTATCTTGGTGAAAACACGTGAGGGTCGTCCTATTTACATCAAAGGAAACAAAGAGCAAGGATTTACAAAAGGAGCTACGACTCCTCAAGTAGTTGCTTCTGTTTTGGGTCTTTACGATAGCGCGCGTTTGACTACCGCCCAAAGTAAAGGTGCTGAGGTAAGTTGGTCTACACTAGATGACAAAGTGAAATCAGAATTGATGCGTATCGGTAAAAGCGGCGGAAAAGTTGCTTTTGTTTCCAATACAATCATTTCTCCTTCTTTGCAAACGGCATTGGTAGATCTTTCTGCTGCAATGTACGGACCAACAGTAGGTGAAGGTGGTATGCCAACATTGCACGCCAATTTCAATCACGTTCAATACGATGCTATTTCTTACAATGGTATCCGTCAGGCAAACTTGGCAACCTTTGGAAAAGCAATGATTCCTGACTACGATTTCTCGAAAGCGAAAACGGTAGTGAGTATCGGAGCAGATTTCATGGGATCTTGGTTATTGAGCAATCAATATGCTGCTGATTTCGCAACCCGTCGTGCTCCTGAAGCAGATTGGATGTCACGTCACTTCCAGTTTGAGTCAGTAATGTCGATTACCGGTTCAAATGCCGATTATCGTGCAATGATCAAACCGAGCGAGCAAGCTGCTGTGTTGTCTTACATCTTGGGTAAACTAGGAGCAAGCACTGGTGTTGCCGCCAACTTGTCGAAAGACGTTCAAAAAATTGCTGATGAAGCCGTTAAATCATTGAAAGCATCGAAAGGTGAATCATTGGTTGTAACTGGCTCTAATAATATTGCCGTTCAGATCTTGACAAACAAACTGAACAATGTATTGGGCGCTTACGGTAAAACAATCACTTTCGAAAACGAAGTGATGATGTTCCAATCGGAAGATGCCAAGATGCAGAAATTAGCCGCTGATGTAATTGCCAAAAAAGGACCGGATGCAATCTTGTTCTTAGGTGTTAATCCGGCTTACAATTTGCCGAATGGTAAAGCATTTGCCGCTGCACTCGAAAGCGTTAAGTTGACAGTTTCATTGTCTCCTTATGCAGATGAAACAGCAACAATGTGTCATTACATCGCTCCTGATCATCATGCGTTGGAAGCATGGGCAGATTTTAATGCAAAAGCTGGTCATTACGGAATCGCACAGCCTACCATCCGTCCGTTACACAATACTGCTTCAGCATTGGAGTCTTTATTGGTTTGGGCTGGTAAAGCAAACCGCGGAGGTAAAGATTCTCGTGTAGCATTTGATTACATCTCTAAAAACTGGGAGCTTTACGGTTTCCCTACACAAACGAAATACACCGATTTCCATACTTATTGGGGAATGGCTGTTCACAACAGTGCAACGTCAATGGCAGTTCCTGC
>JBILJP010000362.1:0-5315 GCA_044377135.1 Fluviicola sp.
TATATCACTCCCGATTACCAAGAGCTATTCAGAACAGAAGTACTTCCTTCAGACAACTTGATTGCTCTTTATTTTAATGAGAAAGAAGGATGTTTATTTGCCGGAAGTATCGAAAAAGGATTGCTGCGATTACTCCTTAAAACCTGCTACAGTGATGAATGTACGAGTGATGGTGGGCTTCGTCAATCTTCTTCCACCTCTATTATTACCACTTATTCCGGAGAAGTATTAGTAGCAGGTTCGGGTGGAAGAATCGTGGAAATAGGCATTGGGGAAACCTATGATTATTGGAGCTACCCGGTTCATTTTGTGAGTTTGGCTGCTATCAATTCGTTTGTATATGCGGGAACGTGGGGTGATGGTATTTACATTTTGAAAGACCGGAAGCTGGTGTATCACGTTACAAAAAAACAATTGGGCGGTTCATCAGGAGACGTACATGCTTCCTTCAAAGATTCTCAAGGCACCATCTGGGTTGGCACCGGAAATGGAATAGCCAAAGGAAGAGATCACAAGAGTATCAAACCGTATTTACAACAGTCAGTTACCGGGATCATTATTTGTTTTTACGAACTAAGTAACGGCAATATTTGCATCGGTAGCAATGAAGGTGTTTATATATTGGATAAACACTACCAACTCATTACAAAACTCGGCAAACAACAAGGTTTGATCGGTAAAGAAGTGCGTTGCTTTTACGAAGACGCCTCCAAAAAAGTCTGGATTGGCGCCTATAATGGTGGTTTGTATTGCTATGATCAGGGGAAATTAACTTCCATCAATCGCAAAAAAAACAGCAAATTATCCGATGACGTTTTTACCCTGGCCAAAGATCAATTCGGTTATCTGAATATGACTTCCAATTTCGGATTGTGGAAAATTTCGGAAGCCGATTTGAATGATTTTTATACCGGGAAATTGGACTACCTGATTCCTTTTTTCTTTGGAGAAGAAACCGGAATACTCAACCCGGAATTCAACGGCGGTTTTCAAAATAACTACCTTTTAACAAAACACCATCATTTTTACTTTCCCTGCTTGCAAGGAATTGTCATTCATACTCCCGAACACTATAAGTTTAGTAAAACAAAACCACTCTTTTTACGCATTTGGGTAAACGATACTTTATATAAGGCAGACTCACATGTGTTTGAGCGCTCTACCCATACACTGCAATTCGATTTTTCAAGCCCGCGTTTCTGCAAAAAAGACAATTATTTTTTTCAGTATAAACTATTGGGAGGTAATTTTCCTGATCATTGGAGTAAGCTGGAAAAAACGCCCAGTATTTCCTTTAAAATGCTTCCTCCGGGGAAATACAAACTAAAAATAAGAGCCGTAAATGCTTTCAATGACAAACATCCGCCTGAAATTATTTACGCTTTTGAAATCAAAGCTTATTTCTATGAAACAGCATGGTTCCGCGTCACCAGTATTATCCTTTTTCTATTGCTCATTATTCTGTTGGTACGATTGCGCATTGCTTATGTAAGCAGCAAAGACCGGCATATGAATTCCATCAATAATACCATTCTGGAATTAAAACTAAAAGCCATTCAGGCCAAGATGAATCCACACTTCATTTTTAACGCCCTCAACAACATTCAATACCTCATCGTATTAAAGAAATTGGATCTTGCAGAAACAGCCATCAATGAATTTTCGCAATTATTGCGCAAATTTCTGCAACAAAGTGATCAGTCTTTTGTTACGGTGGAAGAAGAATTCGAAATGTTGCGTTTATATGTGGCAATCGAAAAGTTTCGGTTCAACGAACAATTGGTCTCACGTTTCAAAATTGATTATAAAATAGGTCAATATTATATTCCGTCCATGTTGTTGCAACCTGTAGTGGAAAATGCGCTGAAACATGGCTTACTGCATTCTGAAAAAGAACGTATCTTGCAAGTGCATGCTTTCTCTTACAATGATAAAATTCGCATAACGATTGAAGACAACGGGATTGGTAGAGAAGCCTCGCTTGAGATTAACAAATCGCGTGAAGAACACATTTCTCACGGTTTTAACCTTGTACAAGAAAAAATTAAAATTGTACAGGAAAAATACGGGATTGTTGTGCGATTCGAATTAAAGGACATTACAGAAGATTCAATGACAGGAACACGCGTGATTTTTGACATACCGAATATAAAAGAAGCATTTACAGACGCCTAGTAACTTAACTGACTAAAACAGGTTTTAACCTAAACGAATGAAAATGAATACCCTAATAGTTGACGATGTGAAACTGAGCCGGGATGGCTTGAGTGCCCTGATCAATACATATCTTCCTGAAGCCAATATTATCGGAAGCGTACCTTCTGTTGAGGAAGCACGTAAAATCCTAAAAACGGAACAAATTGATCTGCTTTTTCTGGATATTCAATTACAAGATGGTTTAAGCTTTGAGATTTTAGACGATGTATCATTGAATTCGAAAGTGATTTTCATTACTGCCTACGAAAAATATGCCATCGAAGCCATTCGAAAAGGTGCTTTTGACTATTTGCTAAAACCAATCAATGTTTCCGAACTCAAAAAATGCATTGACCGCATTCGCGAGCTGCGCGAATTGGAAAACGAACACCGTGAAAAAGCGGCCGATGCAATTGTGTTTAAAGGAAAAATAGGGATTTCCAGCATGGATGGCATTGAATATGTGAATACCAGAGAAATCACTTACCTGAAGGCAGATGGAAAATACACCGAAGTCTGTTTGAAAAACGTCACGATCACCAGCTCGAAAAACCTCAAGATGTTTGAGGTGATTCTGCCCGAATCATCTTTTATGCGCGTGCATCATTCTTATTTGGTCAATCTGTCTGAAGTGGTTCGTTTTAAGAAAGATGATGCTATGCTCATTCTATCAGACGGCACCGAAATTCCGGTAGCGAAATCGCGCAAAGATTTACTTACC
The DNA here is from genome assembly GCA_044377135.1 of Fluviicola sp. Taxonomy (GTDB): domain Bacteria; phylum Bacteroidota; class Bacteroidia; order Flavobacteriales_D; family Crocinitomicaceae; genus Fluviicola. The sequence goes on from JBILJP010000362.1 coordinate 2,918, forward strand.
AGAAGGTTGATTCATGTGTGATGTTACCGCATGACAATTACATTATACGTATCGTCAAACGCCAGCGAACCTTCTATTACCTGCGCGGCACCCGGAATCATCAACCCTTTCATTTTGGTGGTCTTGCCTTTCTGAATCAGATCAATCAATTGTTTTTCGGTAAGTTTTTTGCCCAATAATTCAAACGGAACCAGAAAACCGCATACTTTATAATTGGCACATCCCACACCGGTACGACCTTGCATGAGTTTGTGTTGTTTGCATTTCGGGCAATCAAGGTCGGCAAGACTAACCTTTTCTGTCGGTTTGCGCTCTCTTTTCGGTTTTTCTTTCACAACAGGCTCATCGGTGTGCAACTGAATGCGAATGGGCGCTTGTGAAAAGATCACCTCATCGGTGAGTTGACGCACCATTATGGTCAATTCCAGTTTGAATTGTTCCAAATCGTATTCGCCTTTTTCAATGAGACGTAACTTGCGTTCCCACTGACCTGTCAACTCGGCGCTTTTCAATAATTCGTTTTGAATGGTATCTATGAGCCCCACGCCGGTTGGAGTAGCCATGAGGTTTTTGCGTTTCTTTTCAATGTATTTGCGCTTGAACAACGTCTCAATGATGTTGGCACGGGTAGCAGGACGACCGATACCGTTTTCCTTCATCATGTCCCTGATTTCTTCATCCTCGACCTGTTTCCCGGCTGTTTCCATAGCACGCAACAAGGTAGCTTCGGTAAATGGTTTTGGCGGACTGGTTTTTCCGTGATGCAAACGCGGTTCATGTGGCCCCGATTCTCCCTCGGTAAACACCGGCATGGTTTGTTCGGCTTTTTCCTTTTCCGGTTTTTTATCGTCAGAATCAGATTCTTTGGTTTCTTCCCACACAACGCGCCATCCCGGTTCAATGATTTGTTTTCCGGTGGCTTTAAACCCGATTTGATCTACTTTTCCTAAAACCGTTGTATTGGAGACCTTACATTCCGGGTAAAATGCCGCAATGAAACGTCGCACGATCAATTCGTACACCTGACTTTCAGGCTGTGAGATACCACTGGGTTGAATACCGGTAGGAATGATGGCGTGGTGATCGGTTACTTTCTTATCATCGAACACCGATTTTAACTTCGGAATGGGCTTTTCCATCAACGGAGCTGTAAATCGCTGATAATAGGTGAGCCCTTTCATGATATTCGGAATCTTCGGATGTAAATCTTCGGATAGATACGTTGTATCAACACGCGGATAGGTCACAAATTTCTTTTCGTACAATCCTTGCACGTACTTGAGAGTATCTTCAGCCGAAAAGCCGAATTTCTTGTTGCCTTCTACTTGCAGCGAGGTTAAGTCAAACAATCGCGGATTGCCCTCTTTGCCTTCTTTTTGTTCGAATGACGTAATCTCAAACGGATGTCCTTTCAGGTATTCCACTCCTTTCACGGCGCGGTCTTCGGTACGAATCCGATCTATGGTTGCGGTAAATTCCGTTTCGCGGTAAATGGTTTTCAACTCCCAGTATTCTTCCGAACGAAAGGCCTCTATTTCTTTATGTCGACCCACAATCATGGCCAGCGTAGGTGTTTGCACCCGCCCGATGGACAAGGTAGCCTTTCCCTGACCGAATTTTTTGGTAAACAAACGGGTTGCATTCATGCCCAATAACCAATCACCGATTGCTCTGGCACTTCCGGCAGCGTATAAATTTTGGTATTGTTCGCCCTTTTTTAACGACTGAAATCCTTCACGAATGGCCTCTTCCGTCAAAGAAGAAATCCACAAACGTTTGATCGGAACTTTGCATTTGGCTTTGGCGAGTACCCAACGCTGGATTAATTCTCCTTCTTGCCCGGCATCCCCGCAATTGATCACCTCTTCGCACTGCCCCACCAATTTTTCGATTACTGAAAACTGCCGTTTCACACCTTGGTCTTCGATCAGCTTAATCCCAAACTTCTCGGGAATCATCGGCAAATCTTCCAAACGCCAGTATTTCCACTTTTCGTTGTAATCGTGGGGTTCTTTGAGTGTACACAAGTGACCGAAAGTCCAGGTCACCCAATAACCGTTTCCTTCATAGTAGCCGTCGTGGCGCTGTTTGGCACCAATTACTTCCGCAATATCTCGGGCAACTGAAGGTTTTTCGGCAATGCACAATTTCATTTCTTACTCTATTATATGTTGAGTTTTTTGAGTTTCTAAGTTCTTGAGTTTAGGATCGGGCTTCAAAGTTAAAGTTATTTTACCTTGTTAAGGTATGCAATGAATCCGGAGATCATTTTATTTAACGTGAGTTCGGGATAAGAATTCAGTCAGATCGCTTAGAGATAGCTGGATTCAAGCGAAAAGAACGAGATGTATCGGGCATACATCGAGTGCTTTTTCGAGCAGAAGACGGCTGTTTATAA
>JBILJP010000050.1:0-19229 GCA_044377135.1 Fluviicola sp.
TACGTTTAAAACGTCTTTTGGCTTTTTCAAGTATCACGCACGTGGGGTATACTTTATTGGTGATCTTGAGTAATGACAATCTTGCTACGTTTGACTTGTGGTTTTACATGACTTCTTACGGTTTCTCCATCATTGCTATCATAACCGTTGGTTTGGTAGTGAATGACTCCGAAGATCGCATTGAAGCATTAAGAGGCTTAGGCAAACGCAATCCGTTGTTGGCACTAGTTGCGGTGATTTCTATTCTTTCCCTGGCAGGTATTCCACCGACAGCAGGTTTCTTCGGTAAATACATGGTGTTCTCTCATGCCTGGAATGGTTGGTGGTGGTTGGTCATCATTGCGTTGATCAATTCAGCAATCAGTATTTATTACTACTTGCGCATGTTGGGCACGGTTATTAGTGCAGAAGAAACACCAAGCGAAAAAATCAAGTTAAGTCCGCTCACTGCAGTGGTATTGTTGATTTGTTTGGCAGGAATGCTGGGATTGGGTATTTTAACACCGTTTATCCTAAGCTAGGAACAAGTTTTTACACACTACACTTACTCGTGAAAACCGTTTAAATGATGAATGGTATGGTTAAATATGGAGTAGTGTTGGTGTTTGTGAGTTTGTTCGGTTTACTGAATGCTCAATTGTTGGACAATTCGCAAGGAAACGCGTTTACCGAGTATCCTTTTTTCAACACGCAATTCATCAAAGCCAGCAAAATCAAGGAAATCAAAGGAGCTTATACCTTTAAAAAACAAGGCGATATCATGCGCCAGACGGATTATGTCTACGTGTTTTCCTTTGATTCGCTTGGTCAGCTGACGCGTCACTACGAAACAGCCGCAGGTGATATTGTAAGTGATACCGTTGTTCGTTATTATACTTATGACGGTTCCGGAAATTTATTGAGCCTTCGTATTAACGAGAAACGTGGATTTATGACTACTTACTATACCTACGACGATAAAAACCGCGTGGTGAAAGAAGAAGTTTGGCGCGATATTGATACCTTGCACAGCTTACTTGCGCCGGATATTGAACGTTCCATTTTGTGGAATTCCGAAACGATGACCTACGAAGAGTATCCTTCGCAACTCAGACGAAAACGCTACAATAGCTACGGAAATCAATACGTTGAAAACACCACTTACTTTGATAGTTTGGGTTATTTGAGTTCAACCAATGATTTGTACACTATTACGCGTGATCAATACACAACACGTTATACCTATGCCAACAAAGGCTGGATCGATCGCTTGCAAGTGGTGCATAACATCGATTCTATTCCACTTTCAGAAAATGTCTTTACGTATGATAAATACGGAAATCTGACCTCGAAACAAGAATACAAGAATGGAGTTTTCACCACAGAATACCAGGTCATTTATAGTGGAGATACAGGAATGTTATCCTCTGTTTTGATACGGGAAGTGAGTTCCAATTTCATTTCCATCATTCGCTTTTCGGAACCTGTTTTTTGGGAGTAAAGGTTCTAAAGGAAGATCACTAAAAATACCTGATCAACAACCTGTTTTATTGATTGGAATTGTCATCTTTGTTGAAACAACAGTTATTCTTTGCACACAACGATTTATTTTAAAGAGGGGAAACAAATCTCAGAAACACGCAACGTATTGCTGTTATTAGTATCACTGTTATCTTTTTTGTTTGCAAACGCTCAATTCGATTCGCCTCAACCTACTTTTTACAATTATTCCATTGCCGAAGGCCTTCCAAGCTCTGAAACCTATTTTGTACATCAAGATAAAAAAGGATATATCTGGATTTGTACAGATAGAGGAGTGGTGCGCTACAACGGATATAAAATGCGTGTTTTTACTGAAAAAGACGGATTACCGGATAATGTGGTTTTTAAAATCTATGAAGATTACAAAGGACGTTTGTGGTTTCTGACCTATAACGGATTATTGAGTTATTGGGATGGATCAAGGATTGTCGCTTATAAATACAATGATGTTGTTAAAAATTACTTAGGGTCTGATATCACTACGTATAAATCGATTTCGGTTGATAAAAATGACAATATATACTACAGTGCCCAATTCAAAGGATTGGTTTCTATTTCCTCCAAAGGAATCATGAAATTTATCTCATCCAAAAAGAGTATTGGAATTTTTTTCTATCATGTGAATAATGATTGGTTGTTGTCTGTAAAAGGTTCTTATTTCAAAAATGACTCAATTCAAATCTATTTCTGTGAAGCAAATAAGAAAAGAAAAATAGCGAATACAGGTAAAAGTTTCATTTATAATTTGGTTGAAACCCGTTACGGTATGTTCGTTGAAGCGAATAATTCGGTTTTAAACGGCAATAATCCGCACTACAAAAGATCGATTTCAAATCTGATCACTATTTGTAAGTGGGACGATAATCTTTGGTATTGCACTAAGAATGGAGCGTTTTATGAGAAACAAAGCCGGTTTGGTAAAGGCAAGATGCTTTCATCAAAGGTGTTTTTACCGGGTTATACCATTTCATCTATTTGTAAAGATAACGAAGGCGGGTTCTGGTTTAGTACTCTGGAACAAGGGGTGTTTTATTCACCTGATTTAAAGGTGTTAACCTACAAAAATTCGAATGATATTAACTTCAATGTCATCAGAGGTGTAGGAATGCACAGTAATAAAGTTTTCTTCGGGAATAAATTGGGGATTCATCAATTAGATGATCCAAGTTATTTTTCCCGGTCCATTCATTCCGATGGATTAAGAATCGATAGTCATGATGGTCGTTTATACCAATCGGTGAGCTCATTTTTACATAAGTTTAATGACTTTAAATACGTTGAAGGTTATTGTTATTACAACGATGTGTTTTTCACAAAAAAAAGCACACTTTTTGCAAGCAATGATATTGCCAGAGTCTATTTTAATGGGAAAGCTCAACTACTCTATTCATACCTCGATGATAAATCGAATAACGGCCAACATTATTTCCATGGAATTATTGAAGATAACAAACAGCGGGTATTTGCAGGTAACAACAATGGGATATTTGAAGTAAAGAATCAGCGACTTTTCACTCATCTTTTCAAAGATCCGCGCTTTAAACATCGTGTTTCGGATCTCGATTCCCACCCTTTGTGGAAAGGTATTGCTGCTACGCGTGGCATTGGGGTTTATTTTTTCGATAATTATAAAATCATTCGACAAATCACCACAAAAGAAGGATTATTAGATGATCAGATCAATTCGGTTTTTGTGGATAACGCGGGTGTTATTTGGGTGTGCAGTAATAAAGGATTGAACCGTGTTTCTATTGATAGAAAAGGTGAAATTACTGTGCGAAGTCTAACCGTACAAAACGGTTTGCCATCCAACGAAGTGAACCGGGTATTTGCACAAAACGGTGAAATCTGGGTGGCCACAAAGAATGGTCTTGTGCATATTCCCGCCTCTTATGATTGGTCAATAAAACGCTTAAATAATCAACTTACAATCGATTATTTGGAAACCAAAGATCAACGGGTTCAAAATTTTAAGAACTCGATTAATTTTCCTTCCAAGTTGGAATACCTGAAAATTGTGCTAGCATCCAGCAATTTCAAAACGGTAAAGGATAAAAAAATCCGCTACCGTTATGCGCATTCGGATGATTGGCTTTATACAACTGATGGAGAGCTGATCCTCACCAAACCTGCTTCCGGCGACTATGAATTGGAGATCAGTTACCTGAATGAGTTCGGCCTTTGGTCAACGCCGAAAGTGATGTGTCGCTTTTCAATCGATAATCCGTATTATTTCAAATGGTATGCTGTGGTTTTATATATCTTACTTACAGCGTTGATTGTTGTATTCTTCTTCAAACGCCGAATCAAGCAAATTCAGCGAAAGAATCAGCAGCAAAAAAACATGCAGCAGTTGGAGCGTAAGGCACTTCAGGCTCAAATGAATCCGCATTTTATTTTCAATTCGTTGAACTCGATACAGAGCTTTTTGTTGTATGAGGAAAATGAAAAGGCAGAGCGGTTTTTATTGAAGTTTGCGCAATTGATTCGTCAAACATTGAACAATTCCCGGGTTAGTTACATCACCATCGAAGCAGAAATTGATACGTTACGCAAGTACCTGGAATTGGAACAAATGCGATTTAAAGACAAATTCACCTTTTCAATTTCAGTGCAATTACAGCCGGATCAAATGTTATTGGGAATTCCTCCGATGTTGATTCAGCCTTTTGTTGAGAATGCTGTTTTGCACGGTTTTAAATCAATGCAAAGCGGGGGCGAGATTACTGTTAGTTTTGCTTCACTTTCTGCAAACAGATTGATGTGTGTGATTCAAGACAATGGAATAGGGCGTGAGGAGGCAGGAAAACACAAAAAGAAGACAACGCATCCGTCATTCGGCACCAAAATCACAGCCGAGCGCTTATTTGCTTATCAGCAAAAAAACAGAGACGAGTTTAAGATTGAAATTATTGATTTAAAAGAAAACGGTCATCCCGCAGGTACAAAAGTAATCATGTGGATTCCGGTGGTATCGGCCGAAGAGTTTGATACCGAAGAAATCTGATCGGGTTATTATACGATTCCCGCTGCGAGCAAACAACCAAAAATAATAAGGGCAAAAGCCACACTCGTTTTTAAAGCGGAAACCGTTATTTTTTTCAGTAATTTATTCCCCAGAAATGCACCGACAAATGCAGAAAGGCTTGCTGCTAGAAGTAACAAGATATCAAACTGCTCGTGGTGTTGAATCATAGGCGGAATATAAATCAGTAAACGAGCAGTGTCGATCATGCAAGCAATGATGACTCCTGTGGCGATGAAGGATTCTTTACCCAGACCTGCCCGAAGTAAAAACACACTTCTCAAAGCGCCTTGGTTTCCGGAAAGACCTCCGAAGAAACCACTCAATACACCCCCAATTGGCAAGTATTTTCGATCTATCTCGAGTTTTGAAAGTTTTGGCACCACCTCAAACAATGCAAAAATGATCAGTAAGAATCCGATAATGAGTTTCACCCACTGAATGGTAAATAAGTGTCCGAATAATCGGTAATTCCCCAATGGATCAACGCCTGTTAAGCTTTCCAATAAAAAGGCACCGAGAAACGCAAATACAATGGCTGGAAGCCCGAAACGCAGTGCAATTTGCCAATTCACGTATTTTCCTACGAGTAACAATTTAAACCCGTTGTTGAGAAAGTGTACGATTGCGGTAAGTAAAATGGCGATTTCTATCGGAAAAAACAATGCAAATACCGGCACTAAAATGGTGCCCAATCCAAATCCTGAAAAGAGCGTGAGCCCTGAACCGATCAGTGAAGCTATGCAAATCAACAGGTAATCCATCTGTATTTTTATTTGAAAGCTAAGGTAGAAATTTCATTTTCGGGCAACAAAAAAAGCTACCGGTAAAACCGATAGCTTTCTTAATTATTTCTTGTGTTGAATTAACGTGTTAAACCGATCATTCTAAGTGCACGGTTATCCAATACTTCAGAACGTTTTTGCAATGCAGATACAAGCGTAGATTGCATACTTCCGCGAGCTTGTGCAAGCATTTGTGTGCGCTCTGCATCGTAGTTGGTTGCTGTTGCCGGTTTGATTGTTTTGTTAATGCGAATGACATAAACTCCTGCATTACCAATCAACGGTTTTGTTGTTTCACCGTCTTTCAAACCACTGAACAATGAACCTACAACTTCCGGCTCATAACCACCACCTTGAATACTTGGGCTTGCAAATGTAATTTCTGCAGATGCAACTTGCGTATTTCCTTTTTTAGCAAGCTTTTCAAGGTTACGTACTTTACCGATTTGAGCAATGTATTTGTTTGCTTTTTTCTCCTTGATTGCTTCCAATCGCATTGTGTTGTAAGCATCTTCGTAAGTTGGAGCTCCTTTTTCTTCACGAACTGAAGCTACCATTGCGATGATGTAACGACCCTCATCAACAATCGGTGAAGAGCACATCATTCCTACTTCTACATCCGGATCATAGGCCAAAGCCAAGATTTTTTGTTCGGCATTTTTCGTGTTGAATCCGGTTACTTTCGGGCTTTCATCAAGAATACGTACCGGACGTGCAAAGTAACCATCGCGACGAGCCAATGTATCAAACAAACTCAATTTAGCCAATACATCTGTTTTAGCAGCAATTTTTGATTGGTATCGATTAAGCATGTCATAAGCTTTGTTGCTCAAATCATCTTTTGTAATTTGAGAAGGCTCTAATGTTTGCTCAATTACAGCCATCAATGGAATTTTAGCATCTTTCTTGCCCAACACTTCAATGATGTGGAAACCGAAATCAGATTGTACGACTCCAATTTTACCTACCGGATTAGCGATCACGAAATCAGAAAACTCAGGAACAAACTCGTCTTTTGCGAAATCGTCGTACTTACCACCTTTTTGTTTTGAACCGTCGTCCGAAGAATAAGTCATCACAAACTCATCAAAACGTGTTTTATCTGCATTCAATAAAACAGCCAAACTATCGGCGATTTTTTTCTGTGCTGCCGAACCTTTTGCATCTGTTTTTTGTGCCGGAAGCAAGATGTGGCGAGCACTCAATGATTGCGTGTTGAATCCTAATACTTTCGCCAAATAGGTTTTCCCTTGACTGTCGTAAGGACCAACTACCTGACCAACACTTGCAGCTCTGAACACAGTATCCATCAACGCAGGATAAGTTAATCCTTTAGCGTTTGGATCACTGTCCATTCTATAAGGATTCGCTACTTTGTTGTAACGTACCGTTGATTTGGTATTCGTTACTACAAACATAGAATCGTCTGTAGATGCAGCAAATGCTTTTTTGAGTACGTTCAGCTCTTTGTAGAACGTATTTGAGTCTTTTTTTGAAGGCTGAATAGCAATGTCGAAGTATTTCACATCACGACCTGCCATTACTTCATACTTCTTCTCATCTTTATGAGCATCGTAGAAAGCGCGAATTTCACTATCTTTAATGTGAATGTCTTCGTCTTTAATATCACGGAAGTTGCGTAGAATAAACGAAACAGATTTAATCTCTTTTTGCGCTTTGTATTCTTCTTTCGCTTCCAATTTGGTTACATAAACCGTTTGACCGATCAACTGCATGTATTTTTCCTGCATACGTTGTTTGCGCAAACCGTCTTTTGTTTCTTTCCACTGATTGATTTCTTCAGGGTCTTTGGAGTTTTCTTTCGACTCGATGAATTTGTCCAACGCAGCTGAATTAAACTGACCTGTCAATGAATCTGCAAACGAACGAGCGATATCCGGCAACAATGGGAAACCGTCTTCACCGTATAGGTAAGCATCCAATTCCTGATCGCTTACTTCTATTCCCAATGCATCGTATTCTTTCTGTAAAAGAATTTCGCTTACTGTTGCTGCCCAGGCTCGATCTGCACTTTGATCACGGTCGCGATCTGTGTATTCACGTCCTTGTTGCTGATACTGCATCATGTCTTGTTGCTCAGCAAGCTTGAGGTTACGCTCATAAGCCGCCGCGTCAATATCATCACCTCCGATTGTTCCAATTGGAATTTCACCTGTAGAAGTCTCACATTTCTGAAGACCCGAGAAAATGAATGTCAACAATGCAAGACCAACAAAACCTACTAGTAAGTAACGTCCTTTTTCTTGAATTCTACCAATAATTGCCATGTTATTCTATTCTTATTTAAGGGTGCGAATATAATCAGTTGAGGCGACTTTTAAAAGTTTCGGTCGTAAATTGTTGGATTATGGGGTTTTTGGCTTCTTTTAACAAGAAAAATGGGGGGCACGAAATCCAATTTGACCTTCCAAACGTTACTTATGAAAACTAGATCATGAAACAAGGAATGCTTTTTATCGGAATACTTTTGCTTGGTTTAACAGCCTGTGCTCAAACCACTAAATCATCGATGGCTAAGAAAAAGGAAGACAGACCTTCTCAGAAGGAAATGGACACGTTGCAGAAAGCGTATTTTGCCAGCGGATGCTTTTGGTGCGTTGAAGGTGTTTTTGAATCGGTTGATGGTGTGCGTGAAGTGGTTTCGGGTTACACCGGGGGTCAAACAGAAAACCCGACGTATGAAGAAGTCTGTACCGGAAGAACTGGTCATGCCGAATCGGTGGAAGTATTTTATGATTCTACAAAAGTTTCCTACCAAACATTGCTCACTGTATTTTTCGGATCACATGACCCGTCAACTAAAAACCGTCAGGGTCCGGATGGAGGAACACAATACCGGTCGGCTATTTTTTACAACAATGTGGCAGAACGCGAAGCGGCCAAACATTACATCGATTCGTTGTTGGATAATCGTATTTATCCGGTAATTACCACTGAGGTGAGTCCGCTAACAACGTTTTATCAGGCAGAAATCTATCATCAGAATTACGAATGCAACAACCCGAACAATCCGTATGTACAAAACGTTTCGGTTCCCAGAATTAATAAATTCAAATCGGCCTATCCGACCTTGTTGAAGAAGGAGGAATAACGGGAAATAAGATTAAGTGGCGAAAATCCCGCGTATTATGGAAGACTTTCAGGTTGAAAAACTTCCGTAATATTGCGGGGTTACTGATTTTAAATAATTGCAAATCAAATATTTAGGCTCAAATAAGCTTCGCTAACAGTATCCACTTTCGGCCAGCACATGCCGTCACCGCACACCACAAAACCATTTTCACCTGAAGCATCATACTGTAAAACTACCTGAGGTGACATCAATTTCAGCAAGTCCTGTTTCACCGATTCATCCAAGCTTCCTATCACTTTCACACTATAGCGCGGTCGCAAAAACCGTTGCAACAACAGCGCCCAATTGGAGTAGCCCGAACCGTAATGTTCCATACCGTCGAGCATGTTTTGCAATTGTTGGTGAGCTGTTTTCGACCAATCTTCGCGTTCGAGGAGTAAGCTTAAGGTCAATAAATTGTGCGCCATGACACCATTGGAAGCCGGAGTTACGTTGTCGTTCAATTCCATTTTGCGGGCAATCAGATCATGCGATTCCGGTGTGAAAAAGAACATGCCCGAAGTTTCGTCAAAGAAATCGGTTAATGCGTGATCGGTAAGAGCAGTTGCTTTTTCCAGCCATTCCGTATGTCCGGTAACCTGATACAACTGCAGGAAAGCTTCTATCGTAAAGGCATAATCATCTAAAAAGCCGGCAATGAATGATTTTCCATTCTGACGAGTATGCCATAAATGATTGCCATCATACAGCTGAAAGGCTGAAATCCATTCACCTATTTTAGTTGCCATTGCCAGAAAAGCAGGATCATTTAGCGCGACAAATGCATCCAACAAACCGGTGATCGTCATGGCATTCCAGGCAGTCAGGCACTTGGTATCTGTTGCCGGAGCAATGCGTCGTTTGCGTTCGGCATAGAGCAGTTCATTGCATGTTCTGATTTTTTCAAGCGTAACTTCCGGATGAGTTAGGCAGAATTTTTCCCACGAAGTATCGCGCACTAAAATCCATTGATCGTGTTCCCAAAAACCTTTGTTGTGCGGATTGTACAATTCTAAATACCACTTGGCGTCACTTCCCAGGATGGATTTGATTTCATTGGGAGTCCAAACGTAAAATTTTCCTTCAACACCTTCGCTATCGGCATCTTGCGCAGCAAACAAACCGCCTTCTTTGCCTTGCATTTCGCGTTCCAACCACCCAAGTGTACTTTCCAGCAACCATTTGTATTCCGGTTGCGGATCGTAGCGATAAGCTTGTGCGTACAACGACAGTAGTTGACCGTTATCGTAAAGCATTTTTTCAAAGTGGGGCACTTTCCACAACATATCTACCGAATAGCGCGAAAATCCACCACCCAACTGATCGTAAATACCACCGCGGGCCATTTTTTCGAGGGTCAATTTCACATGCGAACGAACACCTTCGTGCTGTTGCCACTCACCATAATGGAGCAGGAACAAGTAATTGTTGGGAAGCGGAAATTTCGGAGCGCGGGTTGGTCCACCTTCCATATTATCCATTTGCGGGAGCCATCTGCGCACCAATTCGGGCAATTTATCTTCCGGCAAATCGGTCATCGGAGTGGCTTGTTGAATCAACTCACTTTGTTGAATGCCTTCTGTAAGTTGGGTGGCATATTCGTTTACTTTTTCGGGGTCTTCGGTAAACATGTGTTGCAAGCTGCGTAGCACGTGCATCCATTGTTCCTTTGGAAAATAAGTACCACCGTAAATCGGTTGACCGTTGGGTAAGGTAAAACAATTCAGTGGCCATCCGCCGCGTTGGGTCATCAGTTGAACGGCATTCATATACACTTGATCCACATCGGGGCGTTCCTCTCGGTCGACTTTGATGCACATGAAAAATTTATTCATCAATGCGGCCACTTCCTCATCTTCAAAACACTCGTGTTCCATCACATGGCACCAATGACAAGCCGAATAACCAACCGAAACCAATACCAGTTTGTTTTCCGCTTTGGCTTTTTCAAAAACGTCTGCCGACCACGAAACCCAATTCACCGGATTGTGGGCATGTTGCAACAGATACAAACTCGATTCTTGCGCTAAAGCGTTGGTGTATTTTTCCATGAATCAAAAGTAGGAAACTCAAATGATGTTTATATAGATGCTTGATTTTTGATGTTGAACTTTTAATGAGATTCACCTCTTAATTGAGGATCAACTTTCTAAAACAAGGTTTCCAGAAAGCGTTGGTTTTACCTGAATCTAATCAAGCATCAAAAATTCAACATCAAAAATCCTTTGGTATCAATTATCCGCCCCTCTCAATTTATTATTCGTTATCCCTATTTCCTATTTTCACATTACCTTTGTGGCCATAGTTGATTTTCCAGTGAAAGAATATAAACCAGTTCACGTCCTGTTATTTACAGTAGGCGTATTTGCATTATTGGCTCCGTTGGCTTGGTTGGTTGAAGATGATAGCTTCAAGGTGGCAGATGTTCCGGTGCGCTTTATTAGTTCCGAACAGTTACTTCACCCGAAAGAAGCGGTTAAAAAAGACATCACCAATATTGTGGCTAAAGTAGATACAACAGCTATTTTAGAAGAACCGAAAGATCCGGGAAAGAAACATACCCTTTCTTCGGATGGTCGAATGGGCGCTCCGTCTGGTGGTGAACTTACCGGCGAATCCGCTACCATTATTCATTACGACGAAGGTGGAAAACGAGCTCTTTATAATTTCTTTGAGAAACTGGAAGCTGCCTCCAACGGAAAGAAAAAAGTACGCATTTTACATTACGGCGATTCGCAAATTGAAGGCGATCGTATGACTTCTTATATCCGCCAGCGCTTGCAGAGTCAATTCGGTGGAAACGGTCCGGGAATGATTCCGGCCATGAATGTCTACAATACCCAAACTTTCAAACAAACCTATTCGGATAATTTCACACGTTATACCGCATTTGGTGGCGCGAAACTGAAATCACGCCGTTACGGATCGATGAATACGGCAGCGCGCTTTACGCCGGAATACGATAGTGCCCAAATGGCGCAAATCACAAGCATTAAGGAGGCATTCATTGAAATTGAACCGTCGAAAAGTGCTTACGAACGTGCCAAATCTTACAACAACGTAAAATTGTATTACACCAGTTGTGTAAGACCGTGTGCAGTGAAAATTTACCAAAACGGAAACCTCATTCACGAGGATAGTTTGGAAAATGACGGTCGTTATCACGTGATGCCAATGTCGTTTCCAGGCAATCCCGGAAAGTTGAAATATGTTTTCTCGGCCGCGGTTAGTCCAACAATCATTGGATTCTCATTGGAAGGTGATTTTGGGGTGCAAGTCGATAATATCGGTATGCGTGGATCGAGTGGTACGTTTTTTGGAAAGATCGATCATTCGACTGCAGCTAAAATGTACGATGATTTGAATGTGGAAATGGTGATCATGCAATTCGGTGGAAACAGTGTTCCTTACCTGAAAGATTCGAGTGGCGTGCGCAACTTTGCCCGCAATTTCAAAGGTCAGTTGCAAACCCTTAAGAAATTACGCCCTTCGGCATCGGTAATGGTGATCGGACCAAGTGATATGTCAACCTCAAGTGCCAATGGTTTTGTGACCTATCGCATGCTGCCGTTTTTGGTAGATGAGATGCGCAAAGCGGCCAAAGATGTTGGTGCCTGTTATTGGGATTTATACCGCGCCATGGGTGGTTACAACTCTATGCCTAGTTGGGTTGAACAGGGCTTGGCAGGAAGAGATTACATCCACTTCACCCCGAAAGGAGCAAGTATCGCATCGCAACTCTTTTTTGATGCCTTTGCCGCCGAATACGTGAAGTGGAAACAAGGGAATTAGTTTTCCTCACAAATGAATCAGCACAATTGGAAATATAGCATGAAAATTTTTGGACAAATAACGGTTGTTGTAGCTTTAGCGGTAGCGTGTACTGCGCGCTCACAATCCACCGGCTTCGGACCGAAAGATTCGTTGCATACACATTTCCATCCTGCGTTTCTGACCCTCGATACATCGTTGCATAATACCTATCCGTTTATCAATTTCTCTGCAAATTGTTTCCGATTTTACACCGCTGAAAGTCCGAATTGGGAGAAATTCTACTCCGATTTAGGGAGTATGGTCAATTTCAAAGACCGCAAGCTCAATTTCTACCACATAGGTGGCTCACATTTACAAGCCGATATTTACACAC
This sequence comes from Fluviicola sp., assembly GCA_044377135.1. GTDB lineage: Bacteria > Bacteroidota > Bacteroidia > Flavobacteriales_D > Crocinitomicaceae > Fluviicola. The sequence goes on from JBILJP010000050.1 coordinate 12,612, forward strand.
ACGATATTCGTACTTACCTGCAAACCCGCTGGACCGATCTTCCGGGTGAACGCGGATTGGTTTTTCCCTTTGATTTGGCGCGAACCAATAACCCGTGGAATTACGAATTTACATCACCGAATTCCTGGCGCAGTTACAAAAGCGTTTCACTAAGTAAACCCGAAGGCATTGACTTTGGAATTTTAGGTGCTGTCGTCGAATGCTCTGATTCAATTATCGAAATCAAGTTTCGCTACGATAAAACCGATGTAAGGCCTGGATTTACTAGATTGCGTATCTACCACAACAAAGGCGATTTTCCGTTTGACCTGCATTACGGAGCGGCCGAAATTCTGATAGTGGATAAATACCATAACGCTACTCTCGGGTATACCGAAGCCGTTTTTACGGATGATGTAGATACGTTTAACCTGCAATTTACCCGCAACAAACCCGGACCATACAGTTTGCAATTGCATGCGGTGCAACTTTCCAATGCGCACCCGGGTATTTCCTACACGGCAATCGGTATCAACGGTGCAGGACTGTATACTTATTTGGCGAATCGCAATTTTGAAGAACAACTCAAGGAATCACCTCCCGATTTCTTTGCCTTTTCCGTTGGAACCAACGATGCAAACGTACCTTACGCTTCTTTTAATCCGGAAACGTATAAGCGAAACCTTGAACAAATGATCATCAAGGTGCTTCGCGCCAACCCGGATTGTGCCATTTTGCTCACTGTTCCCAACGACGCGGCTTATCATAAACACTATACCAATGCCAATGTGGCCCGCGAACGCGATGTGATTATAGAATTGGCCCAAAAATACCAATGTCCCGTGTGGGATTTTTATGGCATTATGGGTGAATTGGGTTCTTCACGAACCTGGATGACAAAAGGATTGATGCAAAGTGACATGGTGCATTTTACTTCGGTAGGCTACCACCTAAAGGCGAGTCTGTTTGAAGATGCCTGGGAAAAATGGTTGCAGCAAATGGAATTACGAAATCGCTAAAAAAGAAGTCAAAGAAGAATGATACAATGGTTTGATATTGGTTTTTGGGGGATAGAACGCCTTCAAAAAATCTTTAGTTTCGAAGGAACAACCTCGATGGTGTTTAACCGCCTCGATTTTTGGTTGTTCTTCATTTTCATCATGATCCTGTTCACTTTGTTGCACAAACACCAGTTGGTGCGCAGTATCTTCATCACGGTGGTGAGTTTGTTTTTGTACTTCAAAACTTCCGGTTTATTTGTGCTCTTACTCGCCCTTTCAATACTGGTCAATTATGCGCTCGGGAGGCGTATTTACAAAGCTCCGTCAGACCTGAGGCGTAAATGGATCATCGCCTTTTCCGCAATATTCAACGTGTTTTTTCTAGGTTATTTCAAATACGGACTCTTTTTCACCGAATCGTACAACAAATTATTCCATACCAAATACGAAGCCTTCAACATGTTTGCCCATTGGGGCAACGGTTTCTTTGGCGACAATACGTTTGAAACAATGATCCTGCTTCCGGCCGGAGTAAGTTTCTTTACATTCCAATCCATTAGTTACGTTGTAGATATTTACCGCAAGGAAATTACGCCGGTAAAGAACCTCTGGGATTATGCGTTTTACGTGACTTATTTCCCACACGTTATCATGGGGCCAATCGTACGTGCCCGCGACTTTATTCCGCAGATCTACAAACCGTTTCAACTCGATAAAAAGGTTTTTAGCGAATCGGTATTTCTGATCATGAAAGGTTTGATCAAGAAAATTGTGTTGGCCGATTTCATTGCTGTACATTTTATTGATAAAGTGGTCGATTCACCGGAGTCCTATCCCGGATTTGTGAGCATCCTTGCCATGTGGGGTTATTCCTTACAGATCTACGGTGATTTCTCGGGATACACCGATATCGCCATCGGAATCTCGCGACTCATGGGCTTTGAGTTGTTACCGAATTTTAATTCACCCTACAAAGCCAATAGTGTTGCCGATTTTTGGCGACGTTGGCACAAATCGCTTGGGGCGTGGTTGCGTGATTACCTCTACATTCCGCTCGGAGGAAATAAGAAAGGAAGTGTGGGAACTTACATTGCCATCCTGGTCATTTTCATTTACATGATATTCATTACCGGTTGGTATGATCTGATCTTCATTTACCTCGGACTCATGGCGGTAGTTTCGGCAGGCGTTTCCATGAACAAAGAAGCTAATTACATCCTCAAAGGTTTTACGATGGCTTATGTGGCAGCCTTCGCCATTGGTGTAACGTGGATCTGTTTTCTCGGTTGGTTCGATCCGGTTACGATTGCCATTTACCTCGGTTCACTTGGGGTGTACGCGATGTTAATGTTGTTTAGCAAGAGTTTTTCGTCACTCATGAACCGCGATTTGAATCTCCTGATTACCATGGTGGTGGGCGGTTTGTGGCACGGAGCTACGCAAAACTTTATGATTTGGGGAGCTATGAACGGTTTGGCATTGGTGGTTTATAATTACTGGAAGAAAATTTCTCCTTACGAGAAAAGCAATTGGTTGGTGGTGCATTTTTGGAAGGTTTTCCTTACCTTTAATTTCATCACCTTTACCCGAATTTGGTTCCGCTTGAAAGAAGACGGAAAACCGAATGCCATGCTTGATCACATTTACAATCACTTTAATTTCGACTGGGAAAAATTGTGGGCGGTATTGTGGAATTTCGGACCTGTATTCACCATTATTGGAATTGGTTTTCTCTTACACTGGATTCCGCAACGCTTGAAAGATGCCGGAATCGCTGTCTTTGCCAAAACGCCAATGGTAGTACAATTATTGATGGTCGCTATTTCGGTTGTGTTGATGTACCAAGCGGTATCGGGTGAATTTAAAGCCTTTGTTTATTTAGAATTCTAATGGAAAAAACGGTTCGATTCGAAGATTTGGGATTGATGGATTACCAGCAAGCGTGGGACTATCAGGAATCGCTTTTTGCCGAATCCATTGCTTTGAAGATTGAACACCGAAACGGAACTTCTACCAAAGAAACAACCAATCATTTGCTGTTTGTGGAACATCCGCATGTGTATACCTTAGGCAAAAGCGGAAGTCCCGATAATTTGTTATTGGATGAAAAAGGCTTGGTTGACCATCAGGCAACGTATTATAAAATCAATCGCGGTGGCGATATCACGTATCATGGTCCCGGACAATTGGTCGGCTACCCGATCTTCGATCTCGATCATTTTTTTACCGACATCCACAAATACATGCGTTTTCTGGAAGAAGCTGTCATTCAAACCCTTGCGGTTTATGGTATCAAAGGCGAACGCTCACAAGGATTTACCGGAGTTTGGATAGATCCCGAATTGCCTTCCGCACGAAAAATTTGTGCCATGGGCGTAAAATGCTCACGTTGGGTTACGATGCACGGAATCGGATTCAATGTCAACACCGATTTGTCTTACTTTTCTCACATTGTGCCTTGCGGAATTGAAGATAAAGCTGTATCTTCCATGCAACACGAGTTGGGAAGAACGCTGGATATGAACGAAGTAAAAGCCGTTTTGAAAGCGAAATTGGCGGAACAGTTCGGTTATACCTACGCACATGAGTAATAAAAAGAGGAGAAGTCGGCTCAAAAAGCTGTTTCGCGGGTTCGGTTGGACCATTTTGGTCATCATCGTTTCACTGAACATATTCATTCTGTTAAGTGGCAGGTTTTACCTCTACAAAGGCATTTATTCAACGTATTTATCGGGTGAAACGTCGCCGACGATCTACGATAAAGAAAAATTTTATTCCTCAACGGTTGATGCGTCAACTGTACATCAGCCGTGGATCATGCATCCTAAACGGAATGAGTTGAAATTACCTGCCGAATACCGTTTGTACCTGGAATCGTTGGAAACCAAATCCTTTCTGGTGTTTAAAGGCGATAGTCTGATCTTTGAAGAATACTGGGGAGAACACACTTCCAAAACGGTTTCCAATTCGTTTTCTGCTGCCAAAACGGTGGTGAGTATGTTGGTGGGAATTGCCGTTGACGAAGGAAAAATCAAAAGCCTCGACGATCCGATTGCGAAGTACATTCCCGGTTTTTCAGGAAAAGGCAAAGAAAAAATCACCATTCGTCATTTACTCATGATGGCTTCCGGCCTTGATTGGGGAGAAAGTGGTGTGAATCCGTTATCAGAGAATGCCGAATCGTATTACGGAAGTGATTTGTGGGGCTTGGTGAATCGTCAGCAGGTAGAACGCAAGCCGGGTGAACTATTCCTGTATCAAAGCGGTAATTCGCAGTTACTGGCCTTTATTGTGGAAAAAGCTACGGGTAAAGACCTTACGCAGTACGCCTCTGAAAAATTGTGGAAGCCAATGGGAGCCGAAGCCGATGCGTTTTGGAGCTTGGATAAAGAAAACGGAGACGAAAAAGCCTTCTGCTGTTTGTACAGTACATCGCGCGATTTTGCCCGTTTGGGAATTTTGCTAGCCAATAATGGAAAGTGGAAAGACAAACAACTCATTCCCGAATGGTATTTCAAAGAAATGGTTTCCAATCCGAACATGAAAACCGAAGAAGGCGTTCCGAATACGCGTTACGGTTTGCATGTGTGGACTTTCCTTGGCTATTCTGATCCGGTTTATTATTGCCGCGGTATTCATGGTCAATACATCATTGCTATTCCGGCTAAGAACCTTGTAATTGTGCGCACAGGCAACAAACGCGCTTCTAATTTTGAAATTCCCGAATCGAAAAAAGGCGATAAAGCCTACCTTGATAAATACGATACCTACATTGGTCACCCGACAGATTTGTTCCAATACATTAGCCTGGGCAAATTGCTGGAAGCACAATTGAGATTTTAATCTATTTTTCTAAGACACATCTGAAATCAGGAACATTGTGGCAAAGATTAATCTGTATTTGGAAAAGATCAATCCGTATATGAAACTTGAGAATTCCAGCGATGCTTGACTTTTGATGAGAATCTCATTCAACATTCAACATCAAGCACCGGGTCCGCCTTTGGCGCGATTCAACATTTTCTCCGTAATTTCGCAAACTGATTTCCAAAGATCAACAGCATGCGTGAAGAATTAATGGGTCCGAAAGTAGAAAATGTACGAGTGGTAATTGTACCCGAAAAAAATCCGGAAGGTGGTATACAGCACTACGTTTACCTGTTGAACTTGCGCGATGATATCATGGAGGGAATTATCATTACCAGCAAAGGCTACGGAACCAATGTAGAAACCGGTGAATCGGTGAAAACGTCTACGCTCCGCCATTCGCTGGAAGTGTTACTTCCGGATGAAGCTGCTAAAATCGAACCGATCATGGAAGAAGTCTTTGGGCTCACCAACGAATACTGGGTGAGCTTTTGGGCAGATGACGTGATGTACGATAAAAAATTCATCTTCTTACCGGAAACGATCAGCGAGAAAAATTATACTGAAATCCCAAAACTGGGCGCTAAAGGAGTAATGGTAGGATAAAATACAAGGTATTCTTATTAGATCGAAGGATTAAAAAAGGGAAGCCATTCGTAGTTGGATAGCTCCCCAGTCTAATTCTTAATTACCAGAATTTAATCATCAAAAAAGCCTTATTGTTTGATGAATTTTGTTTGATAATCAATTCGATCTTGTGTTTTTATCCGCACGAAATAAACACCTGAGCTTAAAGCAGAAACATCGATACTATTACCATATTCTGTTGCATCTTGTTGCAGGATGATCTGACCGTTTACATCCATGACTATGATCATTGATTCATCAAGCGATACCGTTGAAGAGATTACCAGTTTGTCTTTTACCGGATTCGGATACACAGAAATTACATTCTCATCTACAATTCCTTGAGAAGGACTACCAGCAGTAACACTCGCCTTAATGGTATAACAACTTGTGCTGTTTGCGCCATTGTAGCCGAGTACTTTAATGTAGTAGGTACCTGCGGCTTGTGTTGCCAGTGTAACGGTTTCAGTTGCTGTTGAGCCTGCTCCAGAGCCAATTTGTGTACCATTACTGGAATAAATCACCAGATCAAAATCTACACCTGCTGGTCCTACAAGGTTGTAAGAAATGGTAGAAGTGGCTGTAGTTGTAATTTTGAAAAAATCAGTATCTGTAGCAGTAGAAATTGCGGCAGAATTGGTGCTACCAAGTGCAATTGTAGTTGCCGCAGCTAGTGATTCATTCGGTTCAAAAGCAGTTGAACAAGAACCATTTGCAACCGTTGTTACTTTTAATGTATAACAACTTGCGCTGTTGGCGCCATTGTAACCAAAAACTTTTATGTAATAGGTGCCTGCAGGTTGTGTGTTTAGCACTACTGTTTCTGTGGCAGTAGAACCTGCTCCATTCCCTATTTGAGTACCAGCGCTATTGTAAATAACCAGATCAAAATCTACACTTGCAGGTCCTACAAGACTAAAAGTATTGTTGGATGAACCTGATGTCACAACCTTGAAATAATCAATATCTGTTGCTGTTGAAATGGCTGCTGAATTTGTTGTTCCAACTACAATGGATGCCGCAGTAGCTTGTGTTTCATTTGGTTCGTATGCGGTTGAACAACCGGATCCGCCATTTCCTGTTCCTTCGCAAGTAAGGGTGATACAACTGTTCACATTTGCGCGGATTAGATTTCCGGGCTGCA
>JBILJP010000051.1:0-19099 GCA_044377135.1 Fluviicola sp.
TGAAGATGTAGAATACTGTCACCAACACAAACGACTCAACGAGTTAATGAACAATCCTGCTTTCGCAGCACAATATCAATTAGATCAACAAGCGTTTCAGGTTTTAGAGCAACAAATGCTTGAAGAAACAGAACCACACCGCCTTGTTTACAAAATTCCGGTTGTGTTTCACGTATTGCACAATGGCGGAGTAGAAAATATCTCCCGCGATCAAATTTTAGATGCGTTGGCTATTTTGAACCGCGATTACCGTCTTCAAAATGCAGATGCAGCTACCGTTCACAACGATTTTAACGCAAGCAATCCAAGTGCAGTTTGTCAGCCTTCTGATGTGGAAGTAGAATTCGTATTGGCAACCAAAGCACCGAATGGAGCTTGCTTTAGCGGGATTACCCGTACGCAAAATGCCATTTCTTATAACGGAGCAGATGGCGGAAATCAAGTTGACGCAATTGTTGCCGGAAATGATGTGTATCAAGGTCAGTGGCCGGGCAACAAATATTTGAATGTGTTTATTTGTGGCGAAATCGGTGGTGCGGCAGGATATACCTATCAACCAAGCGGATGGATCGGATCAAGTATGCAGAATGGTATTTGGATTTTGCACAGTTATACTGGTTCTATCGGAACATCTTCTGTGAACGCTAGCCGTGCGTTGACACACGAAGTCGGACACTGGCTCAACCTTTCACACACATGGGGCGATACCAATGATCCTGGCGTATCTTGCGGATCAGACAACGTAAGTGATACACCTACTACACGTGGTGTAACTGCTTGTAACTTAAATGAAAATTTCTGTGGTCCGCGTGCAAACGTAGAAAACTACATGGATTACTCGTATTGTTCTAAAATGTTTACCGGTGGTCAGGTAACGCGCATGCGCAATGCATTGACTTCTTCTACAGGAGGACGTAATAACCTTTGGACAAACGGTAACCTGGCTGCTACCGGAGCAGACGGTAGTGCTGCTTTGTGTAAAGCGGAATTTACAACCCTTAAAACTGAAATTTGTGCAGGTGAAACCATTCAGTTTAGTGATGGTTCTTACAATGCCGTTTCAGGTTGGTCTTGGTCTTTCCCTGGTGCAACTCCTTCCACTTCAACAGATCAAAACCCATCAGTTACTTACGCAGCTCCTGGAGTTTACGCAGTAACATTAACGGCAACAGATGGTGCATCTTCAGACGATGAAACAAAATCCGGGTACATTACCGTACTTGCCGCAGGCGAATCACTACCTTACTTCGAAGGATTTGAAGGATTAAGCTCATTTAGCGGTTCCAACCGTTGGATTATTGAAAACTCAGGAAGCAACAACGCATGGTCGGTGACCAATACTGCCGGTCATACCGGAACAAACTCAGCTAAATTGACCAACTACGGTCAGGTTGCAGGTAACGTAGACGAGTTGATCTCTACTCCTGTAGATTTGTCAACTGTAAACTCGACTGATGGTGTTACATTGTCATTCCGTTACGGTTACCGCAAACGTCAGTCTGCCAACGATGATTATTTGAAAGTATTCCTGACAAACGATTGTGGTGATGGCTGGGATCAGCGTAAAACGATGCATGGTGCTTCTTTATCGAACCTTACTGCAAGCAGTTCTTGGACACCAGCTTTGGCTGATTGGCAAACGGTTCACATGACCAATGTTACAACGAGTTACTGGGTAAATAATTTCCGTTTCAAATTCCGATTTGAAAGTGACGGTGGTAACAATATCTACATCGACGACATCAACATTTACAGCGGTGCGCCTTCTGACGCGTTAGTTACTGTTGGTTTGGACGAAAATTTGCAATTGCAAAATGCGGTAGTATTCCCGAATCCTGCAGAAGATGAAGTAAATCTTCGTTTCTCAGCAGCAACAGGTCAAACGGTGAAAGTATACGTGACTGATTTAGTTGGAAACGTTGTTTCAAACTACACAATCCAGGCAAATCAAGGTGACAACCTTGTGTTGATTTCAACCGAATCATTTGCAGCAGGAATGTATTTGATCCGTTTGGCAGAAACAAATGCAAGTCAAACATTACAATTTGTAGTGAAATAATTAGATAAAAACTCGTATTAAAGCCCCGCGGATAGTAATTCTGCGGGGTTTTTTGTTGTTGGTTGAATCCGATTTAATTGGAGCATTTGGGTTAATAAACAAGCTATATAGTAGCTTTTGCTTTATCACTAATCAGAAGTATTCATTGTATCTTCATTGACAGCACCTTACATTCGCCTCATTTCTGATTGTTAAGATAATCCTACTGGATTTAAGTTATCCAACAATTTGGGGTATTGATTTACCGCTACTGTGACATCTATTTCCGCTTCCATGACATTTTCATGCACAAGAAAACCCTGTTCGCCCTAGCTTTGCTTTAAAAGTGAAGAAAACTTTTAAAGTTCTTCACTTTTAAAAAGAATGTTTAACTAAAATTAAAAATTATGAAAACAAAAGATTTGAATAGTAATTTAAAAGAGAATGAATTAGTATCTGTAATTCCTGTTAGTAATGTTGGTTTTGTCATCACTGATACAAAAAAGAAGGATAGCTATACATGGAGCGGTGAACTTCCTGCTCCTGTAATTGTGGGTACACCAACTTGCGTTGCCATACCAGGCACCGAAAATGTCAACGTTACTATCGAAGGCAGTCTTTTCGTTTTACTTGATTCAAAAAATGCTGTGCCAGCATGTACTTGTCAACAAGCTTTTGTGGATGCAGTGTCTAACTATACTATCACTTATAATGCACCTGTTCCTAAGATACCCGAAGGTGATGAAAGTATAGAAATTACGGTTGCAGAAGTTTTTTTTACAATAACTAATACTTTGATGGATACTGGATCTAGTTTGACGGTCATTTTAATTGCGGATGATGAAGATCCGATAACCGCACGTGGAACAATGACAACGATTCTCAAATCTTCGACATAATAGAGATTTTCGTGTTTAGATAATTTCCGACACCCCTATTTTTACCTTAATGTAAAGTGTTTAACTAAAATTATAGAGAAAAAAGATATGAAAAGCAATCTAGAAGTGAATGAAACTGGAGTTGAACTTTACGATGGTTATAACTGTATTACTGGTAACTTAGATGTTGTAAGCATCACTGGGATAACTGGTGTTATTACAGACAAAACCTGTTTTTTAGAAGCTCCAATGGTCGCGTTTGCAGGCTACACTGATGTTGAAAACGACTATAATGGAGAAATTTGTAAACCATCTGAGAAAAAAGTAAAAATCTGTTTTGGTATTTTTCTACCTGAAGATATTAAGTCATCACAAGTTAAATGTAGCAGAAATGGAGGAGTGTATAGCCCGTTGATTTATAAGATCAAGTTTGATTCACAAGAATCTAAATCAACAAAAAATAGATATGAAATTTTTATTTTGGAAGATACCTTGCCACTTGAAGTTAATAATTCATTAGAGGGTACTTTCGCTACTCTATTTTTAGTTAACGAAGATCCAAAAACCTCGCGTGGAACAATGACAACGATTATCAAATCTTCCTAAAGTAGTATATTTGTTATGCAGTTAAAAAAGGGCTGACACACTATTCTTGTTAGCCCTTCATACTTGTATAATAAATGATTCAAATGGGAAAGCTTTTTGTGGTGGTGTTCTTTATTTTTAATGCGATCCAAATCTATGCTAAACCCAATGAACCTCAATTTATTGGTCAACTGCAACAATTAAGTAAGCAGCATCCCTCAAGCAATTTCTCAAAAGCTACGCGTTTTTTTCTGCAAGAAAATTGGGATTCAACTCTCATTTATTCGATGCAACATTTACATCAATCGCGCAACAATTATCTAGCATCCTATTGCCATTATTTTCGTGGAGTAAGTTTTTGGCGCAAGCAGTTACCCGATAGGGCATTGATTGAATTTCGTAAAATTGAATCAACTTTTCCTTTTTACTACAAGGTTGCGAAGCATCTCGGAGATCTTTCACTGGAAAAAAGAGACTTTACAAAAGCGCTTCGTTATTATAATACCTATAAAGCGCAGTTTTTGAGATTGGAATCAACCTTGGAATGTGGGCATTTTTATCATAACATAGGGATCTGCTATTTTCATCTCGAAGAACTTGATTCTGCTGAAAATAATCTCTACTTGGCAGAAGCCATTCTCAAAAAACAAGGAGATGAAAAAGGGCTGATTTCTACTTACATAGATCTGGGGAATGTGTATTATGCGCAGTACAAAGATCAACTGGCGATCTCGTTTTTTAAAAAAGCATACACGCTTTCTACAACTATTTCTGATATTGAGTTAAAACAAAATACAGCATTTAACATGGCGGTTGTAGAAGAGAATCGCAACAATGTTACAGAAGCATTAAGATACCGAAAGGAATACGAATCCTGGCGCGATTCATTGAATGATCAGAATAAAGTATGGGCGTTGGCGGAACAAGAGAAGCGGTTTGCGGTTGCTCAAAAAGAAAAAGAGCTGGTGGTTTTAACAACGAAAAACGCACAAAAAAATGCCGAACGAAACATGTATATTCTGTCATCGGTTTTACTGTTTGCACTGTTGGTTGTTGGGGTGTATTTCTACCGGCAAAAAGTAAAGAATGCAGCTATTGTTCAATTGCAAAAAAACAAATTGGATGAGCTCAATGCAACAAAAGATAAATTGTTTTCGATTGTGAGTCACGATATGCGCTCATCGGTGCAAGTGTTAAAAGCAAGTAACTCGGATTTACTAAACAGCCTTGAAACGGGCGATTTTTCTGATTTAGGCCACCAATTGAGACAAAACAATGCGGTAGCAAATAGTGCCTATAATTTGCTAGACAACTTGTTACATTGGTCGCTGCTACAAACCGAACAAGGTTATTTTTATCCGGAACCGTTCGATCTATGTACCATAGTGGAGCAAGTCATCTACAATTACAAACCGTTGATGGCGATTAAAACCATTTCCTATGAGCAGCACATTGAACGTGGAAAATTGGTGTTGGCAGATTGCGAAACGTTTAAATTGATACTGCGCAATTTAGTGGATAATAGCATCAAATTCACTCCTAAAAACGGAACCATTCGCATTTATGTGCGCGAAACAACAACGAAGTATTGCGAAATAGTTATTGAAGATACGGGTGTTGGCATAAGTCAAGCAAGTATTACTGAATTGATAAAAGAAAATGTACTTTTATCTAAGAAGAAACACGAAGATATACTCGGAACTGGTTTGGGTTTGCAATTGTGTAAATCGATGATCCGAAAAAACAACGGGCTTTTTGCCATAGAAAGCACCGAGCAAGTTGGTACAAAAATGATTGTTTCTTTGCTAAAAGCAGACCACTATGGATAAAGTAGCAGTGTTGATTGTAGAAGATGAGCCTTCTCAAAGTGAAAAACTTGTAAAAATATTAGAAGCGCATCACTATGCAGTGGTTGGCGTTGCCCAGTCAAACCAAGAAGCACTCGATCTTTTTTTTGCAAACAAAGTTGATGTACTCATTATTGATATTTATTTAGACGGTGTCCCAGATGGAATCAGTTTTGCCGAAACCATTAACAAAGTGCCTAATGCCGCTAGACCATTCGTTTTTTTAACCAACACAACAGACCGGACTATATTTGAGAGGGCGAAACTGACCAAGCCGTTTAGTTTCTTATTAAAACCATTTAATGAACTGGAATTGTTGTACTCATTGGAATTGGCAGTAGAAAAATTTTACGGACAACAAAATGTATTCAATGGTTCTGATCAAAATACGGTGGTGAGCAATGAGTACTTATTCATTAAGAAAAAAGAAGCGCTGAAGAAAGTGCGTATCACAGATATCACTTATATTGAAGTAGAAGAACGCTACTGTACCATACATACGTTAACAGAGAAATTTGTCATTCACATTTCACTTGCCAAGATCATTGATTTATTGGATAATGATCTATTTGGCAGAACCCATCGTAACTACCTGGTTAATTTGACCATGATCGAAGAAATTCAAGCGTCCATCAATAAAATAGTGTTGACCAATGGCAATGTCGTTCCGATGAGTGAGAATTATAGGGAATTCCTACAGCGGTTCCGCACATTGCGTTAATCTCACATTTATTATTGGCCGATTTTGAACTAAATCGTGCTGGATAATCAACTCTTATTTGAAGAGGCATGAAATTTCATGCCTCTTTTTTTGGCTTCTATGTCAACCGTTTCCCTTACTACGACATTGGATTGACACACTTTCGAATCATGCTTGTAGTTTAGCCTTGAAAGAAAACGTAATTACAAACTCTTTTCAAAACCATTATTTACGCGGAGCAGAACCCGCATCGCCTCGGCGGAAAAAAACGAACTGACTGTAACAGTGAATTAAAAACAGGGCATTTTCTGACCGCGTTCGCTAAAAGCTTTAGTGGTTTCTGAAAAGTCTTATTAAACAGAGTTAGGAAAAAACAAATGAATTATGAATCAAGAATTAAAATTATATCCGATTGAAAGCGCAGTCATGCGCGTTACAGCATCTTACGTTGTACCTGCAGTTTATAATGTTGAAGTGACAGGAGAAACAGGATCACTTGACCCAACCATCAAGCTTGTTAACACTGGTAAAGTAGTTGATGGTTACCTAGAAGTAGCGGTATTGGGAAAAGATGGGATAGCCATTGGCTCTAGCAAGTACTCTAAAAGTATCAAAATCCCTCAGATGAAAGATACGCGAGGAGTCATTGTAAAAGGTTCGAATAAAGAGGTGAAATTAGAATGGAAAGAAAGTAACCAATTGAACCAAACATCTACAGCAGGTTTGTTTCATCTATCACTAAAAAGCGAAAGTGATTTAATGGGGGCGCCTATTTTACATCTCAAACTCGGTATTGATTCTGTGAACGGAACGGTTTCTGGTTTAGCAACAGTGACTCAAGATTTAGACAGTTCAATAGTGTGTACTTCTGTTTTAACGGGAACTATAATAAGTTATGAAACATCAATTATAACAGGAGCTAATGTTACTAACATCACGTTATCAGGTTACCCTGAAATCCACTGGCCAGCTAAAGGAGGAATTGGTCCGATTATTCCTAAAAACTTTTCAGCAAGTATTGTTTTCGAGAATGACTGGATGACTGGGGCGGTGGAATACCAGTATCAATCATTTGGTCGTTGGGTAAAAGAAACTCAGAAAATATCTATATCGTAAGAATTATAGATAGTACTAGCTGCATTAAAGAGCTTAGATGTGTGTTTTATTTTTAGCTGTAAAGCAATGGGTATTAAAACCGGTTATTTACAATTAAAAATTTTACTTAACTGTAAAATACAGTGGAGCAGAACTTACTAAAAAGCTGGGCGGTTTCAGACCGCATTCGCTAAAGCATTTGAGTAGGAAAACAAGATTCCCTGTTCCGGCCGGGCAGGAAATAAAAACCAGCAATTCTTTAAAGAGATTTTACGTATCAGGCATGTACATGGAATAGATCTTCCAATAAAAAAACAAACGTACAGCTTACTGAGCGGAAAAGATTGGAAAGAAACAGATGGTAAAATCAAAATTGGATTGTGAATAGCTTGCAAAACAATTTTAGTGGAGCAGAACCCACTTTCATCCTTAGCTAAATGCTTCGTTCATCGAAGTGTGGCGAAGGATAAAAAAACGAACTGTTCTCGTTCAGTTATTAACGAGAGGCGGAAACCGAAAAGCCTTATGAGTAGGAAATTAAAAACTAAATATTATGTCATACATAAATGATGGACTTTCACCCGCTGACCAAGCAATGGGAACGGTAGGTAATATTAAACTGGCTTACAATCATCCGCTAAATGTCCCTAATAATTTTAGCGCGGTCTGTGATCCTACAAGTCAAAACTTAACTTCGGTTTCCATTCAGAATTTGAGTAGTGCATTTGCCCTAACAGTGTATGTTGACCCAGCACCAGCATCATATCCAGGTGGCTTCATTGACATCGCTGCGAACAATCCTACACCAATTAGATGGGCTCAAAATTACAACGCAGCAAAGTTGGTAATCTCAAATATTAGCCAAGAATCTGCTACTGCAAAAATTACATTAACCGATCTCGGATAATCCATACCGGTATGTCTGGTTAGTCTCGGATCATACTCAATTTGGATTTTTCTTGATTTAGATTCAAGGGCCGTTCAGAAATATTCGGGACGGCCTTATTGCTCAATTGTTGAAAGATTTTTCTATGAAACGCAATCACAAAACAGTAAAGATTCTGATAGCCATTTTACTTCAATTAATATTCAACGGGTGTATGTCAACGTCAATTATCGACTCTATCCCGCATAATTCTAATACTGATAGTCTCACATGTATAAATGATAGAGACCAGTTTCTTACAAATGAAGTGGCTCATGAATTGGTTTATAATTTTGGGGTAACATTGTCACAGTATCAAGTTGCAATCTGTGGCAAAACATATCAAAAAATGAGTGCGTTGAGTATTCAGAATTTGAGTAAGGATCATGATGCTTCCATATTTATCACCCCAGCCGTGGATTTCTCGATATATACCATTCCAAAGAATTCACGATTATCTGTCGTTGTGGTGCACGATTGGAACGGTGCTGAGCTTAAAGTTGCAAACATAAGTACTCAACAGGCTGACATTTGGGTAACGCTATTTTAGAATGATGATCTGGCAGTTGCATTTGCGAAGCACATCGCGGAATTTTCATGAATTTATCCAACTTTAGTGGAGCAGAACCCACTTGGAAAAACTGCCTGTCCCGCTCAGGAGAGCAGCGGGAGACTGGCTGTAACAGTTTAAAAACAGGGCGGATCTGAAAAGCCTTATGAGTAGGGGGAAATAATCAAATTAAATATGAATAATTTATCAAGTGAAGTACAAAAATTGACTTTAAATGTACAATCAAACGTAGTATCGATTAATAGTAATATTACAACGTATCAAGCAGTATTTTCAGGGCAAGGAAACTTTATTGCGACAACTCTTCCAATCGCAGGAGTAAATTCTTCAACCGTAGTTACAGGGTCTATTTGTGAATTCAATCAACTTCCTTTTTCGGGCGATTCTTGGATGAGTATTAATAATCTTGTACCTAACCCAGATGGAACCGTCACAATTTATGCCAACATTAATTGGAATAATCCTCTGGCTTGTCAGATATCACTAATTCTTATTAATCCCAATAACTGATTTCAAACATTGCGTTTTTTGAATGAAGGTACTCCGTCTCGAACAGGTATTTCATTCGGGAGTTGGTTTCTGACAGCATTCGCTATACCTGTTAGCGGTTACGAAAAAGAAATATAACGAGTGAAAAGTATGCCCTGTTCCGACTAGTCGGGAAATGAAATCCAGCAATTCTTTAAAGAGATTTTACGCATCAGGCATGTACATGGAATAGATCTTCCAATAAAAAACAATACGTACAGCTTACTGAACGGAATGATTGGAACGGAATGAATGGTAAAATCAAAATTGGATTGCGAATAGCTTGTAAACCAATTTTAGTGGAGCAGAACCCACTTTCATCCTTAGCTAAATGCTTCGTTCATCGAAGTGTGTTGAAGGATAAAAAACGAACTGATCCCGAACAGTTATTTCATTCGGGAGGCAGTTTCTGACCGCGTTCGCTAATCGCATGTCGCCAATAGCTTTAGCGATGGCACAAGCTTTAGTGGTTGCGAAAAAGCCTTATGACTAGGAACTTTAATAATTGAATCAATGAGTAAAAATGAAATGAACACTGGAATAGTGCAAAACGGTACAGGTAGTCAAATAAATTTACCAAGGTCGAAAAACGCTGCTGTATATATGGAAGGATATATCTACCCTGATTCTTCATCAAAACATCAATCGGTTGCTACAACGGTTTCACAACTTAAGAACTCTGGGTTTACTGCGGCAATGTTATGTCAATTCCACATTTATCTGAATGGTGATATTCACTTTAATGATGCAAAAATTATTTCAAATGGTAATTATATTGGCGCCCCTGCTTGGCCTGATCTCATTAACGGGATTATGGTAGAGTCTTCAATCAAGAAGATTGGTGCGAGTATTGGACCTGCATTTAAGCCTATTTTCGATATTTATGTTAAAAACAATAATAGTTTTGAAAATACTCCGATAAAGTCCAATTTCACAGAACTACTTAAACAGTTTCCATCCATTAGTTTCATTGACTTAGATTGTGAAGATGATTACGTTCAACCAAAAGCTTTTAATGCATTCTGTGCAATGTTGATTGAAATTGGTTTTAGCCTTACCTTTTGCCCTTATACTGAAATTTCATTTTGGGTTAGTGCTTTAGAATATGTAGAAACGAATTATCCTGGAAAAGTATTATGGTGGAATTTACAATGTTATTCTGGAGGGTATGGAAATCGCGATTTAGCTTATTTTGATCAGTGGTCTAAAGCCATTTCTATAGCGTTGCCACATTTTTCAACGGATAGATTTATACTAGCAGGAGACTCAACAAGCGACACTCCATCAGAAGTTGAAGCAATGATGAAAGATTTAAGTGCTAGTGCAAGTTTTGGTGGTGGTTTTATATGGACATTTGATCATATTATTGAAGCAAATTCGAAGAATCCCATTCCTCAAGAACAAGCATATTCCAATGCGATTATTGCTACCATCGACCCTAAAAGGATGATTTAATATTCCTCTGTAGTTTCATCAAGAGCAGATTGGACAAATAAGCCAAACATAATTTTGACGTTAACTTATTTCACCACTTCTAGTAATTCTTCAAATGCTATAACTCAATAATGATTCTACCAGTTAAGCTACACACAAATAAGTAATTGAATTGAATCTATTTTATTGCTGAAATAATTCTTCTGTGACCGCTCGAAAATAGTTTCGAGCGGTTTTTAGTTACCTACTTCGTTATACAGAAAAGTAATAACTAATTGGTAATATGATAAAAATTGGGATTAACTCCTGATTTTCAAAATAGGTATTTCTCCACTTATGTGGGACTTCCGCACATTGCGCTAACCTTGGGGTTATTAATAACTGAGTTTGACTTTATTCAATTCTTACTTCAATCGAAACCGATCATCAATTCTTATTCGAAGAAGTATGAAATTTCATGCCTCTTTTTTTGGCTTCTATGTCAACTGTTTCCCTTACTACGACATTGGATTGACACACTTTCGAATCAAGCTTGTAGTTTAGCCTTGAACGAAAAGGAATTAGAGTTCTTTTCACAAACATTATTCACGAGGGGGAACCCGAGATAAAAACAAACAAACTGGACTATAAATATTCCCTGTTCCGGCCGGGCAGGAAATAAAAACCAGCAATTCTTTGAAGATGAAGTCTGCATCAGGCATGTACATGGAATAGATCTTCCAATAAAAAACAATACGTACAGCTTACTGAACCGAACAATTGGAACGGAATGAATGGTAAAATCAAAATTGGTTTGCGAAGATCTTGCACACCAATTTTAGTGGAGCAGAACCCACTTTCATCCTTGCTAAACACTTCGTTCATCGAAGTGTGTCGAAGGATAAAAAACTGCCTGTCCCGCTCAGGAGAGCAGCGGGAGACTGGCTGTAACAGTGAATTAAAAACAGGGCGGATCTGAAAAGCCTTATGAGTAGGGAAGATTAAATTTAAAGAATTATGGCAACTTACAATGACATTTACGTTCGAGATAATTTCGGTGATAATGGAACGATCCCTTCCACAGATGTTCCTTATCAATCTCCAGATATTATTCCCTATCAAAGTGGATCGCTTGATTTCACTACTGCTCAAAGCAACTATAGCGGACCAGATATCGGATTACCGATAATACAAAATGGAGTGAACAACATTTATGTTCGAGCTTATAATTTAGGCCCAAATGAAGATAGTGGGAATGTCCAACTTTTTTATACCAAAGCTTCTTTGTTAATGGCGCCTAATTCATCCCAATGGACTTCTATATTGACTGCGAGTGGAGTATCTCAGGCGACACTTGTAAACAGTACTGGAGAATCCAGCATTGCTTCGCAATCATTAGCATTATCAAATCCTGCCTTTCTGTTACAAAATCTTCCATCAATATCTGATGATCATTATTGTATGATTGCAGTAGTAAATACTCCTCTCAATCCGATTACTATACCTCAAAATTTTAGTAGTAATGCTCTTTTTGTACAATGGGTACAGAACAACCCTGCCGTTGCTTGGAGAAATATCACTTACATTCAAAATCCTAATAATCAATTTGTTGGGGTGTATCAATTTGGAAATATTAATTCGACGCCTGAAGAATTTAACTTTACATTATCTTGTGTTTCAAGCCCTAATTTTCCTGCGGGTACTAACATTAATATTCAGTGTACTGATTTGAATTGTCCGATTAATCAAAGTTGGACTGTACCAAGTCCAGGTATTACGGGTACTCAGGTATTTGGATTTGATAACTCAGTTCCAGCTGGATATGCAGGAGCCCTAACCATAACCATTACCCCCCCAACAGATAGCCCATTACCAAGTGGTGCCACATTAAATTTTAATTACTATCAGATTCCTGACACTTCACTTGAACTAGAGATGGAAGTTAGCAGAAAAGTGAACGCTTGTAGAACTTCAATCAATAATGAAACAGCTTTATTCGAAGTTACACAGGAAACCTTGATTCCTGTTGGTCAATGTACTCTGGTGGTAGATCAAAATTAAGTTGTAAAGCGCACAATAAAAATTAGTATTAATAATAAAATTAATGAATTATGTTAAGCAAAGGAGTAAACTATTATTTTGTAAACACCTCCGAATTAGCAATGTCTTCTCAAGCATTAAATGCGGACGGTTCAATTTCAATGAATCAAACTGATATTCAAAATCAACCAGCTTATTTTTGCACTGGAAACTGTCAGATTGAAGCGAGTGTGCTTTCGCTAGCAGCTACAGGTTCCATTACGGTGAATGCTGGTGGCACAACCTTAAATGAGAGTATCAACGCTATTACAGGAACAAGTAGTGGTCCTCTCAGTAATATGATGCAAACAAACGCTGTAATTACTGATAATTACAATTTGTCTTATGGATTTTTCGACGCAGGTACAGGAGTCGGTACGGGGCTTACAAATCAAGATCAGATATACGGGTATTTAACCCCCCCTCAACAAAACTGGATGGGTAATCTAGCATCCCAAAATGCTTCGGTAAACAATGCGCCTTTTGCAAATTTTGTGCTTCCTGGAGCACACGATTCAGGAACATTTGACTTAACTGCTGTTAATGCAATATGTAGTCACCCAATTTCATTGGCAGCCCTCATTGCTATTTTGGGGCCAGTATTTGGTTCGCTGATAGCCAATGATGCACCATCTGTAATAACTGGGGTTGCTGTTACTCAAAAAGACAACATAACAAGTATGTTAAATTTGGGATGCAGGTACTTCGATTTTCGTCCGGGTATGATGCCAACCCCAATTAATCAAATTGCTTCCGATATTTATCACATTCACACGATCATTCCTGGATACCCATTTAGTAGTTTTTTGATGGATATTTTAACCTGGTTAAATAATAATCCGTCAGAAATTGTTGTTATTTCTCTTGGAGGTTCTGGATTTTTAGACGTAACGATTCCAACTATTAATGAGTTACAATCAATTTTGATCGAAGCCCAACAAAACACCAAAACACAATCTATTCAAATAGGAAGTACCAGTGATTTACAAACAGTGTATGCTGATTTGATTTCTCAAAATAAACGCTTGTTTTTCCTGAACACACAAGATGGTGCATTTGGTGATTGGTATCCAGCGAGAAAATATGACTCATATAATGACTCTTACAACACCACCAACCCAGAAAATATTATTACAGCTTTACAAGCTATGAACACTGGAGGACAAGCTAACGCCGATTTTACTGTTCTGCAACTTCAAGGAACTGCTACTGGACAAAATGTTGGTGCAATAATTGCATCTTTAATTGCATCTTCAAGCAATGCTTACGAACCTTTGATATCAACCAAAGCCAATTTCGATTCAAACACTTATCCATGGCTTTTAAATAACGTATCAACCAATTTAAGTAACAATCAGCTGTTGGTTATGTTGAATGATTTTGTCGATAATGGTTTAGCCACTGTAGCGAGTAGTCTTACATTAGAAAGATGCAATAGCTGAATTGATGTTAGGAAAAGTGCAAATAGAACCCTATTCTCGCACTGAAAATTGCTTGCACGAAAGTCTGCAACGCCTATGAACGATTTGATGAGCAACAACTATTCAATTCGGCACACTTGTTAATGGGTTTTAGATGCAAAATAAATCATTTTAATTTTTAGTAACCTCAATTGAATTTTAACTCAATTGAGGTTACTCGTTATTTGCGTGATAACACTACCTCACAACCAACCTCTTCCCAAACACACGCTTCGCCTGCTTATAACCCGAAACAACATACGTTCCGGCCGCCCAGTCTGCGGTGTTCCATGTCATAGTTTTCCCACTAACATTTCGTTGTGCAACCACACGACCATTTAAATCTGTCGCCACTAGTCGATCTATTTCTTCGGTTGTTTCAATGGTAATCAAACCATCAGTTGGATTGGGGAAAAGGCTTACAGAAGAGGCGTCGTTTTTTTCTTCCAAACCAACGTTTTGACCTTTCAGTGCAAACGCATATTCTCCTTTTTGCAGGTTGGTTACCGTTACGGTTCCTGTTTTATCCGTTGTATTGTTTCCCATGACCAGCGTACTGTTCGGGCATTCCGTCCAATCTACCGAACAATCAGGTCGATACAACAAAATAATGCTGTCTTCTGCTCCGGTAATAAGCAAATGATCCAAATAACCATTCGCTCCGGATGTTTGACCGCTGTAACGAAATGTTGCGTTGGTGGTGAAACCGTTTTCCCAAATACCATCAACACGCCAGTAGCGTTGCGGTGAAATAGTATAATCGTGTGTCCAGTCAATAACAGGATCCGGCGCCGCCCAATGATGTTCTACTACAACTAATGACGAATCTGCTCCAATGGTTTGCACCTGCAATGTGATGTTGGCATGCGCCAAATTCACTGTTCCGGCAAGGTTTACAGTTTTGTAGCTGGCAGTTACAGCGTGGGAAATCAACTCATCGCGATTGAGGTAGCCCGTTGTAGGTGAAAAAGGTACGCTTACCGTTACTGTATTGTTCATTCCGGTTGAAAGAACGGTTTGCTCAAATGTATTCCAGTTTTGGTCGCGCAGTGTAAGTAGAACAGGCACTTGATTGGAGTAATTGGCTCTTCCTACCAATTTTTGGCGCAAATGAACTGTTACATCATAGTTCAGACCAGAAGGTACAACTGTCATTGAATCAATGGCAATATGCGGCCAACCGCCTTGAAAGATCCAATCCGCAAAGAAATTGGTAAGGTTCACACCGGTGATCGCACTCAAATCATCGCGGTATTCAATGGCATCGATGTCTGAAAATTTATTCTGTTCCAATAAATCGGAAAGTCCGTTGAAAAACAATGAATCGCCCAAATAGCCGCGCAAAGTATGAATCATATCGGCCCCTTTCAAATAAGTGGTATTGCTATAGGTATGTTCGAGCGGCACTCCCGAAACGGCCCAGTAACCGGAATCGACATGATGGCAGGTGCGCAATAAGTCTTTGTGTTGGTTTCGAATTGAAACTTCATAAGCAGCTCTGTTGCTGAACTGTTCAGTGAAAATGGATTCGCAATAAGCGGCACTTCCTTCGTTGATCCACATATCTTCGGCGGTTCTGCAAGTCACCAAATTGCCCCACCAATGATGCGAAAGTTCATGCACCATCACCGATTGCCAGCTCAAACCACCATTGGCCGCCGCCGTCGGGAAGGCAATATTCATGGCGTGTTCCATCGCTCCGGCAGTCATTGGAACAAGCACATACCCAACACGATCCCAACGGTAGGGACCCCACGTGGATTCATAAATATCAAAAGCACTTTCCAGGTTCACAAACGAATTATTCATATCCGTAATGTCAACCGACAAAGCCGCCAATTGCACCGGAACCGGATTGTTTTGGTAGTCGGTAAATGTGTCGTTCACAAATACGTAATTTGCTACTGCTACCGAAATTAAGTACGACGGAATGGTTTGATTCACCTTCCAATGATGCGTTTCCGACAAATCCGGATTCACAGTAGTTGATTGATGAACGCCACCACAGACCGCTTCGTGATTGGGGAGTGTTGTTACAAACAAATCGTAAGTAGAACGGGTAATGAAGTTATCGAAGCACGGAAACCACGTTTTACCATAATTGTGTGGAATATCTTGCAATGAAACACCCACGTTGTAAGCATAGGCGGAATTGAAATAAAACCCTCCAAACTCCGGGTCTTCCACCGGATTTCCATGGTAAAACACTTCTATTCCCGTTGAATCACCTTGGTTGAATGTTGCTCCTAAATCTGCCGTAAAACTGGCCGTTTGTGTCGTAAATGCCAACAGATTTCCGTTTGGATCTTTGATGCTATCTACCGTCAAACCTAATAAATCAAGCTTGATCTCACTAATGCCATTCACCAAAGGTTTAAAACCAACGTAGGTTTGTCCTTTGAGAACGAAGGTGGTGAAATCACGCACATCGAGTTGAATGTCATAATGCCGGATATCGATACTATCACTACGTGTATCATACGGAAAAGCCGTTTGTGCAGAAGTATTCAATGTGAGAAAGCAAACAATAGCTGAAAATAGTAATGCTGGTAAATGTTTCATGGTTGAAATATACGAATGTCCGGTCAATATTCAAAAGCACGAAACGAGGTGCTGATTGTAATTATTGAAATGTGAACCGGTTCTAAAATCAACGGTATTGTATTATACAGAACGTATTCGTTGCACCGTTGTAATCTAATTGATATTCGTTATATCTATTACCGCTGCGGGTAGTTTGTGATGTCAACTATTTTTAGTTACTTCGGTGCAAAATTAAACCGAACACTATGAAAAAAGTTATTCCTTTTTTGATCTTTCTATTGATTCTGATTTTTGTGTTTATGGCTATTTGGCTCAATCGAAAAGAGCCCGTTGTTAGCGTTAATGTTCCAGCTCCTAAAAGTTGGTTTGCTTCTTCCACAACCACATTGCCTGATAGTGTTACGCCATTTTTGAATGATGATACAACAAATGCGACCTTTCATTTGTGGGCATGGCAAGAATTTTTAGCACTTACACGTTCAAATGATAAAACTGCTCCGTTTCAAAAATACATTCAGGTTGACAATGATACTGTTCCTTTAGGAAACATGATTCAACTCAGAGATTCAAGCCAGGCAGGTACAAATGGAGTAATGTACGACAAAGCAGGTCGGGCGGTTTATTACACCATGCATGTCAACAAACCGATGTATGATTTTCAGCAAAAATACCGTAGAATTTTCGGTAAAATCTTTGCAAACCATCAGGGAAAATCCAACCGGGATGCGTTGATCAATGCTGAGTTGAAACAAAAAGGATACGACACCATCAATTATCCGGTGGGTTGCGTGGAACTCAAAACGTCCTGGATGCTGGCTTCGTCATTGGATTTCTCAAAAGTAAAACGAAGTGATTATTACATTACCTGGGCAATGCTGAATGGTAAAAAAGTAAAAGTAGCCCTTATCGGAATGCATGTTGTGGGCCGGGTAGCCAATCATCCGGAATTTATATGGGCAACGTTTGAACACGATGAAATGGTTCCCGATTATGCCTGGAGTTATTCCGGTTATCCGCATTTGGGTGATACGCTTTCCAATAAGGATTACTTGTTTTACGAAAAAGGGAATGTTATCGGCAATTGTTTGATGAATAATAATTCGGCAAGCTTTGCTCAGTTTTCCAGCATTTTTAATATTTATCCGCTCGGTATTGCCCGTTCGTTTACCGATAATACGCTGCCAACTACCTTGGATAAGTTGAATAATGCAACGATCGTTTCGCTCAATGCCAATGTGAAGAAACAATTGAAACGCAAAGGCGAAGTTTGGCAACACTACTTTTACAAAGGTTCCATTTGGCTCGATGCGGTAACGACAAATTACGGTCCGGGTAATGGTTACTTAGGCGTTCTCACAAACCCATCTTTACGCGGTTCACGTGCTGTTTCTAATATTACAATGGAAACGTTTGCGCAACTGAATTTTTCGGGGAATTATACCACCGAATCCATGAACTGTTTCGGTTGCCATGCCACTGTTGATTACAAAAATGTGCAACCGGGCACCAATGATTCTCTTTCGTACAACCTGGCGCTCAGTCATTTGTTTAAAAATACCTTGATGCGGTATTATTATGATTCTATTGCACCTTGATTTTTTGTTTTCTTGCTTTCTGTGAGGTCGCCGATTTGTTTTTTGCAGGTCATTGATTTTCTGTGGGGTCGCCGATTCATCGCGACCCCACAAAAAACTAATCCTTTATCGTAATATTCCCCTCATCAATCAACTGCTCACCATTCATACGTAAAAACAATTGAATCAGCGCAATGACATCTTTTTCACAGTAAATTTTAATGCGCTCCAAATCGTTTTCTTCGTAATAAACACGTGCTACATCGGCGCCTGAAATATCGTCTTTCGGAGTTGGGATTTTGAAAACATTGCACAACAATGCCAAGCTGGTGTAGGCTTTGTAGTCACCGAATTTCCACAATTCCATCGTATCGAGGTGCTGAATCTCCCAAGGTTTTTTTCCGGCCAGGTTCAATACATTGGGTAAGGCAATACCGTTGATCAGCAAGCGTCGACAAATAAACGGAATGTCAAATTCTTTGGAGTTGTGTCCGCACAAGCGCTTGTCGGGAGTGTTGTAGCTGTCTTCCAGTAATCGTACGAATTGTCGTAGCAAGGTTTCTTCGTCGTCGTGAGCGTATGATTTGATATAGATCATGCGTCCGGTGGCGGTTGAACGAACAAATCCAACCGAAATGCAGACAATTTTACCGAATTCGGCATAAATGCCCGCTTTTTCATCGTAAACCTGATCGAAGGTTTTGTCTTCGGTTTTGTAACGCATGTTTTTTGACTCGAATAATTTGGCGGTTGAAGTGTCTACATCCGCAAAGCGATAGACTTCCGGAACGGTTTCAATGTCAAGAAAAAGAATTTTGTCAAGTTGTGTAAGATCAAGCATAATTTGTGTTTTTCTAAATCA
>JBILJP010000052.1:0-18977 GCA_044377135.1 Fluviicola sp.
AAACTATTACAAGCTTACCTCCGAAAAGTAAGGCTCCATACATCTCCCAAACTGAGAAATCAAATGCGTAAGAGTGATAAAGTGTCCAAACATCTGACGACTCGAAGTCAAACAGGGGATTATCGGTCTTAAAGAGTCGAACAACGTTGTGATGATCCACCATTACTCCTTTTGGTTTTCCCGTTGAACCAGAAGTATAAATGATGTAAGCCAGGTCTTCAGGACTAACCGTTTTATTCTGTCGTTCAACGGAATAACCTGAACGAACCGTTGTAAACTTCTCCCATTCTGAAGCATCAAGGCATACCTTACAGCCACTATCTTCGATTATAAATTCAACACGATCAGCAGGGTTGTCCGAATCAATTGGCACATATGCGCCTCCAGCTTTGAGGACGGCAAGCATGCATACAATCATTTCAATGCCACGAGGCTGTATAATACCAATCAAATCTTTCGCCTGGATCTGATAATTATCAGTGAGATAAGCCGCCAACTGATTCGCTTGCTGATCTAGCTCTGTGTAGGTCAGTGATGTTCCCTCATAAAGGACAGCTATATGATTAGGAGTCGTGTCCACTTGTTTCTCAAACTGCGAAACAATCGTTTCGTGAATTGGATAAGTAACTGATTTCGTATTGTTTAAAAGAAATGCCGTTTCTTCCTCTGTTAAGTAATCAATTCCATTGATAGCTATGTCTGAATTATTCAATAACGCAGGAAGCAATTGTTTATAATGCCTGATCAAGTTTTCAATCATTGCACTTTCATAAACATCTGGATTGTATGTCAACTTTAGGAGCAAGTTTTCTCCCACCTCTTCAAAAGTGGCATTAACATCGAACTTTGACGTACCTACATCCACTTTTTGAATGGCTTCAAGTTCAATTTCTGAGAGATTTGGATTGAATGTTGAATCCGCATTATTTTGCACCACCAAAATGACATCAAATAAGGCGCTTCTGCTTGTATCACGGTGCAAGTCCAAATCTTCCACTAGTCGATCAAATGGGTACATCTGATGACTAAAGCTTTTTACTGTATTGGCAGTAAGGGCTTGATAAAACGCATCGAACGACTCAGTCGGATTGAGTTTATTCCGAAGCGCAAGCGTATTTACATAAAATCCAATTTGGTCCTCGAGGTCAGCGTGTTCTCTTCCCGCAACAGGGGTTCCGATAATGATATCTTCTTCAGCAGTATAATGATACATTAATACATTCCATGAAGCCAATATCCCCATAAACAGGCTACCTCCGTTCTCTTTGGTGTACTGCTTGAGTCTTTGAGTTGTGTCCTTATCAAGATAGGTTTGAAAGCCTGCTCCGTTATACGTTTTTAAACGTGGTCGCTTCCTACTCGATGGAAGAGTTAAAACAGGCAGATTACCTGAAAAGATTTCCATCCAATAACGTCTGTGCGACTTGAACGCCTGGGTATTCAACTGTTCCAGTTGCCAGTTCGAATAATCTTTGTATTGAATACGCAGATTGGGCAAATCTACATCCTTTCCAGACTTGAAGGATTCATAATACGCCAGTGCATCTCGAGAAATGACCCCCATTGACCATCCGTCACTGATGATGTGGTGCATGTTAAAATAAAAAACATATCCTTGTTCTTCAACCTGCAATAGAGCAGCTCTTATGAGCGTACCATTTTCTAAGTCGAATGGCATACTACTATCTGCCGCCATATATTTTTCAACCTCAGCATTGGTGTTTTCGACAGCTCTGTAATCTTTAATGTCAATTTCAAAACCAAGCTCATCAATGCGCTTCACAACCTGTCTGATTTCCCCCCTATCGTTTTCAACAAATACAGTTCTTAATATTTCATGTCGATTCATTGTGGCATGAATTGCCTTCTTAAAAAGATCAATATTGATTGTTTGATTGAGAAAGACTCGCCCTGGAATATTGTAAGCCATTGAACTTTCTTCAAATTGGCTGAGTACCCATAATCGACGTTGAGCATCAGAAATTGGATAATCTACTGCCTCCATTACTCTTTCAATTCTAACGAACGATTCATTCGATGCTTTGTTCAGCAACTGAACGTGTGACTCGATGGTCTTATTTTCAAACAGAGCATCGAGTGACAAATTGACCCCAAAAGCTTTCTGATAAGCATTTCCTAACCGCACAGCTTTAATGCTATGACCGCCTAATGCGAAGAAATTGTCTTTAATACCGATGTGTTCGTGCTTCAATACCTCCTTCCATATATCGACTAATTGTTTTTCTAACTCAGTAGTAGGAACAACGTATTCAATTCCACTACCAATGTTCATTCCGTTTGGAGAAGGCAGTGCTTTTCTATCCAATTTGCCATTGGGTGTAAGGGGAAATTGCTCCAACTGTATGTAAAAAGATGGCAGCATGTAATCTGGTAAAACTCCTTCCAGGAAGAGCATCAAATCATTTGAGTGTTGTTGCTTATCAGATAGGATGTACGCTACAATTTCCTTTTCTCTGTGTTCGTTTTCGATGACCGAAACGGCAGCATTTTTAATTTCTTCATGATTTGTAAGTGCCTGTTCAATCTCGCCTAATTCTATTCGGTATCCTCTAATTTTGACTTGGTTGTCAATTCTTCCAACAAATTCGACACTTCCATCAGTCAGCCATTTCGCCAAATCACCGGTTCGGTACAATTTTCCTTGATCCTTGAAAGGATTCTGGACAAACCTTTCATTTGTGAGCTCTGGCCTATTCAAGTACCCTCTTGCTACTCCATATCCCCCCAGATAAATCTCTCCAACGGCACCAATCGGAACAGGTTGTAATGCTTCATCCAGAATATACAATTGCGTATTATCGATCGGTTTTCCAATGATATTTCGATCATCATTTTCAACTTTCCAGCATGTACTATAAGTAGTATCTTCGGAAGGACCATAAAGGTTTCGCACTTCACATCCTTTTCCTTTCAGAGCGACTTTATAATCGTATGGAATAGGCTCACCTGCCATGTTTAACACAGAAATTGCCGAGAAATCGACTTCTTGTTGCAGTAAATTGCCGACCACACTTGGAACGGTATTTACCATCAACTTTTTATCCGTATTCAAAACGCTTTTAATTGCCAGACCATCGCTCAAAATCCATATCTGTTTTCCGACACTTAGGGGAAAGAAGATTTCAAAAACAGAGAGATCAAAACACAATGAAGTGGTAAACAACAATATATCAAACTGTTCATCAGAAAATTCATTCTTACTCCAATTTAAGAGTGCCGCAGCATTTTGATGTTCGATTAAAACACCTTTTGGTTTTCCTGTCGACCCTGAGGTATATATCACATACGCCAAATCATTCGGCTGCAGACTTACTAACGGTTTTAATTTGGGATAATCACCTTGTATTAGCTTGAATGATTCAATAACGGTTTCATTCAAACAAAGCTTCACCTTTGCATCTTGCTCGATGAATTCGATGCGATCAGCAGGGTAATTGGGATCAATTGGCACGTATGCTGCCCCTGTTTTGAGCACAGCCAACACGGCTACAATCATCCATTCCGAACGTTCCAGTTTAATACCTATTAGGTCCTCTGATTGGACGAGACTTTTTTCAATTATGTAGTGCGCCATTTGATTGGACTGCTCATCCAATTGGCGATAGGTTAAACTCGATTCTCCAAAAACAACAGCTACCGCATTCGGTGTTTTTTCCAGCTGCGTGTCCCAAAAATCAAGGATCGTTTTCTCTTTCGGATAGTCTACATCTGTTTGATTAAACGTATGTAATACCAATTGTCGTTCTTCTTCCGATAATTTTCTGGTGGGTTTTGGAAACTCTTCCGTGACAAGCTCACTTTCATTTATTATAATATGTGACGACATCTCTTCAAACACCGACGGTTTTTTTAGTGTTTCTTTAAAAACAAGCGTTCCGTGCCATTTCGCCATGTTTTGAAGAAAATGATCTTCTTTTAAGCTAATGGTAGTTATTTCTTCGTCCTGCAACAGATCGATCATCTTTTGTTTGTCCTCAAAAATGTCATTCGGAATAGCCACTAATTTTCCTCCAAACAATAATGTCCCATACATTTCCAACAGATGCTCTCCATCGTTGAAAGAGGTCGCCCAAAATTGAGGTGCCCCATAATTAAACGTAGGATGATCCATCTTGAAAGAGGAGACAATCTTCTCATGTGTAACCTTGAGGTAGTTCAATTTGCCATCTTCCAACGAAATATAACTTACCAATGCTGTATCGGATGGCGAAATAGACTCCCCTATATTATCAGCCAATTGAAGGGCAATGGAATTGTTATCAAAGCGTTTTTTAAGCAGGCCTTCGGGTACTATTTGTTTATCTGAAGTATCATTTACAGTTAGGATAACATCGTACCGGAACCGCGTCAATTCGTTTTGCAAAGTTCCAATCTTTTCACTCACTACAACTGTTGAGATTTCCTTCTCCGAATGAACAAGGTCTTTGAAAAAATCACCTGACACAAAAAGATCTGACGAGAAATCCAATTTCGTTGTATATCCATTTCCTCTATTTTCTTTTTTGAATCGCTCTAGTTCATGCAACATGCTTGTTTTCTTATTGAGATCCATTACGTCCCCAATAAATATTCTCCCATTCGGCTCAAGGAGTTTGATTCCCTTCCGAATAATTTGCAGAAGGTAGTTATGACCATGAAAATTTTGGATTACACTATTGATAATGATTAAATCGAATTTACCTTCATTCAATTCTGAAATCTCATGAGACACCAATTGTTTTAACGTTACGTTGGAGAGACCTTTTGCTTTTATCATATCACTCGTTCCTTCCAGGATAACAGGGGAAAGATCCGTTCCGAGATAAAATTTCACTTCCGGAGCAATTTTACCGAGCGTAATTCCTGACGAGCATCCAATTTCTAAGACACGCATATCTTTCGATAAACTATCTTTCAATTTGTGATAAGCATTCATAGAATATTCTTCCATCTCCTCCCGAGATAGAGGTTCTCCGGTGTAACTGCTGATCCATCCACCAGCGGTAATATCATCCTCTGATCGTTTTCCGACATGATCCCAGAGGTGCTGGCTCATCATTTCATTTTCGTGCAACTCTTTTTCACTTCTTACATCATTACTGTCCAGACAACAATAATTCTGCAAAGTATCCGACATCCAAATCAATCGATTAGCAAGCTCAATCCACTGTTTTTCAATGATCAGTGTCTGGATCCTCAATTCATCTATTATCCGAAGCATTTCTTGTTCAGAAATGTCAGGTTGAATTGTCAAAAAAACGGCTCCCGCCTTTATCGTTCCAAGTTCGGTAATCACCTTATGCTTTCCGCTTGAAAGCATGCCTGCCACCTTCTCCCCTTTTCTGACATTTGTTTCCTGTAGCAGAAAACGTGCAACACGATTGATGCGTTCATTTAATTCTTTGTAGCTAATGGCACCCGAAGGGTCGGAAAAAGCAATATTTTCAGGATTTTGATCTACCTGCCGCTCAAACTTATCAACTATTGTAAGGTTAGTTTTTTGAGTTTTTTGTAGCGCATAATTAATGGAGTTGATTGCTTGTTCAGGAGTATTAAAAATTTCAGCAGCAAATGTTTTTAAGTGCTTAATGAAGTTTTCAATGACATCGGCATGGTAGATGTCCGTATTATATTCGACCAACAACTTTAGGTATTCTCCTTCTTCCTGAAAATCAAACTTGATGTCATAAATACAGGTTCCTTCTCTGATCTCGACAATTTCATTAATCATTGATTCGTCTCTCAGTAAGTCGTTGATTTTATCTCCTGTATTCTGCAACACAACCAGCATATCAAACACGGCACTTCTACTCGTTTGTCTTTCCTGATTTAACTCATCCACCAGTCGATCAAACGGGTACATTTGGTTGGTATTTGCATCCAGAATTGTTTGCTTTACATTCTGAAAAATTTCCACTAAACTTTGATTTTCTGTGACATGGGTACGATACACAAGTGTGTTCACATAAAACCCAATTTGTTCCTCTAATTCACGAAGGCTACGTCCAGCGGAAGGTGATCCCAGAATAATATCATTCAGCTTCGTTTCACGCTGAAGCAATGCGCTTAGAACACTGATAATACTCATGAACAAAGTTCCTTCCCTACGCAATCCGAAGTTTTTAAACTGTTGACTAAGCTCCTTTCCAAAGTAGGTCGCCACCGTTCGACCTTTATGTGTTTTCAAATCAGGTCGCTCGTTTGCCCCAACCAGACTCAATCTTTCCAGTTTACCTCCCAACTTATTCATCCAAAACTTACGATAAGTATTGAAGCGGTCGTTTTGGAGTTGATCTAACTGCCAGACTGCATAATCTTTGTATTGGATTTTGAGTGGTGGAAGTGCCTCACGGTTTCCACTTTTCAGCCTTTCGTAATATGTAAAGACATCTTTAGAGATAATCTTCATCGACCAGCCATCACAGATGATGTGGTGCATATTGAAGTAGAAAACATATTTACTATCTTCCAATTGTAATAACACAGCTCGAAGTAGAGGTCCGTTTTCAA
Organism: Fluviicola sp.; assembly: GCA_044377135.1. GTDB lineage: Bacteria > Bacteroidota > Bacteroidia > Flavobacteriales_D > Crocinitomicaceae > Fluviicola. The sequence continues at coordinate 6,511 of JBILJP010000052.1, forward strand.
GGTCAAAAGCTATATATGAATCATTCTTGATAAGGTCTTCTGCCTTTTTTGTTCCTTGCTCTTCCTCTCTAAAGTCGTGGTATTGAATTTTAAATCCAAGTTTATTCTGACTCAGAATCCACTGTCGGATTTCTTTATTTTCATTCTCCCTAAAAACGGTGCGAAGTACCTCATGACGATCAATTGTCGCATGAATCGCTTTCTCAAAAAAGCCGATATGAATATCCTCATTCAGAATGATCGTCTGCGGCATGTTATATGCCACGGACCCATCTTTGAACTGACTCAATACCCAAATTCGTCGTTGCGCATCTGAAATGGGATAGTTTATCTGTTTTTGAGCCGGCTGGATGGTCATCCCCCCCTGTATTTGCTCTTTAAAAAATGTAATAAACTCATCCTTGGCCCATTTCAAGTCCGCTTTATCTTCAGCAGATAAAGACTTTAGGTCTCCCATCAGACGGAGGTTTTCCCCTGAATCATCAAGAGAAATTGTGACATTCTTTGTCTTTAATCTTGTTAATAGTGGCAGTATATTATTCATTACTTAATCCTATATTATCAGTTCGTCACCTTCAACATTTAACTCTTCTTTACTCGCCTGAGCCCATTGTAAAGTCTCAATATCAATAGCTAAACTCTCGATTGTAGGGTGCTCAAGGAAATTTCTCAAATCTATTTTGACTCCAAAAATCTCATCAATACGTATAATTACCTGCGTAGCGGTCAGGCTGTGACCTCCTTGAGCAAAAAAATCATCCAATATACTTACTTTCTCCGTTTTTAAAAGTCTTTTCCAAATTTCAGCAAGTATTTTCTCCGTTTCATTTCTCGGTTCTACGTATTCTACTTTTCCTGAAAATTCAGAAAGATCCGGAAGTGACTTGCGATCTATCTTTCCATTATTGTTCAACGGAAGTTTATCCAACTTTTGGAAATGATTAGGTATCATATAATGTGGAAGACGGCTTCTCAAAAATATCCTTAGTTCATCAACGTCATCAAGCTTTTCTGAAACAATGTAGGCTACCAATTGCTGGTTGTCTTTCCCTACAATTTTCACCACAGCCGATTCTATCGAAGGATGTTCACACAATGCATGTTCAATTTCTCCTAATTCAATACGATATCCACGAAGTTTTACCTGCTCATCTTTTCTTCCTACATAATAGATGGATCCATTTTCAAGCCAGTATCCATAATCTCCTGTTCGGTAGATTTTTTCTCCATCCGCAAACGGGTTTTCGATAAAGTTTTCCTCAGTTTTCTGAATATCTGTGTATCCTCTGGCAACACCTTTTCCACCAATATAGATTTCACCTTGAATACCAATTGGGACCAGGCGTTTGCTTTTATCCAAAATAAAGATTTCAGTGTTTGCGATGGGATTTCCAATTTCGACCTCAGTATCGCCTCTGTTGATTGCTTTTACAGTCGACCAGATTGTGGTTTCAGTTGGGCCGTACATGTTGTATACAGAAACACCTGGAAGCTTTTCGTGAATTTCATTCACGAGTTGAATTGTTGCTCTTTCACCTCCAAGTAATAAGTATTTTAAGCTATTCCAATTTGCATCTTTTGATAAATACTGATTGAGCAATGTACCCATGGAAGGCGTTATTTGAAGATGAGTAATCTCATGCTTTTTAATTTGTTCAAAGACGGAATATCCTTGGTTTTGAGCGGCATACTTTTTCTTTATTTTCGTTAGCCGCTTCAAGCTGTCCATTGCCGCATTGAATTCAACTCCAAAGTCAATCAAAGCGGCAATTTCATCCACCCCTATCGCACTAAGCTGTTTCATCATTTTAAGACAGGTTTCCTCTGTTCCTACCATGCTTGCTTCCGCAACAAAGCGTCTATATGCCCGTTCATAAATGGCCTCCATTTCATCTTCAGAAAACCTATCCAGTTCAGCATTTTGGTCTATGTCACTTACTAAATTTTTGAGCAGACCAGCAGAGCTTTTCAGGTATTCGATGAACGGTTTACGCGCGATCTTATCAAGATTCTCTTCATCATCGATATACGTATGCAGCATCAAGGTTACTTTCGCGTTCATCACATCGAATCCACTTTCGGAATACGCTCGTCGATATGCCTTAATTTTTTCGGTGAGTCCTTCTACCGACTCTCCCAGAAGATGTGTCAAAATATTTGCTCCGATTTTACCTGCTGAAATAAAGGTCTCCAAACTTCCCGCTGATGTAATCCATATGGGCAACTCTTGCTGAATAGGGCGTGGAAAAATTTCAATCGCTTTCTGATTTCCATTTCCATTTTCGAATGATACTTTCTCTCCACGCCATAATTTCTTTATAATTGCAATGGAGTCATACATCACTTGATGTCTATTCTCATAATTGTGTGGAGCAAGAACAAAGTCATTTAAATGCCATCCAGAAGCACACGCGATTCCTGCTCTTCCCCCACTGAGATTGTCAATTACCGACCAGTCCTCAGCAATTCGGATTGGATGATGAAGCGGAAAAACCACACTTCCCGCCCGTATACCAATATTTTTGGTAACCGCTGCCAGTGCAGATCCTGTTATCGCCGAATTCGGGTATAATCCACCAAACTCATTAAAATGACGCTCGGGAGTCCAAACGGCATGATACCCGTTTTCATCCGCATACTTTGCTCCTTCCATAAGCAATTGGTAATTATTTGCCTTATGGTTTGAATTTCCAAAATAGAATAGGCTAAAGTCTAGCGGGCGCGTCACTTTCGAATCCTCTACACGAAGTGCATCCCCTTGTATCACCACTTTATACCCTCTTGTCAAAGTCCAGAGTAACTCAAGAACAGAAATATCAAACGTAAAATTTGTCATTGATAAAAACGTTCCTTTCTCTTCACCAAAGATATCGGTCATTCCTCTGAAGAAATTTGCCACATTTTTGTGTTCAATCATCACTCCTTTTGGCATTCCGGTTGAGCCCGAGGTGTAAATCACATAAGCCAAATTGCTTGAGTCGGTATCAACTCGAACTCTTTCACTGCTATAGTCATTCTGCACCTTTCTAAAGACATCAAGTGCTACTTCATCAAGTAAGGTGAGGACATTACTGTCTTCAAGGATTCGGTCGACTCGTGTTTGAGGCATATCCGTAGCGATCGGTACATAGGCTCCACCGGATTTCAAAACACCTAAAATCGCAATGAGCATCCATTCGCTTCTTTCCAATTGGATTCCGATTAGTTCATCAGGTCTTACGGCATATGTTTCCTTTAAGTAGTGCCCCAACTGATTTGCTTTCTTATCCAATTCGCTAAACGTAAGCTCGACATCTTCATATACTAGTGCAACCTCATCCGGCGACTGAGCGACTTGTTCTTCAAATAATTGAGTCAGCGTTTTATTGTCTTGGAACACTGTTTTTGTATCATTGAAATCATGTAGCAAATGACGTTTCTCATCCTCTGCCAATAATTCAATTGATTTTAGCGGTTGGCTTCCCTGTTTAGTGAAATTCTGTAAGAGTATTACGAAGTGATTCAATAAACGAGCAATTACTTCCTTTTCAATGGCATTCGCATTGTACGCCACATTCACATCAAACGATGTTTCAAGTGGTTTAACAATTAGGTTGAAATCGAAATTGGTTTGCTCGAAAACGTTGATATGATTCACATTAATGGATGACTCACCTGCACCGATCAGTTCTTCCTTGATTTCCTTTACTGCATAATTTTCGAACAAAATGATATGATTAATCAAATCCGCACCCAATTCACTTTGCGCCTGAACTTCTGCTAAATTGACGTAGTGGTGTGTAGAGGCTTCAATAGATTGTTCGTGCATTCTTTGCAATAAGCTCATAGGTGTATCCGTCTCATCGTATCTCACTCGAACCGGAATGGTATTGATAAACAAACCGATCATTTCCTCTACTCCATTCAGCTCTGACGGTCGACCCGAAACTACTGCTCCGTATACCACGTCATTCGTATCATTATAACGGGAAAGCAAGTACCCCCATACTCCCTGAATCAATGTATTTTGGGTGATTCCCAGTTGGGCACAAAGCTTCGTCGAATTATTGAATAGTTCTCCATGAATCGAAATGTATCCGGACTCATGGTTATAGGCACTAGCGATTTCCTTTTTAACAGAGGGAATTCGCGCCAATTCAGCGTACCCTTCCAAGGTCGCCTTCCAATAATTAAGCGATGTTTTTCGATCTACTTTTCTCAACCATTTGATGTATTCCGAGTAAGGAACAGGTGTATGCAAAGAAGGGCTTTTGTGATCATGGGAGGCTCTCAATAACGCATTCATTTCATAGATCAGTATGCTTGCGCACCAACCATCCATCAAAATGTGATGAAAACTCCAAATGAACTCATAATGCCCCTCGGATAGTTCAAGTACTGATAACCTCATTTGAGATCCGGTGTTCAAATCAAATCCTTTCTCGCGATCATTCTTTCGGATTTGCACGAGTTGATCTGTTGATTCGATTGTTATTTTTTCAGACGAAAAATTAACCGGAGCTTTTTTCTTGACAACTTGAAGGGATCTCCCTCCATATTCGCTGGTAAAATGCGTTCGTAGTACATCGTGTCGCTCAATCAGTTGTTGGTATGCTTCTCGCAATGCTTCGATTTTTAACCCTTTCGATTGAATACTGTAAGCTATTTGTTCAAAATACAATTCACTCGATTCATCTTTCAACCAATGATAATAAATCCCTTCCTGTAACGGAGATAATTCATACACGTCCTCTACATTATCATCCGCATTCAATAGCGCCAACTCCTCCACTGTCAACCCACTATACGTTAAGTCTGAAGGTGTCAATTTCACAGTTTGCTCCTCTGACAACGTGTCAATTAGATGCTTGAGATTCTTCTGGTAGGATGCCATTAGATCTTCAATCGTATTTGCGCGATATTGCTCGGTTGAATAACCAACAGAGAGATGTAGTTCACCCTTTAACAACATTCCAGAAACATCTAGAACTGCATCATTTTGGTTGTCTGTCGAAACATTCGGACCAAGGTCTTCCGTTCCGTATTCGAACAATGCGTCTTCCGTGTTTCCGACACCTGAACCGAAATCTCCCAAATAGTTAAATGTGACTTCGGGTGCGAGTTCTTCCGTTAATCCCTGATCGCTCAAATATTTCAATGTTCCATAGCCGATTCCCTTGTTTGGAATTTTTCGAAGTGATTCCTTCACATGTACAAGATTGACTATTTCGCTAGTGGATTTTGAAACGTCCAAAACAAACGGATAAACCGTGGTAAACCAACCAATGGTTCGATTGATATCGATGTTATCAAAGATGTCTTCCCGGCCATGACCTTCCATTTTGAGAACGGTTTTATCGACCTTGAATGTTTCCTTGATTGCTAAACCAAGCGCAGTTAATAGGACATCATTGATTTCTGTACCGTAAACCTTGTGTACTTCTGTTTGAAGCCGTTCTGTCGTTTGTTTATCCAAATGGAATGAATCACTGGCATTGATCCCGGTTGAAACGATCCCTGACTTGTCTTTTGGTAATTCTACTATTTTGCTTTTACATACATCTTCCCAATAATGACGTTCTTGGGTCAATTCTTTCGAATTTGCGTATTCTTTCTGCGTTAACGCCCATTTTTGGAAGGCATCTGTTTTTAGGGGTAAAACGGGGGTTTTTCCAGTGGAATAAGCCGTGTAAAGCGTAGACAAATCTTCCAACAGAATACGCCAAGACACTCCGTCAACTACTAAATGGTGTACTATTAATCCTATTCGGTCTCCATCTTTCAACCGGAAATGAACGACTTTGAACAAAGGACCTTCAGCTAACGAAATACCCGTCTGCAATTCCGTTCCTTTTTCTTTCAATTGATCCAACGCATTTTCCGACTCACTTAAATCGCAAAAATCCAGCGTAAACGATTTTTGTTTCGAGCTTTGATTGTATTGATCCCATCCATACTCAACTTGCTTATACACCATGCGCAGCGCATCATGATGTCTCGTTAGGTCGATCAAGCATTTTTCTAGTAGGCCATGATCAATTAGATTCGCACTTTTCAGAATTACCGATTGGTTGAAATGGTGGTGTGACTGAATCCCTTCACTTTCAAAAAACCACTGTTGAATTGGTGTCAGTGCCACTGTTCCGATTATTTCATCCTGTGCAACGAACTGCGTGGTTTCTTCCATCAACAGTGCCAAATCTTCCAGTATAGGTGTTCTTAGAATATGCTCTACCTTGAGCGTATATCCTTTTTGTTTCAAGCGCGCAACGACTTGAATGGATTTTATTGAATCTCCTCCGAGGTTGTAAAAACTATCTTTGATACTGATTTCTTCTCTTTTCAATACATCTGACCAAACAGCTGCCAAAACTCGTTGCCTTTCCGATTGCGGGGAGACAAAATCGATCTTTTTTACGCGTTTAATATTCTCGAGTTCCACTAAGGCGTTTCGATCCAGTTTACCATTGGTCGTCAGTGGCATTTTATCCAAGAGAACGATATCGGTTGGTATCATATAGTTAGGCAGATTATCCACCATTCTTGCTTGGATACTTTGCATTAAGGAATCTGTGCCATACCAGAAGTTTGGATCTATCTTGTTCTGGGATTTAGTGGAAGTTGATGCTACATGTTCTTTTATGCAGTACACATCAAAAAACTTAGTCCCTTCCAATTCTTCGCTTTGATAGACGGATACATTAAAGTTGTTCTCTAGAAGGATTGCTTTGATCTTTTCCAATCGGTCATCGACATTGTAGACCTCAATGACCATTTGATCAATTTTCGCCCAATCTTCCTTTTGGATACCATTTATAATATCCATTTCTGCATTCTCCGCATCAATTTTCAGAAGATCAATATGATCAATAGAATTTTCGGTAATCACTTGAGACAAGGATTTTAACTGACAAGTATATTTTTTGTTCATCAGTCTATTCTCAAGTAATTCCTCCATTTGATCATCGGACACCTCTTCAGTTTGAGTCTCTTGTGTATTATCAATGAATCTTCGAACGGCATCTTTTACTTGATAATTTTCAGAATGTCTTCCGGATAAAACTGTTGCGTAGGGATAAAAATCAAAGACCGCTTCTTCCTCGCGATCAGAAATCCCAACATTGAACACCTTCACGTTCCCTTCATACAGACTTACATTTTTTTCGAGTAAACTGAATATTGGGGCGAGTGGTTCAAACGAATAGATGGTTGGATTTTCAAACGTGAGCATAGAAAAAATCGAGAATGATCCCACGTTTGCTCCAATATCAACGATGGTGGCATTGGCGGGAATACTTATTCCATTTTTATAATACGTCTTGAGATCGAAAACTTCCGTATAAAGCATTTTTACTTCGGATCTGTTGTAAGCGTAAATACTCACGCCATTTTCCATTTCATACAACTCAGCGTCAAATTCGAGTTCTAGAGGAGCAGACAGAAGAACATTGTGAACCGTTTGTGCGACTTTTTTATTTGGTACGACATATGCCACAAGGTCTTTTTCATTGGTATCACTTTCCCTTACCAATATTGCCGCATCGTCAACTGCATTATGCGTGGATAAAACAGTTTCAATTTCACCTAACTCAATACGATAACCTTTGATCTTTAATTGCTCATCTTGTCGTCCTTGAAAATCAATTTCACCTGTATCCAACCATCTTCCTAAATCTCCTGTTTTATATAACTTGGTTCCCTTTTCGAATGGATTTTGAATAAATTTATCGGCTGTGAGTTTTACTTGATTCAAATATCCTTTTGCCAAACCATAACCGGCAATGTAAATTTCTCCCACCACCCCTTTCGGCAATAATTGATTGGATTCATTTAAAATGTAAATTTTCGTATTTGCTATAGGCCTTCCAATAAGTACTTCCTCAACTTCGGTACTAATTTCTTTAATGGTACATCCGACGGTCGACTCAGTAGGTCCATACTCGTTATAAATCTTAATGTTCGGATTTATTTTTCTTAAGGTTTCAATGTGAGTGTTTTGAAGTTTATCTCCGCCCACAATGGCCATTTGTATCTTGGTACTCTCCAAGCCCAACTCTTTCACTAAACTAATGTGTGCAGGTGTTAGCTTTATACAACGTGCATCTCCTTCAAAGTACTTTTTAAGGATGGTTGAGCTATCGGAGGACTGATCAAAGAGGTTCAATGTTCCTCCACTAATTAAAGGGAGATAGAAGCTTGTGACGGTTAAATCAAAGGATAAGGAACTAAATAAACCAAAGTCGCAATTGTCTACGTCATTTAAATAAGTCGTTCGTGCCCAAATTAAGTAATTGACCAAAGCATGTTGTTCAATCATTACCCCTTTTGGTTTACCTGTCGAACCTGAAGTATAGATAATATACGCCAAGGTTTCCTGCGAATTGATGTTATTTATTCTCGATGTTGAGTATTCTTCTTTCTCGAACTCTACATCAACGGCGAATACTCTTCCTGAAAAACCCTCTTCATCAAAGAGGTAATTTGTATTGGTAACCAGAAGGTTTATTTGAGTTTCCTCCAAAATATATTCTCTTCTAGAAATTGGGTAATCTGGATCAATCGGTACATACGTGGCTCCAGACTTTAAAATAGCTAAAATGGAAATAACAGCCCATTCATCCTTGTCTAATTTAACTCCTACGAGATCATTTGGCTGTACATTATAGTCTTTAGCGAAGCAATCTGCCAATTGATTCGTTATTTCGTTTAGTTCCTCAAAAGTATAGGAACTGTCAGTTCCTTTTAATGCTGTTTTTTGAGGTGTTTTAATTACTTGTTCTTCAAATAAATCAATACAGTTTTGACCTTTGCCATAATTGACCTCCGTTGCGTTGAAGTCAATTAATAACTCTTGTTCTTCTGATTTTGACAAATAGGATAACTCACTTAATTGTGAATTGGAATTTTCAACAAAAGCAGTAATTAAATTGTCAAAATGCGTTTTTAATCGCTTCATTGACTCACCTTCGTAACTATTCGAATTGTATCTAATATCAATCAGCAGTTCATTATTTGAGGGAAGAATTACAATGTTCAAGTCGTAATTATTCTCTTCATAAGCTTCAATAGCTTCAATTATTAGCCCCTTTTCAGAACTTGTATTCACGACACCATCCTTGGCTAAATCATGGACCATATAGTTATCGAAGACCATAATGTGATTCAGCAAATTTGCCCCCAATTCGTTTCGCGATTGAACCTCTGAAAGGTTCATATGATGGTATTCGTTACTTTCAATGGATTGTTGTTGAACGGCTTTTAACAGTTTATTAGGCGTATCATTCACTGAATAACGGATCCTTACCGGAATTGTATTAATGAACAGGCCAATCATACTTTCCACTCCTTCCAAATCAGCTGGTCGTCCGGAAACAACTGCGCCAAAAACCACATCTTTCGTATTATTGTACTGCGCCAAAAGATAGCCCCAAACGGCTTGGATTAATGTATTGATTGTGATCCCGGTTTCTGCACAAAACGAATTTATCTTCTCCAGTCGTTCCTCCTTGAGATTAACGAACACGTTTGACTCAATATAGGTTGAGTCCTTAGATTTTGTTTTAAACGGAACTTCAGCAACTTGATCGTAATTGATCAAATAATTATCCCAATATGCCTGCACTCCATCTTTATCAACTTTACTTAACCAATTGATATAATTGGAATAAGGTACAACTTCTGCCAAATCTTGTTTTCGTCCAATCATTTCAGCACTTAGAAATGAATTGAAATCATTAACCAGGACACTCATACACCAACCATCAACAATGATATGGTGATGGCTCCAGATAAATTCAAACTCTCCATCGGATAGTTCGATTACGTGCAATCGCATTTGTGAAAATGTCTCCAGATCAAATCCTTTTTCTCGATCGTTTTGCTTGACTTGTCGCAGATAGAGCTCTTGATCACTTCGATTGGATATACTTTCAAATGTGAAATTCCCTTCTACATTTTTCGACACAATCTGTAATGATGTTCCTGCATAATCATTCGTGAATCGCGTGCGCAGAACTCCATGTCTGGAAATTAAATTCTGGTAGGCGTTTTTCAGATTATCGATGGTCAGTTTTTGCGATTTTACACGGTAGGAAGAATGTCCAAGGTAAAGCGTGCTTGCGTTTTCCGCTAACCAATGATAATAAATTCCTTCCTGCAACGGAGACAATTCGTACACATCTTCCAAATCATTGTTCGCATTTAACTCAGCAATTTCATTTAAGGAAAGTCCTTTGAATGTTACATCAGATGGCGTTAAATGGCTGTTTTTATCTTGAGCTAATTTGTTGATCAACGAAGTCAGACTTTCTTTAAACGAGCGAACGAATTTCGAAATTGTGATGCCCTCAAATCTTGAATTAGGATAGCGAACAATCATTCGTAAGGTCCCGCCCACGAGCATTCCTGCTATATCTAACAGTTCTGTCCCGCTGTTTTCGTTTGAAGAATTGGCTCCGATACTTTCTGAGGCGAAATCAAATAGTTGAGTTTCTCCTACTAATTTAGTGTTTCCAAAATCACCCAAATAATTAAATAATATCTCGGGATTGGACTCCTCCTTTAGTGGATTATCAGCCACGTATTTTAGCATCCCATATCCAATTCCCTTGTTGGGGATTTTTCTTAGGGCTTCTTTTACGTTCACTAATTGCTCTTCAAGAGTCGAAGGGTTAGCTACATCCAATAAGAAAGGATACATGGTTGTAAACCAACCTACCGTTCTACTGATATCTATACCTTTCAGTATCTCCTCACGTCCATGCGCTTCCATCTTAATGATGCATTGATCAACCGCGAATGTTTCTTTTAAGGCAACACCCAAGCTAGTGAGGAGTATATCGTTTATTTCTGTTTTATAAGTGTTATGCACTCTTGTTAAAAGCAATTCAGTTGTTACCTGATCCAATTCAAATGACTCCATCGAATCAATTGTAATCATGTTCGTTGAATCCACTTTATCGAGTGGTAATTTTTGTCCTCCGTTATCAGTAAAAGCTTCCCAATAAGTGCGCTCACGTTGAATTTCTTCGCTATTTGAAAACTCTTTCAACTCGAATGCCCATTTTTGAAAACTATCTGTTTTTAGCGGTAAGACATGCTTCACTCCTACTTGATAGGATTGATACAACGTCGAAAGATCTTCCAGTATAATTCGCCAAGACAATCCATCTACTATCAAGTGATGAAGAATAAGAGCCAACCGATCTTCGTGATTTAACCTAAACAGTGCAACGCGGAATAGCGGACCTGAAGACAATGATACCGTCGATTGTAATGATTCTCCTAATCGATCCAATTCTTCAAAAGGAGCTTCTTCATGGCGCAAATCGTAAAAATCATATGAATAGTGATTTCCTTCTACTCCTCTATTCTCTTGAATCCAGGATTGATCTACTTTTTTGAAGATCATCCTCAAAGCGTCGTGATGGTGTATTAAGTCCTTTAAAGATTTTTTGATGATCTCTTCATCAAGTCTCTCGGTACTTTTCAATAAAACGGATTGATTGAAATGAGAAGGAATCTTCACTTCGGGAGACGTTAACAACCATTTTTGAATTGGAGTAAACTCTACCTGTCCGCTTACAACGTTTTGATCAATCTTGCGAACGTTTTCCGTTATTTCAGCAGAAAGTTCTTCCAGAATTGGAGTTCTCAAGATTTGCTCAACCGTTACCGTGTATCCTTCTTGTTTCAGTTTGGCAACGATTTGGATCGATTTGATCGAATCTCCTCCGAGGTTGTAGAAACTATCTTTAAGGCTTATATTTTCACGATTTAAAACGTCCATCCAAACTTTAGCCAAGGCCTTCTCTTTATTCGTGGTTGGAGCAACAAACTCCACTCCACTCGAGAGACCTAAGCCTTCAACTTCTGGTAATGCTTTCGTATCAACCTTTCCATTTTTTGTAAGCGGGAATTCCTTGAGTTGCACATAATGCGTGGGCAACATGTATACAGGAAGTTTGTTCTGCAAAAAGGTAGTTAACGCCGCAACATTTTGTTCCTGATTTGCAATAAAATAAGCTACCAGTTCTTTTTCTCCGTTTTTATCTTCTTTTGCTTGAATTATTGCATCACTGATATCCGAATGTTTTAAAAGAACGTTTTGAATTTCTCCCAATTCGATACGGTGACCTCTAATTTTAACTTGGTTATCAGCTCTTCCCAAGAATTCAAGTTCGCCATTTGGTAACCATCTTGCTAAATCACCTGTCTTGTATAATCTTCCTTCTCCAAATGGATTATTAATAAACTTTTCTGATGTCAACGCATCTTGGTTCAAATAACCGCGTGCTACTCCGGCTCCACCGATGCAAATTTCCGCGGTAACACCACGTGGTTGCAACAGAGCTTTCGCATTTAGAAGATATACTTGTGTATTTGCAATTGGCTTTCCGATTGAGATGTCGCCCTCTGTTAAACCAACTTCTTTTACAATACAACCAACTGTTGATTCTGTAGGTCCGTATTCATTGAAGATTCTGATT
>JBILJP010000053.1:0-18938 GCA_044377135.1 Fluviicola sp.
ATTGTATTTCTTTATCGTATTCCTGTCCGGTATATAAATAGGAATAATCGATTGTACCCATGCGACCTACCACAACTCCGTAATCATCATAAAACAGTTGCAAATCAACAATCCCGGTACTACGATTTACAAGTGCCTGTGTTGATCCTTGATGATCTTTCAGTACCAACCACGATGAACTTACATCACCGGTATTGCGCACCAGCGCCAACACACCATCTGAGCCTTGAACATAATAATTATAAGTAGTTGTTCCGCCAGATTCTACAATTTCCACCAACGGCGAAGAATTATTCCCACGGATGTATGTTGTGGAGGTGGTAAGATTGCCAGCTGTAACTGTTTTTCGCAAACGATCCTGTTGCCCGTCGTAATACACTTTCATCGAACCGGAAGTTTGATTTGTTCCGCTCCAATTTGCGGTGTACAACATACCGTTCTGGTCATAGGTCATCGTGCGTGTTGAAGTGGAATCGATCCGGCCATAAACCGGATGTCCATAGTTGGCCAACACCGGAGCATGACTATTGTATTTCAATGAGGTATAAAATCCACCATTGCTTGATGTGGCATATAATGTATCGGAATCGTAGCTAACGGCTGGAGGGGATTCCCGGCTGGCATGATAATTATAATTGCGGATTTTTTGTAAACGGTTATGTGTTTTACTATAGGTATATGCGCGCATCGATGTATCTGCACCATACGTCTGATTGTAATAAATACAGGCATGTTGAATTAAATTTCCGTTCAAATCAAAATCATCGGACCAAGGATGATCTTTTGATCCGCCATCGTAAAAAGGCACACCGGCTTCTTCATTGTACGATAAATTGACACGTCCTAAACTATCATACACAAAACCTTTATCGTTTTCGCGATACACATTGGCTTTGTTGTTGTGATACAATTTACGCTGCGCCTCATTGCCGTTATAATACGATTCGCCCCATAATTTACCCCACACATCATCTACAAAATTGTAGTTGTAATTATTCTGCATGATATTACTGGTATGCGAACCATTCGTATAGGTTTGATTGATAGCCGTGTTCCATCCGGGCGCATTATAAGCGTAACCGGTGTTAACTGTTTTTGTTGCGGAGACACAATGCATTGTTGTTCTCTGTAATGATCCGTCCGGGTTCCAGCTATAGGTGGCATATTCACTTGCATTGGCAGGCGTACCAACGGTTACACATTTGTTGAGTTTATCAAATGTCTGATTAATCACAAATGCCGTGTTACCTTGTGCCGGATAGATCGTGGAAATAATATTACCGACTTTATCGTAAACATAGCTCACCGAATAGGTACTGCTTTCATGTGAACTGTTGGTAATGGTTGTTTTTACACCGACAACATTGTTCTGGCTATCATACCAAAATTGTTCAACTGAGGTGGTATTATCAGCACTAATGGTGGTGCGTTGTGTAAGATGATCGCGTTTAATGGCATAACCGGTACTATCACCTTCGTTTCCGTCATAATAATTCCGATTTGTCACTACACTCGGAGAACCGGTCGGGTAACCGGGAATATTGGCTTTAGTGTCGAAAAATGATTGCGTCCATAAAACATTTGCCATGTATCCTGATTCGATCAAACGATCATAACGATCATACTTGAAGTATTGCACACGCGCAGCGGTCTTATCATCTTCCGTTTGCGCAAAGCGTGGGTTACCCCATTTATCGTATGAATAGTGTGTTGTTCCCGATTCAGGAAACTGCTGCTGAATCACATGATTCATAAAATCATAGGTGTAGTTGATTTTCTGCGAAGACTGTGCGTGCTTTTTACGGTTAGCCATGGGCAAATTAATCGTTTGCACATTTTTCTGTGCATCATAAAGTACAGAAGTAATTGGTTTTTCGGAAACCGTATTATCATTCGAAAACGGAATAAAACTGAGCAATAATCCACCGGCATCCATGGCAATAACAAGTGGTGCTGTTTCAGGATTGGTAACAATATCAACCGCATCAAACACGTATCCGGCAACGGTGATGGCATCATTCAGGTATGTAGGAAAATCGCCGTACATCCAGGCTTTTGCTTTTTCCCAACCGGTTTTATCACGCAGGGCAAAATCTTTTCCGGCATTGAATTGGAAAGAAGGTGTAACTGCAGGTTCTTTATGATATACCGTGCGGGTATAAACAAAATTTTCATCGTCGGATCCGTTTGCAATATAATTGGCGGCATTTGTAACCGTTCCTTTGATCTCACCGCTACTCCAGTCAAATGAGGTAACAAAACCAGCCTGATAACCGGGTGCCGTATTTGTGAGTTTTGCAGGTTTGGTAGTGATTTCGTCACGCTGCATCACATCGTAAATTATTTCCGACACTATTAGATCATTTCCTGAAACGGTCTGTTGCTGAATTGTATTCAACGCGCCATCGAGATACGTGAGTTCTATCAACGGATCATTCATGATGGCGAGATTGCGCACGTCGGCTTTCGAAAACAAACTGCCCGACGAAAAATTTAACGCCAATTGTGTGACACTATTTGTAGCCGTATTAACCGTGTTGTTGATCAATTGTCCATCTACCCAAACCAGCATGCGCGTGCCTGCAAAATAAACGTCCAACTGATTAACGGGATAACGATTGCTACTGTACGTATAATTCAGGGTGGCGGTATTTGTCCATGAAGTACCGCTTTTCGTTTGCACGATAAGTGAATACGCACTATAATGCAGGCGCACACCACAATTACCAAAGTCAAGCGTAAAATCCTGGGTTCCTGATCCGCTGCTGTTGGCCACCAGTTGCGTTTGCAAACTCACCCCCCAATCACTCAGATTTGTTGGCATATTAGCAGTATGCAAGGTCATTGTGGTGGAGGTACTCAGGTATGCACGAGCCGGAGAATAGACAACTCCGGAACCTGACCTGGTCCATTGATTGGTGTGCGCAGGGTTACCCCAATTATAAACCAATCCGGCACCACGTGCCGTAAATTGTGTTTTTGCGTTGGGGGCTTCCGACGAATAAGCGTATTGATTCGCAGCATCTAATCCCGACCAATAAGCATTGACAAACGCCTCAGGCTGGTCGTTTGCGCCTGAAGAACCATTCAATACAGATGCGTAGTTCACATGATTGCGATGTACCTGCGAATTGTTATCCAACGCTGCCGTTTGCCTGTTAGTAGGAATATCATAAATCTTGCAGGTGAAATTGGCATCGCGCGGACAGAAACGGAAATCATCAAAAAAAGCAGCCTGACTACCATTGCCATTATCAATAGTAAAACTCAGTGTAAACGCAGAGTCAGCAATCGGAAAAACCATTTCCACGTAATTCCATTGGTTGAGTTCGGCGGATGAAAAAGAGAACGATGGCGATATAATCGTTGTTCCGGTAGAGGCATTCTTTACCAAAATACGTACCGTTGAACTGACCGGCTGGAGGTAAACACCAATCTGGTAATCTTTCCGCTGATGTGCGGTTTGTTTAAAATTAAATGTAAACGGCGTGCTTGTAAAAGCACAACGCTCACCTGTATTGGCATATAACGTGCTGTAGTAAAAAGTATTGGTCAGAATTTGCGTTTCGTATGGCTCAAAACCATTGTAAAAGGAGTTATCTGCCGTCGCATTTACAAAATCAGCCGTAACCACCGAGCTCCTATGAAGTGTAAAATTCGTAACATCCGTGAACGAATGGCGGGAAAGTTGATGATGCACAGTAATTGAATCGTGTGTATGT
Source organism: Fluviicola sp. (assembly GCA_044377135.1). GTDB lineage: Bacteria > Bacteroidota > Bacteroidia > Flavobacteriales_D > Crocinitomicaceae > Fluviicola. The sequence continues at coordinate 3,723 of JBILJP010000053.1, forward strand.
GATTCAATAACATGCGCCATCCCGTCAATGGTCATAATGGTTTGATCAAGTCGCCACGCAGATGCTGGTGGTGTATAACTACTACTACTGATGTTTTGAATAACAGTTTGCAAGTCGGCAGCGCTTACAGGGGCAATTAAAGTAAATGTTCGCCATGGCGCCCATTGACTTGTTGTTCCGCCATTAGCAGTTGACAAATTCGTGAATTTTTTCCACTGTGTAATATTTCCACCAACAACAACCCAGTTAGAGTCTTCTCCATTTTTCGTATAATTTACAGTCATCGCGATGTCGTTCATTCGGTGTAAACTATCTTTGGCAAGTGCCGGCCACAACAGATAAGCGTACATATAATCGACTTCATTGAATACGGTGATGTGCGACGAATCGGCAAGAGTGCGTGTCCAGGCCGATTTCATTTTTTTGACTTGACCCCGGCTGTTATACGTAATCGTGTTTCCCGCCATCTGCGCACCACGATTGGCAGGTAACATATTCGTGAGTTGCATGTATGCCCCTCCATTGGTTGCGACAGCAGCGGCGTACACATATTCGTTTGCCTGCAACTCCTGATGGTCATCCGACAAAACGCGAATATGATACGATTTACCAATGATGAGCGGATTGGTTACATTGGCTACAGGAGCAGAGACATTGCCCTCATTATCTTGCTGAATATAGATTAGCGATAAATCATCGATGAAAAAATCGTTCACTTGTGCGTGGTTGCCCGAGTCCATCACTTTCACTTCGAAATACACATTATTCGTATGGCTTCCGATTGGAATTTTGCGTTGTATGAATCGATACGCGGAATCAACAAAATAGCTATTCGTTAACGTAATAATTGTATCTGTGTAAGATGATGCATTATCAGCTTTTGTTCGGATACGGAAACTCATACCGCTTATTTGCAGGCTGCTATAATGAAATGTGAGTAACGCATAATCAGCGCCCGAAGGTTTATTGATTGTGCCATGCAAACTGCTTTTATCCCCACTATCGCAGGCTCGCATCCGGTAAGCATTTGTTCCATTATAAGAAGAAACAACCGACGATGTATTGGCTGTTTGTTTGGGTTTACAATCGCTACTGTGACTGATCCAATCGGTGTAAGGATCACCGGTTTCGAAACTTGTAAATTTAGAGGAGAGTATTTTTTCCTGCGCATGTGTTTGCAGATATTCATCGGGTAGATGTTTCAACCTTTCAGCCGGATTTCCGTTAAAAAAATGATATACCGCTGCGCCTTGTCGTTCATAATCAGCGCCACTTACCCAAAAATTATCAAGGTAAAAATCATAATATGATAACGGATCGCCTCCCCAAATTTCGAAACGAAACGAATGTGCATCCTGCGGCACTGCATAATGTAATTCAAACGGCACCCACTTGCCATAGTTATCGTCATCCAGGTAAAGTGTTGTTTTTTCATGGCTAAGAATTTTATTCAATGAATCGTAATAAATAATCTGCACTTTAAACTTTACTTCCAGCGATTGATGTTTATCGTACGCATAAAATCCAACTGCCACCGAATCCTGCGGACCTTTATATTTCGTAGCAGCATCAACTCCTGCAGCAGCACGCATCCGTAAGGCTTTATTCAAAAACAATTGTTTCGTTTTAATATCGCGATTGTCCAATCCGGGCATACCTTGATTGTAATAATCGAATTTCACGCTTTGAGTTCCCGATAAAGCATAGTCGGTACTAAACCAATCGCTTAGTATGTTCTCAAACAGCGGTTCATTGTGTTTGTCTTCAAAACTGGTGTTACTTTTCTTAAAAACAGTTGACAACTCATCTACGCCGGGCAACACTTTCACTTCGTTGAACTGCGCATAGTAACCTCCATCGGCAGAGGCGTTGAACTGGTCGTATTCAATTGTTATTGCTGTATGATCTTTCAGTATTTGCGTTTCGTACTTATGTGTGGTACCATTCAGGTTATTGAGCTGCACAACCGGATAATAATTTTTACCCGACGAAGAAGGCACTAAACCATAGACAAACGAAGTTGCCGAACCGGTTTCTTCTTTGCGCAAACTCATGGCCCCTGCATTGACTGCGGGCGAATATTCAAATGAGCTAGGCGGAGCAGCAGGTACGTAAGTTATTCCCCCATTTGTAGTAGGATTGCAATTCGTCATCGACTGGATGGATTGCAAAATAGAATAAGATGTATTGAGCGGGAAGATATTCGTTGCATACGTAAGCACACAACCTGCTTGTATGCGTTGTTCCGTACTATTGTATACAGAATATTTTCTAACCTCGAGTAGTTTGTTTTGATTGTTATATAACAACGTTAATCGTTCGTCGTTAATCGTCGAGATGGAGATTAATCGCCGGCCATTGTAGGAAAAAGTTAATGAGTCGCGCAATTGGCTATCACGTATTTTCGAGATATTCCATACTTGCGACGTGCTTCCGCCTTCGGTAATATTAACGGGCACATCATGCATCACATATTGTGTACCATCTCCTGTTGTAACCTGCCATTGTCGGCCAGTCACGGTTTGATTCGAATTCAGGCAAACAAATTTCCATGTTACAAAATCTTCTCCAGCACTTAACTCCATGGAAGTGGAAGTGGACGAAACTGTATCCAATTTGTATTTCTGATCCGGCATTAGTAACCAGAAAGCATCGCTCACCACATCATAAGCCATTTTCGGATAATCGTTCAGCTTCCAGCCTAACCCGTTCACTTCGTTTGAGGTGCTGAGTGGCGATAAGGCAACTGATCGACTACTGTAACTTAATGCAACCTGATACTGAATCAGTTCTCCGCCAATGGCAGCCAACGGAACGGTTAAATTCAAATCGCCGGTAAATAAATTCACACCGTTATAATTGCGGTTGCCTTTGTTTTGCGGAATATTGAATACAAAATCAGGATTGGGGTTAATATCGGGTGCCGTGGTAATAATGGCCCGAACACGTTTCATGGCAGTTCCTGAGCAACCAGTGTTGGTATTCACTCCTACAATCCAATAGCTAGTTGTTGTGCTAATGCGCGGGGTTAAAAAGTTTAATCCGGTGAACACTAAATTCCGGCGCAACGAATCGCTGTACCATTTACACGTGTTAGCACCTGCAGGTGGCGCTGCATAAAGCGGAACTACCGAACTACCATAACGCGTAACATCTTCGGCTAAAGGTGCTGCAGCAATTGAATTCACCGTAACTGTTACAGGATGACGGGGGCCTTCACAATTCTCTGTTTCATTATAGGAGGTTACATAAAATGTATAATCGCCGGATAAATAAGGTGTTTGAAAATTTCTTGTTGTAGCCAGTAACGAATCTGAGTCCTCATCAGGATACCAGCGACAGGTTGAGCCATTTACCGGGCGAGCCGTGATGAGTGTTTGTCCGGGAGCACACATTATAACATTCGCAACAACGGGTAGTCCTGGCGGATCGACTATGTTAACCGAAAGTGTGACAGGCACGCTGACACAGTGCGTCGGACTGATACTGCGCACGTAAAATGTAGTGCTTGCGTTTAATACCGTGTCAAGTTGCGTACCTGTATAATAAGGTAGTTCAGACGTTGGTGAAGAAAACCATCCAACTTGATTGGTGTTCTCAACAGATTGTGCCTGGAGGTGAAATAAACCGGTTTGGCAGGTTGTTATCGGTCCGTTTGTGGTTGGTGGTGCTGGCTGTGGTTGTGGCTGTATCACAATGGCTGTTCTGGTTTTACTCTCGCAGCCTGTTGTTTCGAAAGAAGAACTGACATAATAAGTCGTGGCAACTTGTCCGGGAATGATGCATAAAGCATTACCTGTATAAAAAGGCGTGGTACTTAGTTCAGACGAATACCACAAACACATCGTTCCTCCCAATCCGGGTTCAGCAACCACATATGACTGCACACCCGAGCAAACATTTTGTGGCGATGGTGCAATTGGCGGATAGGGATTAATGGTAGCGCCAACGGTAATGGTGTTGAAACCTGTTATCCAGTTATTCTCGCTGTTTTTTACTTGCACACTATAAGTACCCGGCGCTGTTGCCGAATAAATGCGATCGGTTGAATTACCAGTTGCATTTTCACCATCACGTTTCCATTGATAAGCAGCACCTTCGGGAAATACTTTGAGTTGAACTGGAACATCGCCGCATATCGTTCGTTTTCGATCAATCGGGGCAATAACAAATGTAGAGTCGTCAACATTGACCGTAAACTCGCCTTCCTGAGTAGAAAATCCGGAACCTTCAAATGCACCGTCAATTGCCTGCACACCCCATGTGTAAATTCCGCTATTCAGATTTTTCACTGTAAAAGTATTACGTGCACCGGCATTACCTGCGCGGGCTACCTTTCTTTTTCCGGTATTATAATCGGCAGAAGGGCTCACGATATACTCACCGGTGGTGGCATTTTGCAACCATACATTATAAGTGATGGTGGCCAAAGGTGTTTGCTGATCGCAGGCATTTGCACAAATCCACCCCATTGTGACCGTTGAACCTGAGATCTGGGTATATAAATTATAGGGTGTTGTAGGCGCTGTATTAGCTGTTCCTGTTGCACTTTGATTATAGACGATCGCACGCAATTGCGAGGATGCTGCACCATTCATACCCGTTAATGCAAAATCAGGATGATGATCACTGTTATAATCGCCCCACATAATTTCACCATGATCGGCGCCAGGTCCTGAGGAAATCAGTTGAAAACTACCCATGCCGGAGTTCTTGTAAATACTGAATCCGTATTCATTATTGCGAATCCCCGAAATCACGATGTCCTGAAAACCGTCGGCATCGTAATCCATAGCACTCATTGATCCGTTCCAGTCATAACCGGTTGTGCGCGTGCCACGCATTTCAGTAAATGTTCCATTGCGATTGCTTTGAAAAAAGTACAACGAATCATTGTCTGACGATGGCGGAATACCATCAATTACGATATCGAGGTAACCATCGTTGTTCAGATCAACCCATGTTCCGTAGGCATTGGATAATGCTGGTAAACCGGTATTGGAAAGTGGTGCAAATACATATTGATTTTGTTGGTAAATCACCACGGCCTGGCTTCCTAACACATCGGAAAGTTCCAAAATATCCAGATCGCCATCATTATCATAATCACCTTGGTAGCCACGTGCTGTATGTGTCTCGGTATTGATTTGAACAGTGGCTGTAAATACACCTTTGTCGTTCTGATAAATCCAGGTTCCGCCGGAAGAAGCTGTCAGTAAAATATCCGAATCGCCATCCTGATCGTAATCGCCCCATTCTGCCGTGCCTCCGTTGGTGGTTGCAAAAACACTGGTATTGGCGGTAAATGTACTGTTACCGTTGTTGTGATACAGGGTTGTTCCTGATGAACCGGCAATGATTAAATCAAGATTGTTATCCTGATCATAATCGCCCCAGCTTACATCACCAGATCCGCATGAAAGCAATGAAATGCCCGCGTTGACAAATAAGCCATTGTCATTTCGATAAATAATGGTGTAGGGTAAATTTTGACTGTTAGATCCACACATTACAAGATCCAAATCGCCATCGTTATCATAATCTCCCCAATCCAAGCCACCATTCCGTAAAGGGGTAGCAAGGTTTATACCTGAGAAGCCCTGTGAAAACAGTGGATAGTATGTAAGAATGGAAAACCAAAACGGAATGCTGAGTAACAGAGAATTTACTGTTTTTTTCGAAAGAGAATTTTGCATAAGTCAATAAATAGTGTTTGGTTGGGATAAATGTAAAAACAATCCTGCAAAAAGAAACAGCACTTTAACTACATTCTCTTTTCAACGTTAATTTTCATCCTGTTTGATAATACTGTTTCAACGGATGATTTTGCAGGCCGGTAAAACAGGTTAAGGTCACAAAAAAAGTGGTCACCTTTCGATAACCACTTCCATTCTTTTGTTTTTTAATCCTACCTCAAGAGATTCACATGCCCTTGATATTTAAAGCGTTTCTGTTGAGGTCCACCTACCAAACGTATTGCCCAGGTATAAACCCCTTCTTTGGCAATAGCACCATGATAGGTACCATCCCAACCGATAGCAAAATCTTTCGATTCAAAAATGATTTCACCCCATCTGTTATAAATCACAAACGAATAATCCTCAATCATCAAGCCTTCCGGGAATACCGGTTTGAAGGTCGGATTGTACTCATCATCATCAGGCGTAAACGCATTCGGAACATACACCAGGAACTCCTCAATAAACGGAATTGGTTTACAGATTTCATTCACACAGCCTTCTTGCGAAGTTACTTCCAAACAAACAATGATTTCACCCGGATCAACTTCACCGAAGTTAAATAACGGATTTTCCAGTGATGAACCACCCAATCCTCCGAAATCCCAGCTGTAACTAACAGCACTGATGGATTGATCAAAGAAATTAATGGCCGAATTCACGGTTGTTGGTATGGAAGGAGAGTACGAGAAGTCAGCTACCGGATCCGGAACTACACACACCACATTCTGCAAAGTGGTATCTGTCGTACAGCCATCAGTTGTTGTTACCTCAAGCGTCACATCATAACAACCTACATTCACAAATTGGTGCGCAACGGTTGTATTTCCGTTACTGTTATCGCTTCCACCGTCACTGAACGTCCAAGTAGCAGAAGCCACTGTAGCCGGATCCATTTGGTTGGTAAATGTAGCGTTCAACGGTGAACAGCCAAGTGCCGGATTTACCGTGAAATTCGGTGCCGGAATGGTAAACAATTGAATGTCTACAACCAATGTATCATACAAGAAACAAGCATCGTTGGCAACCAATAATATGGTTTCCGAAATTGTTGGTGTGTAACTGTAAGTACTTCCTGTTCCCAATGTATCAAGGTTGGTTGAAAGCCATTGGTAGTTGTAATTCAACAATCCGTCAACGCCTGAACCGGTGGCTGTTGCCAACTGTCCCGGACAAATGGTAATCGGTGTTGTTACCGAAGGAACAAATGGTGGACGAATCAACACATCGGCAGATTCAGCATTCGATACACATCCGTTTTGATCGTAAACCGTACATGTAAACGTTGCCGGAAGTGTTAAGTTCACATTCAGGAATTGCGTTGTATCTCCGGTGTTCCAAACATAATAGTAAGGCTCTACCCCACCTGAAGCGTTTCCTGAAAGTGTCCCGTATCCATCGTAGCAAATGGTGATCCCGTCTTCAGGAATTGAATTCAAGAACAATGGAGCCGGTTCGAAAATCTCGGTGGTCGTTGTTTGTGTACATCCTACCGCATTTCTTACAACAATGTCATATACGCCGATACAAAGTCCGGTAAACACATTCGAAGCCTGGAACGTAATTCCACCGTCTACACTAAATTCGGTAGCCAATGGAGCGTTAACCGTAATGGTTCCGTCACACATCGAATTACAAAGTACATCAGTAGTTGTATAACTCACAATTGTCAGTATCGCAGGTTCTGTTATAGAAAAGAGCGCTGTTGTTTGGCAACCATTGTCGTCTTCGATCAGTACATCATACGAACCCGCGCAAAGACCGGTAGCGTTATTGGTTCCAACAACTCCGTTGCCCCATGTATAATAATAATTCCCCGTTCCACCTGCTGGCGTAACAATTGCATCACCATCGCATGATCCGTAACAAACTGCATTGTTGGAAGATTGATTTTGTACAATCAGTTCAGCAGGTTCGGTAATGGTAACCTGAAGCGGAACCACACAATCATTCTGATCTTTCAGCACCAAATCATAGGTGCCTGCCGCCATAAACGAACTTGTATTTTGGTTCGAGAAAGTTGCTCCGTTATCTGTACTGTAAAAATAAGTTGGTGTACCACCCGTTGCATTGAACACAATTTCGCCTGAATTGTCTTGGAAACACAACAGATCTGTAACTGTAGTTGTTAATGCGAGCGTTGTTGGTTCGGTAATCGTAAACGGAACTGCATCAGTACATCCGTTTTGATCGGTAACAGTAAAGGTGTAGTTTCCTGCACAAATTCCTGTGATAAACGGACTTCCAAGTGCCGCGCCTCCGATATCATAACTCAAGGTTCCTGTTCCACCGGTAACAGTTACGTCAATCGTTCCGTCGCAAGCGGCGTTACAAGTAACATCCGTTAGATACGTACCAACAATGATCGGTGAAGCTTGATTCAACAAGATTTCCTGTGAAGTGATTTGACAGTTATTACTATCAATCACCACCACATCATACGTCCCGGCCAAAAGTCCGGTAAAGTTGTTAGTCCCTAAAACAGTTGCACCACCATCAATGCTGTATCCAAATCCGGAAACACCACCGCTGGTATTCAACAATAATTCACCGTTTGGCAACGCACATGTTGAAGCAGTTGGAACTACATTTAACACGATAGCTGCAGGTTCAGTAATGGTTTGAGTGGATGCAATTACACAATCATTATCATCTTTTACAATCACTTGATACGTACCCGCACATAAATTCATGAGTGTGGATGCAACTGTAAATGAAGATCCGTTATCACTACTGTAGAAATAAGGTGCTGTACCTCCTGAAGCTGTTATCGCAAGTTCTCCGTCGCATGACGCATTACAAAGTGCAGGTGTTGTAGTATAAGTAGCTGCAAGTACCGGTGGTTCTGCAACTGTTACTGTTCCGGTAATCTGACACAAAGCAACATCCTGAATCAATATTGGGTAAGTACCCGCAGCTAATCCGAAGAACGCATCTACCGGACTTAACGTTGCTCCGTTATCTATACTGAATTGGTAACCACCACTACCACCTGTAGCAGCCAACTGAATAAATCCGGAGTTATTACCAAAGCATGTCAAATCAAACACACTGGAAGTAAACGCAAGCGGTGGTGCCTGAATAATGGTTGCCGTTCCGTAGACAACACAGTTATTCGCATCACGAACTGCTAAATTATAGTTTCCTGCAGCAAGCCCTGTAAAAACAGGATTGATCGAATAGGTTGCACCATTGTCTACACTATACTGGAATGCTCCGGTTCCACCTGTTGCACCGCTAAAGGTAATTTGCCCTGTATTTCCGCCGCTACATAAAACATCCACAACGGAGCTACTAAAGGTAATCAGATCAGGCTCATTCGCCATAAACGGAATGTTGAATACACAAAGTCCGCCATCGTAAATGGTCACAACGTGACTACCTTCAGGTACACTCGGGAAAATACCGCTTGGTTGGGTAATTCCGCTATTATCCAATTCAAATGTAATTGGTGCAGCACCGCTCACATTGGTTACTTCTATACTTCCGTCATTCGCGCCGAAACAAAGCGGATCGGTTTGTAACAATACAATACCGTCCATTTCAACATCGTTGATTCCCCAAAAGGCTTGCGCAATACACCCTAGTTGATCGATGGCCGTAAAACTATAAGCTCCACCAAATAAATTCGTAAACGTTCCACTTACCTGGTAAGGTCCGCCTTCCATTGAATACTGGAAAGGTCCGTTCAAACCGTTGGCCGCAACCGAAATGGAACCGTTATTAAATCCACAATTCGATTCAACCACAGATACCGTATCGATACCATAAGCTGGTGGATCTACTAACGCTTGGTTTCCGGTAAACTGACAACCTTGCGCATCTTGAACCAAGATTGTATTCGGACCGCCACAAAGGCCTGGAATCACATTGCTTCCTTGCAATGCACCACCGTTGGCTGAATATTGATACCCTAAAGTACCACCCGATGCCGTTACTGTTACTGAACCGTTACAAATTCCATTACAAATAGGATTTGCTCCTACGAAAGTAGCGGTCAATGGCGCCGGTTGTGTAATATTAACGCTCGCATTGGCCAAACAGCCGTTTGCATCCTGTACCACAATGTTCACCAATCCGGCACAAAGACCTGTGATCGGGTTGGTAGGAGAAAACGTAGCACCATTGTTACTTGAAAATTGATACGGAGCGGTTCCGCCGGTGGCATTTACTTGAATTTGTCCGTTACAAACAGCGTTGCACGACAATGGTGTAGCCACAGTAGTAAAAGCTAACTGAGGCGGTGCTGTGATCGTGAAGTTAATGGTCGCAGTACAGTTATTGGCATCTCTTACAGTTGCCGTATAATTTCCTGCGGGTAACGACCCGAAGTTATTGGATGTTTGAAAAGGTCCTGCATTTAATGAATAATTAATCGGAGCTACACCGGTAGCACCTATCAGTATAGAACCGTTTCCTCCACCAAAACAACTTACGTTTTGCTGACTTAAAATAGAAATTGTTGGCACGTTAACCGCAATAATGGTAACAGGAACGGTTCTAGTACAACCGTTTGCATCTGTCATGGTAACGGTGTAAGAGCCCGGAGCTAAACCTGTAAATGTAGGACTAGCTTGATTAGGTCCACCGATATTATACTGATAGTTAATCGTACCGCCACTTCCTGAAACGGTTACTGCACCGTTATTTAATCCACAGGTAGCAGGTGTTGTAGAAGCAACAGTCAATGCAAGAGGTGTAGGTTGGGTAATGGTTCTATTCAGAACAACCGTACAGTTATTGGCGTCTCTTATTGTAATGGTGTATGCGCCTGCACACAATCCTGTAAAGACGTTACTTGCCTGGTAGGCACCACCGTTCAAACTGTATTGATACGGACCTACTCCACCAGCTGGAGTTACGGTTATTGTACCGTTACATCCACCGTTACACGAAACATTCGTAAAGGCAGTCGTTCCACTAAGAACCGGAGGTGCTGTAATAGTAACATTGGCTGTGGCAGTACATCCGGAACCGTCGGTCATTGTAACACTATAAGCTCCTGCACCAAGACTGGTAGCAGTTTGGCTCACTTGTCCATTCGTCCATGAATAGTTAAACGGAGACAAACCTACCGGATTGGCTGTTGCTGTTCCTGAATTGGTTCCGTTACAAGCAATATTGGTTGAAACAGCTGTAACACTGCAACAAGGCGGCCCTGCACCGATGACAAAATTCCCCGTATAAGTACAACCGTTGTTTCCGGTGACCGTGTAGGTATAGTTTCCATCGGGTAAATTGGTGAAATTGGCAACCGCGGCTGCCGTGTTGGGTTCTACCACAGACGAACTGGAAGGTCCGTTAATTGCTACAGTATAAGGTCCTGCCCCCACCGGATTATCGATGGTAACAGATCCATTATTGTAATTGGAACAGGTTTCACTTACTGGTGTTACGGTAGGAGCGCTTAGTCCCGAAAAACTAACCGTTACCTGATCGTTCTCTGTTACGGTTGTTCCGTTACACATCGTGTAAGTTACCGTGGCCGTATACGTTGTAGTAGCTCCCGGACAAACAGTGACCGTATTACCGGAACCAATCGGTGTTACACCTTGGGTCCAATTCACCGTATAATTTGGAATACCATTTGGCGTAAAACGCCATGCTTCAGGAGTATTTACTGTCCACGGACCTGTATTTCTTCCTGGAGGTGTTATTCCTAAAGCACCATCAGGTCGTTGAATACCGATTACGGCATTTCCGTTATTCCAGGAAGGACAGGTTTGCTTTTGTTGCACGTAAACATCAATTGCATTGGTCGTTTCATACAATACAATCATACTCGTAGTGAACGTATTGGTATTACACGTTGATGAGAAGTGTGGAAGGCTATTGTATGATACCACGAAAATACGACAAGGAGCTGTTCCCAATAAATACCATTTAATGGTACCTCCAATAGAAGGATCGGTATCATGATATACACCGAATACATCACCGGCAGTAGATAATGCAGCCGAAGGACAAGAGGCAGTAAATGACCAAGGGTGAAAACCGCCACCTACCAAAGGACCGAACTGAATGGCACCATTGGAACCGATATTCACCGTATTGTAATTGACACCGTAGAAACAAAAGTTAAAGGGTAGGTTCACAATCGGACTCCAAACATCATCTGTACTCACCGAAACCGCAGTTCCTCCTGCCGCGTTGTATGCTACAGGCGGTGCATGCGGAATGCTACTAACTGCATACGTTGTGGTAGCTCCCGTATGAAAAGGTGTCGCAGTAAGATTGGTACATGTTTGTGAACAAGGAAGTACTTGATCAATTCCTGCATTGATATCCGGGCACCCCGGAAACTGAGCCAATACAGGTTGCGTTAATAACAATAACAGCAACGTAAGCAATTTTGTAGAAAAAGCCGTTTTCATAAAGTAGAGCATTAATTTTCATGTAGTAAACTTCACTTATCAATGGAGACAAACCCCTTTATCTTTTCCCATTGATATTACCTAACCCAATCGCCGCGCAAAGCGATGTACTAAAATATCTAATTTAATTCAGAGTACCCTTGAACAAAAGCGTTCATTTGGTAAACCGTTTTAGTAATTCCACTTAAATACGTTGTGGATTTATAAAAAACGTTGTTTTATACACTCCTGTGTTTTTATTGAACAAATTGTTAAAATTTAATTTTCTATATGGTAATTTAAGATCCAAGCGTCTTTTTTAGTTGAACGTTTGTATTTCTTAGACACCTTCGTCGCTTCTTCCTGATCCAATGTATATAGAATAACTACATAATAAAATCCATTCTTTTTATTGATAACCAAATACGAACTGCTAAAGTCTTCTAAACTTTTTGTCAGTGCAATATCGGCGTTCTTCCTGCTGGAAAACACCCCACTAATTACATAAAATCCATCCGGTGAATCTGCCAAATCCAAATCAATGAAGCGATAGCCCTTAGCATAAGGTATTTTTTCAAGCGGTTTTACCGGCGGATCTTTTTGCGGATCTTTTTGTGGAACGGTTGCAACGGTATCCGTTGAAGGAGTTTTCTGCTTTTCTACTTCAACAATCAAGACTTCTTTTTCTTGTTGCAATTCCTTGTTTTGTTGAATCAATTCGTTTTGCTGTTCCTTGATGATTTCTTTTTCGGCCAGTGTTTTCAGTAACAATTCCTCCAACTCTTTATTGCGCTCAATCAATTGTTGGTTAATTGTATCCGGTTGTGTCACTGCAACTGATTTATCCGGCTCCGGAATGTTTTCGCGTTTCGGGTTCCCAAATTTGAATCCGAGCATCAGCTCGTGATGAGCTCCTGACGAGTAGTTTTTTATGGACCCCACCAAATACTCATAACTATAGCCGATCTTAAATTGTTTTAACACATGAAAACCTACATTCATCTGCACCGAATAACCCGACTTATAACCAGCCGATACCCATCCTATTTTGCGATGATCAAATTGCAGAAGCACATCGTACTGAATGGGTGCTCCGGGAACATACCGCAGAAATCCAACAGGTTTCAACGACAACATGCCCGATTTTGTAAGTGGAAAATCATATGAAGTTGAAAAAAGAACATGGCGTGCTAAGCGGTAATATCCTCTCGAGTTTTCTTTATCAAATGCCACTTTGTTTCCGATCATTTGTGGAACGGCTAATCCTATTTTTAAACTGTTCCAACTATAGGCAACACCTGCATTCATATCAAATGAGGTTACCGCTGGACGCATTGAAACAAGGTAAGGATCATCCAACTGTTCTACGTTGATGGATTTGACATCAAATCGATTGTCGAGGATTCCAGCATTTAACCCGAACCGAAGTTCTTGTGTTTTGGTAAGTCGAATGCGGTAAGCATAACTCAATGATGCAGCAAACTGTTGTTGTAATCCGGCAGTTTGATTGGAAACCTGCACGCCAAAACCGGCTTTCTGTTTCGCGAAAGCACCATCAATCGTGAGGTAATTGTTTACTGAAGCCGTTGAAAATGACGCATAACGCTGATTCCTTACCAAATAGGCATTCACATCACCGGAAGCTCCTGCCATTGCAGGATTGTAGACAAACGGATTGATCACCACATGGTTGTAAAACGGAACCTGTTGCGCATTGAGCCGCACTCCGTAAAAAACAATGATGAATAAAAGTAACACTCTATTCATCGCCCAAAATGGTTAAGGTTCCTTTTATCTTTTCTTCCGAACCGCCAGGAATTACCGTATAATAGTAGGTGCCGTTGGGCAATCGCTTGTCGTTGTAAGTGCCTTTCCAATCATTGTGATAGTCATCGTTTTTGTAGACTTCTTCACCATAAATATTGAACACAATTACAAATGTGAGCGGGAAATTTTCTATTCCGGAAATAATCCAGCTGTCGTTGTAGCCATCTTCGTTGGCAGTGATCACATTGCGAATGATCAAATCATTTGGTGGATAAACGGTCACAATTACGGTGTCGTAATTGATACAACCGTTGGTATCAATAATAGTGTAAATGTAGCTTGTTGTTGCAACAGGAAAAGCAATTGGGTTGGTAATCACTGAATCTGTCAGACTTGCCCCAGGCATCCATACTCCTGCTATACCGCCACTTCCGAGCAATTGTATCGAATCGCCCAAAAATAAAGATGTATCGATACCTGCATTGGCAATATCCGGAGTAAAAACGGTAATTGTAGCAACAGCTGATGTATCAAATCCACAAATACCATTTTGAACAATGACGCGGTACGATGAATCGGATACAATACCGTTTACCTGCAACGACCATGTATTCGTATTCGGTGTGGTTGACCATGTAATGCCATCTGCGGAACTTTCCCACACATAGTCGGTGGCTACTTGTCCGGTTAAAGCCAGCAGGTAATTTCCTCCGGGACATACACTACCACTACTTTGCAACGTTCCCGCATCTGAAGGCAATTCAACATACAGGATTGCTGTATCGGAATAAACCCCCGAACAGTATACACCTTTTGCGTAGACCCGGTAAAGAGTTGTGGTTGAAACATTACTGTAAATGTGGGTGTTTGTCATGTTGGAAATAAAATTCCATATCACGCCACCATCGGTAGAATATTCCCAATGATCAACAGTGCCCGAACCACCGGTAAAAGTCAGTAAACCAATTCCTGTAATACCGCAAACAGAATCGGAACCTACAATCTGCCCGGGAACTACCATCGGTTCTACATACACAACTGCCGTATCAGACCAATAACTCGGGCAGAAACCACCATCTGTATACACATGATACCATGTAGTTTGTGTTAAATTGGTAAAAGCTAAACTCGTAGAAGTCCAGGGAATCGAATCCCAGGTTACACCACTATCAACTGACGATTCCCAATACGATACAGTACCGATACTTCCTGTTACATTCAATACACCCGAAGCATTGGTGATGCACAATGAATCCCCACCCGTTATTACGCCGGGAACAGTTAGTGATTGCACAAAAATTTGAGCCGTATTCGAAAAATAGTCTGAACAAAAACCCCCATCCAATAGTACTCTATAG
>JBILJP010000054.1:0-18909 GCA_044377135.1 Fluviicola sp.
AGTGACCGGCATTTTGAGTGTATTGTCCGGAATCAAAAACATCTACGACATTCACACAGCCAAAACCGCAGATGTCTTGTTCCAGAATACCGCGGCTTTAAAACAAGACACGGCCAATACCGGCTTATCCATCATGGGAATTGTGGGCGGAAAAGCCACCGTTAAGGGTGGTAACGGTCTCAAGAACACCATCAGTAAATACCCCAAAACCTTTGGCAAGCGCGCATTCCTGAACATGAAAAATGGCTTGATCCGCACGCTTACGTGGGCACCTCGCACTGTCAAAGCCCTTTTCCGCAAAGAAACCTGGACAGGTCTTTACGCCAGCCTCAAAAAATTCATGAGCCGCAATTCGGATGAAGTGCTTGAAAACAAAGCACCTTACAATCCGGCAAACGGGTCGAATAAAAAAACAAGTACCACGGGTGGCGATCATACACCGGATAAGAAGACCACTGCTCCGCACGATAAAAACACCGATTCGGATTTACCGAAAACCAATAAGGCAGATGAAGAACCGGATCTGGACAACCTCAAAAAACACGAGGGTGAAGTAGACGATGCCACCAAAAAGAAAATGAAGGACGAGACGGATAAAGACATTCCGGATGGTCCGAACAAGGATAGCAAACGAAAGGCACTCCTCGCTGCCAAAATCATTGCCGAAGCCAATGACAAAGTAGACACTCCTGTTGCAGCTTTGCTCGCTGAATTGTTGCCTCTAAAAGCGTTTAAAGGAGTAACAGGCTTTGGAGCAAAAGAACTGGGTGGCGGTGTTTATCGAATTGTGATGTATGGAAGTGAGTTTGATATAAAGAAAACATATACCCCTGAAGATGGTCCTATCTATAGGGGTGGAGATAAAATATTTATGTCGGATGTCGACATTAGAAACTCTGTAAATAAGCAGGGTTTTATGAAACGGAAGGGTATTTCACTAAATTTAGACAAGAATAATCATTGGGTACAACAGAAAGGTGGAGCATTTGAAGTTGATTACTCAACTGTTCCTGATGAACTCGAATTCATGCATACTTCTGGAACACATTATGAGATTGTACCCAAAGTTGCTGGAGTAATGACACTGGAAAGGTATCAAGAACTAGTAAGCAAAATTAAACTAAAGGATTACAATAATATTTTACCATGAAATACAATCTTATTTATTCACTTGGGAGAGAAGTAGATGAAGAATGCTTAATGAAAGGAACAAGAGGTGATCTACTATTAGAAGACAGTCTTGGTAATTGTTACGAATTAAATTTTATTACTATAGAAAGATTGACTAACGTCATCGATCAAGACCATAGTTGTTATTTCGAAACTAATCTTGTGATAACAATTAATCTAGAAATTAATACAATAATAGAGTCTATTAGAAACCTTCATGAACAAAATTTCATTCAATCAAATTGGAAACCATTAACGCAAGAAATAATTAAGCGTTTTTATTATCCAAAAGAGAAATGGGAGGTTTATGAAATCGAATTCTAAAATGAACGAAATAACGCAGATTTTAGCCGATTCGATTGTCGATTCAATCAATTAGATCATCCGGATAATTTGAATTTAATTATGACATTTAAAGAACAAATTGATTCGGTTTTATCCTCCGATCCGAATTACATTAGTGGTTTATCGAAATTAATTCAGGCGGATTCAACACCTGAAAATGACCTTTTACTTAGTTTTTTCTTTGAGTATTTACCATTTTCTATTTCTGAAGAATTGCTTTTGTTCAACCATATTTTTTTTCTGTCTTTCACACAAGAGCGTTGGAAATCCATTGTTGGAAAGATGGCTTATAATCCACTTTACGGTAAAGAAACATTAGAGCGTTTTTTTCTGTTTCACACCTCAATGAAGACAGAAGATTTAGTACAATTGGGAATAAAATCTAATTTTGACATCGAACCTTCGGACCCCATTAGTGGATTATTCAATGTCTTGAAAAATGACAATCCTAGAATTCTAAAAAAATATATTTCTTTAGGGTTAACTGAGAAATCGATAAAACAATTACATGCTTATAGGGTTTAGCAAAGAATAATTATGATCGCAGAGAATTTCATTACTTCAAATTTCAAAAAATTCGAAACCCTTTTTTTGGGAAAAGAGCTTTTATTTTCAATAGTTCTTTCGGATGAAGAAGATGAAGAGATTAATAATGTCATTTATCTTAAATTGGAAAATGACGATTATATTGGCATTTTCATGAATGGAGCAAATCCATTTTTTTCAAAAAGCTATGTTGAGGATATTGATCTCTTTAATTTATATGAGAATTATGACGAATTAAACATCAATAAAAACCAAGATTTAAGTCTAAAAATCGACGTGATGAGATTAGTTTTTAATTCTGACTACAATGAATTAGCAGGATTTTATTTCTCAGACAAATCCAATGAAAAATCATTTTCAATTCTATTTATGGGAGATGAATTTCAATTTCATGAGAATATATCCGTTGAAGAATTCGATATTAATTTATCTACTAACCTATCACATATAACTAACAAATCTGTTTACTTGAAGGATAATCAAAACAAAGAATGGCTTAGATTATAACTTCAAAGAGTTGGTTCATTGATTTTTTATTGTCAAATAACAATGTGACATATTACGATAGAATAGCTTGGTCGCATGAGTTTATAGATAAAATGAAGGAACGTTATAATAGGAACTCTAAAAATAGTTGCTTAGGATTTTAAAATAGATGAAACTTAAAATCAAAGATATTTTTTTCTTATCCTATTGTATTGGAATTGTTGTTGAAGCCGAAGAATTCGATTTTGAAAGCAATACGAATAGTTCTATTGCAGTAAATGGTCATGTTTTAATTCCTTTAAAAATTAATGGGATAATCAATTTTAATAAACCCACAAAAAATTTACAAGATCTAGTTTTAGAGGCAGAAGGAGATATTGAATTGATGAGAGGCGTAGATATTAAAAATAACTTAGTAGAGTTAATTAATTGATTATTATTTTGGCACTTATACCATATAAACAGTTTAAATTATAACTGATTGGTAATGTGCTGCTTATATGTTTATAAATTAATTCTGTACTTTAGTGTACAAGGAAATTGCTAAAGCTGTTAAGCTAAAAATTACTGGTAAGACCCATTTCCAAAAGTCAAAGTTTCTGAACCAAATTAAGTTCTTAAACCTTTTTTCTATTACTGCTACTCTACCTATGTCTTCAATCAAATAAGTATGCAGTTTTGTTTTAGCGTCGAAATGAAATGATCTTATAAAACCTTGGTTAGTTAGAGTAAAGCAAATATTATCAACCTCTTGAATGTTAATGTTTGTCCTTAAATGTATTTGCATGTTGTTTAAACATCTTCCGAACTCAGTCACTGTGAAGCCCGAAACAGTATTATTTTCTCCGTCCAACCAGTGGTCTGTAAGTGCCTTTAGAATCTTATGCTTTTTACTGTTTGCTGTCATCTTGTGAATAGTGTAGCGTTTAGCCTTTAAAAATAAGGATAAACCTTTGCTTAGTATCACTTTATAGCTAAATTTCCTTTTCCCCATCTTAAATAAATATTAGTTAAATTGTTTTAAGTTAAATAATTTATTTTGTAACATTGTAGACGAATCAAAAATGTTATGTTATGAATTATGTTCAAGGATTAAAGTTTAGGCGCGATGAGTTAAAAGCGGTTAAAGATGAACTAGAAGCTAAACTAAAACCTGTACTTAAAGAGTACGACGCGATTATGAACCTTCTTAAAGTTGTTGAATCTGAAAAGTATGTTCAGAACGATTATCCTTTAAAAGGTAAACTTCAAGACAAGGTTTTATTTGCTGTCAATGAATTAAAGAAAGCAACCGCCCACCAAGTTATTGATTTCATGCGCCAACATGAAAGCGATATTTCTGAATCTTCGGTTGTTGTTACTTGCTCCAAACTGTTTAAAACAGGAATCCTGCAAAAGGATAATGACAAAGGAAGAGAAAGCATCTACACTATAAAGCTGTAATAAAAAATCCCCTTGCGCCAACAGGGGGATTCTCTTCACTTTCTTAACTCAATAAAGAATCAAAATTGTAAATGTTATGTCTTACAAATATACGATTTCCAACTTTAGAACTGATTTTCCTGACGACAACGCCTGTCTTGATAAGGTGTTTTCTCTTCGCTACGGATCACAGACCCATTGCACAAAATGTGATAACGTGTTTTCCTATACTAGAGTAAAAGGTAGGCAGTGCTATCAGTGTGATAAATGCTACCATCAAATATATCCTTGTGCCGGAACAGTATTTGAAAACTCAAAGACTCCGTTGTTGTATTGGTTCTACGCAATCTATTTGTTTACAGCCTCTAAAAATGGTGTCTCCGCAAAAGAAATAGAACGCCAACTAGGAGTTACTTACAAATGTGCTTGGCGAATGCTAAAGCATATCAGAATTTTAATGGGTACGCAAGTTTTAGAAAGTTTTAGCAATAGTCAAAACCCTGAATATGAGCTAGATGAATCTTTTTTCGGGGGTCTAAATAAGAACCGTCACGCTGATAAAAAAGTTAAGAACTCACAAGGTCGGTCTTTCAAAGATAAAACTCCTGTCTTCGGAATGTTTGAACGCAAATCGAAACAGGTTAAAGCGTTTGTAGTTCCGGACACAAAAGGTAAAACGTTGAAGCCAATTATTTACAGCCAAATTGAGGTGGGTGCAAACGTATATACCGATGAATGGATTGCTTACCGTGGCATAGATAAATACTACAACCATCAATTCGTTGACCACAGCAAAGGACAATATGCAGATGGTGACAACTCAACCAACCGAATAGAAAACGTGTGGAGTTGCTTTAAACGAACAATAAAAGGAAGCTATATAAAGGTTTCACGTAAATACCTACAACTATACGTTGATGAGTCTGTATTCCGTTTCAACAACAGAAACAAACCTATTTTTTACGAACTCGTGAACCTTTTGGGGATAGGACCGAATCAAGAACTTTGTCGAACTCAGACTTTGTGACTGGCTTAACTTGTTGTTTACGTTCTAGTTCCTCAAAGCCTTTCGTTAGTTCGTCTACTGACTTTGTTTTAGGCTTTTTCATAATACAAATGTATGGGATTATTTTGATTTGGACTTTTCCCAGTTTATTGGGGTTGGCATCCTATTTTTCAAGTCGGCTTTCATGTTTCTGATTGTTTCAAGATAAAGTCGTTCTTCGTCATCTTCCAACAACAAGAATTCAACACTAGTTTCTAAAGCTTCACTAATCTTAAAAAGAGTTTTGATAGTTGGGTTAGTTCGTCCAGATTCAATTCTTCTGAGCGCGGAATCTTCTATGCCAATTAAAGTAGCTAACTCTATTTGCTTGATTCCTTTTTGATTACGTAAGGACTGAATGGTTTTTCCAATTCTTTTGATGTATTCGTCCTCGTTCATTCAGTGAATATATTACCAGTTTGATATTACGTTTAGAACATATATGTTCTGGTATTTAATTTTCCTTTATATTTGTTCCAAATTCAAAATCTATAACATGAAAAAACTAACTTTATTCATCATTCCAATTCTCCTTATTTTCACAAGTTGTAAAAAGGAGAAGGAGCTACATATTAACCCGCCAGCGTGGATACACGGAAGTTGGTGTTATGAGGATGCTAACACGCTTTTCAGTTTCTCGTATGAACATTTCTACTCCGGACAGTGTAGTATCAATAGTCAAACTCTCGACTTTGGTTCCGTGTATTCTGTGGATAAACAAACGAGTACAAGCAACACGTATTATTTAATGTTAAGATCACATAATGACGTTTTAAGTGAGTTTACTTTCACTAAAACAAGCGACACAACTATGTTAGTTAAGTCTAACTCTTCTCTAAGAACTTATGTAAAACATTGATTATGGGAGTAGCGTTAATTGTAGGTCTTGCAGTAGCCCTAATAGGAATAATAGCGTCCAGTTCCATATTTACACAAGGACAAAAAACGTTTTTAATCCTAGCCTGTATTCTGTTTCTTCCCGTAGGAGTGATAGCAACTTTAGTCACCTATTTGTCAAACAAAAGTGAGACAAAAGAATAATCAATATATTCACAAACAAAAACCATTATTTATGACAACTTTAATCGATCACTACGAGGAATTACTCATTCAGCACTTTAATACTGCTAAGACCGCTCTTTCTGAAAATAAATTCAAGGATTTACAAGAGTTTGCTAGAGAGGTTTTTAATAGAAGAAACACTTTCCATTTACTACGTAGTAAAGCAATCAAAGAGTATGCGGAAAAGATAGGTCTACAACTTGATGATAGCGGTAACTATATTATTTCGACACTTGACGATTTTCTAGCTCTTAAACTTGATCTTGTAGAAGAAATAGACTTATTAACGAAGTATGTGAACTTTTATGAGGAAGAAGTTAAGACTTTTCAGGATAAACATTTCCGTCAGGAAGAATGATTTGAATTTTAACTTCTGACCCAAGTAATTCTAATTGTTTTTGAGCTAGTTGTACTGTGTAAACTATAAAAGCTTCTTGCTCTTGTATTTTAAAGAAATGGTTGAATTTCTCTCTTTCTTGATTTGTCATTTTTCGTCTCCTTTCTAAAAATAAAAAGAGGTTACTCAACTTTTGAATAACCTCTAATCTTATTTACAATAATTTCTAGCTAACTGCTTTTAAGGTATAAGTGCCATTATTTTTTGCAAAAACAGTCTGATCTGATAAAATCAGGACAACCATTAGTAAAAATCTATAAAGGGATGGATATTACAGTTGTCATGAAACCAAGTGGCGAATGGGTAACAATTCTAAAGCAAGGTGAAGGTATGTACCTAGCTATTCAAATGATTAAATAATGAATTTATGCTATTTACAAAATTAAAAAACAAGAATATAACTGATATTGTCAGAGTGGGATTTATTGACATCGAAGATAACATTGCTGAAATGACAATTATGAATGAGTATATGTTTATTGAATTTGATGATATTTTTCTCAAACTAACATCAGTTGAACAATATTCTCGACTAAAGATCGAGTTATCTGATAATTTAAGCTTTGATTTTGAGATTGATGAAGACATGATTAAATCAAAAGTTTCAGTTGATACGATTATGCTTGATGATACTATGGCAGACAACCGTATCGATTTTTTAGAGCTTTATACATCATCTACAATAGATGATAATCAATTAATTTGCGATGCAATATCCATTCATTTAGTTTGTAATCAAGAGATATTTATTGACCCTTCATTCTACTTTGGTTTAAACGTTGGTGGAATTAATCAAAAAAAGAAATGGTTTGATAATTTAATCGATATTCCTAAACCAATACCTCAAATTATTAACTTGAGTATTGAATAGTAGATATATTGTAATCTAGCATCGAGTTATTAATATGACCCAAGAACAAAAACTGAATATATTAAATCTGCTTTCACCAGAAGATCCGCGCAGTTTTGACACCATATGTCAATTCATTCATGATTCTGATACTGAAGTTTCAGAAAATGCGATTGCCTCTTTAGACGATTACCCAACTGAAGAAACCTTTAATATTTTACTTTCTGAATTGGGTAAATCTTTGTATGATAACAAAATAAGATATTTGTTCCTTGCTTTGAGAAACTTTTATTCTCCAAAACTCGAACCATTTGTAATTAAAGAAATTACTCGAATCGATAAAAACAAAAACATACTGCATCATATTGCGCTTCATTTAAGGTATTTCCCTGCGGATTTCGCAAAAAAAATGTTACGAAAAATCATTAAAGATTGTCCAGATAATCAAGTCATTGTTTTTGCAGTAGAAAGTCTAACGTGGTTTAATTCTATTGACTTAAAAAACGATTGGATAAATCTATCAAGTAACGGGCATCCTTATATTGAACAAATAGCAAATAATGCTATTAAACAATTAAATAATGCATCAGTCCAACCTATTCCGTGGTCTATAGAAACAGATGATGTTAACGCCAGTGATTTACCTAATTTATTTCAATTGGCAAAAGCAAAAGATCATACTGATGCTATTCTGATATCTGCTAGAATCAAAAAACATTTAGACTTTGAGCTTTTATTACCTTCAATAAAATTTGAAAATGATAATCTTTTTGAAAAGCAATTGAATCAGATACTATACTTGAATCCTGGAATAGATGAAGTAACTTTTGACTACGTAGCAAATATCAATGAGCAATTATTGACAAAACAATACATCTTTAAAATTAGAGTATTCAACGACGAATTTGTAATCGCTGATTAACGAATATCATTAACGTCTGTGACACTAATAGAAGAGTCTGCTTTATTTTAACGCACGCTTACGTGGGCACCTCGCACGGTCAAAGCCCTTTTCCGCAAAGAAACCTGGACAGGTCTTTACGCCAGCCTCAAAAAATTCATGAGCCGCAATTCGGATGAAGTGCTTGAAAACAAAGCACCTTACAATCCGGCAAACGGGTCGAATAAAAAAACAAGTACCACCGGTGGCGATCATACACCGGATAAGAAGACCACCGCTCCGCACGATAAAATTAATCCTTCCAACAATACTGATAAAAGTAAAAAGGAGGTACTTTTGAATGAGAATGAAGGAGTAACTATTAATACTGCAAAAGAAGTTGGTGATCTTAGTAGAATTCCCTTCGAAGCGCTTAATAAAAAACAAAAAAAACTGCTATCACTACTAAAGAATAAAGGTGATACCGTACTGATACCGAAAAAGAATGTTTCAATGAACGATTTACTTCAACTAACTAAACATACTGGCGATGAATTTAATATGTTTACGAAAAAAGGACAACGATTAATCGTTAGAGGATATGGTTCGGAAATTAAAGTTTCTCAAGAAATGTTAGATGATATTACCAATGGAGTATATGGGAAATTTTCAGGTCACCCCCACCCACCGGGTAGTACAATTAATCCAGGTCCTGCAGATAGACCATTCTTATCCAACATGAATCAAAAAAGAAGTGGTATTTGGGGCGACACAGTCAACGAACCTTACATTTTTGGCACTCTTGGTGAGGTAGATGACCAAATAATCCAAAGTGAAATTAGACATCAAAAAATGGTGAAATATTACGGCAATTTATAAAAACACAAAGATGGATATTGAACAATTAGTAAAACAAGTAGAATCTAATTTTCGCAAAACGTTCGTTGAACAACTAAAAGAGTTCCACTTGTTCGAGTTGATAAAATATTGTCATCCAATTTTTTCAACAAATTTTAAGAAAAAAGAATACCAATATGATGTAAACTTACAATTCAAAATTGAGTTAAAATCAAATCAATCTTTTGAGCATTTTGACAACGGAGAAAAGCGATTAGTTGAAAAGAATCAATCCACTGGAGAAGAGAAAATCATAATTTCCAATTCCTATTCAGGAATCTCAATTTATAGATCTACAACAGCTTTTTTTCCTCTAAATGAACCAATTAATACAATTAAAGAAATTGACAAAAACTATTTAGCTAAATTGGATTTAAATAGTCTTGAAATGAATCGTAATTGGGAGGTAATGTTTGATTATGGAAATAATAATTGAATTTCATTATTCAACAAGAGGAAAAAGCGATTAAAAACGAACCTCAAAAAACACGAGGGTGAAGTAGACGATGCCACCAAAAAGAAAATGAAGGACGAGACGGATAAAGACATTCCGGATGGTCCGAACAAGGATAGCAAACGAAAGGCACTCCTCGCTGCCAAAATCATTGCCGAAGCCAATGACAAAGTTGACACTCCAGTAGCGGCATTGCTCACCGAACTATTTCCTCTAAAAGCATTTAATGAATAATTGGATGAAGATCAGCTTATCGATCTTTTCTCAACTTCACTATCGAACCAAAAAATCGGATCAGATAGGTTCCAATCAAACTCATAACAAAAATCACGACCAACAGCGTGGGAAATGCACCAATCATTTCATCGAGCCCAATTTCATAAGCACAATCTTGTAAAAAAAACACCGATTGATTCAACTCATAGCAACTTCTGCCGAACGCATCACCACCTCTTTCATCCATGAGATACATTTCAGCAGGAAAGGCAGTTATCCAATACAGAAAAAAGAGTCCCATGAAACAAAAGAACAATGTTGGGGTAAAGACTTTGTGATCGAATTTCATAACCGCTTCCTATTCACAATTCGTAAATACAACTGTTCGTTTGATTCTTCCCTTCATTTCTAACTACTCAACCACCTTCACTCCCCCAAAAATCCCTCATACGCCTTGATCTTTTCCGCCAAACGACCTGCCAGATAAGCATTTCCGTCTTTTAGTGCATCAAGTAGTAAACGCGCTTCTTCCATGTAGGCGATCTTCTTGGCATTGTTCCAATAATAGGGCGGTTGGTAGAGGTTGCAAATGCGATCGGCCATTTTTACAGCCCACACTTCTACCGGCTGTTGTTTGATGCGATTCAAACTGTCGAGCATCTTTTCCGATTTATCTTCAATTGCGTCGCTTTTCGACAGAGCCAACACGCCATCGGCGACTTCTTTGCCGAAGAGTTCAATTACTTGATCGTACGAAAACGCTGTGTCTTCTATGGTGTCATGCAAAACCGCGCATTGAATGGCCAAACCGGCATTCATATCATCGGTGTGATCGATTGCCTTTAGCACTTCAAACACCACGCTCCCGATGTGATTGATGTATTCTACTTGCTCGCCTTGGTTAGGTCCACCGTATTTTTGACCATCGTGTAAACGCGAAGCCAATTGCCACGTTTGTTGCAGTTGGTCGATTGACCAGTTGGGATGGTGTTTCATGTTGATTGTTGAGATCGTTTTGTGATTATGATGAGCAAGATAATCTATTTTTTCCAATCAATCAACTCAACCAAGCAGGCTTCATCCCCTGCCCTGCGCTCTCCACAATTTCCGTAATCCGCTTTTGGCGGGTTTCATCGCGTTTTGCCGAAACAATCCAATACAACAGTTGTTTTTTGATCGATTTACTCAAACTTAAAAAGAACTCCTTCGATCCGGCTTGCGACGTAAACGCCTGCTCTAAATCGTCGGGAATAATCAATTCTTCTACGGCGTCCAAAATGGTCCAGGAGCCGTTTTGTTTGGCAATTTCTACGATGCGCAATCCGGCTTCGGTCATGCGACCTGTTTCCGTTAAATGCTGCACCTTGGCTTTGTTGATTTTCGACCACGTACTTACCGCTTTTCGTTTGCTGAAAAACTGGATAGACCGCCCCTCGGTGTGTGGACGTTTGACACTATCGATCCAACCGAAACACAAGGCTTCGTCTACCGCTTCGCTCCAGGTAATAGAAGGAACTCCCGACTTTTTTTTATGGAAAATGACCCACACCGATTGTTTTTCAATGTGGTTCTCTTCGAGCCAAGCCCTCCACTCTTGTGGGTTTGTGGGGTAAAATTGTTCTTTTTCGTCCATACTTCTCATTCAACGTTCTTGCTGATTTTCTACAAATAGAATGGTTTGCACTGTCAACCCTATGGCAGTCGCTCCACCGTTTTCAAAAAAAATCACACCCGTAGCACGCCACGGAAACCTCTGGCAGCATAATACGATTCGGCACCATTGTGGTACGTAAACACGCGTCCGAAGCGTCGATCACAAAAAATGGCTCCTCCGAGTTCTCTGATATCAGCCGGAGTTTTCACCCAACTCGATGTTTTTAAATCGAACTCGCCCAAAAGCTGTAGTGCGCGATACTCTTCTTCGGTCAGCAATTCGATTCCCATTTCAGCAGCCGCATCCAACACGCTGTTGGCAGGTTTGTATTCTTTTCTAGATTCCAAAGCCTGGCGGTCGTAGCAATAACTTCTGCGACCTTTCGGGCTTTCTGCCGAACAATCGTAAAAAAGGTATTCGTTTTTCGCTTCATCGTAGCCCACCACATCGGGTTCTCCGCCACTTATCTCCATTTCTTCGAGTGACCACAATTTCCCGGGATTCGCTTCCAGTTTGGCTTGAACGCCTGACCACTCAATGCCTAAGTGACGATTGGGATGCTTTTCAAAACGGGTTTTTAGCGTATTGAGCAATGCTCCACTTTGTTTGGGAGAAAGCTCTTTTTTTGTACTGTTCATTGTAACCAATTATTGCCTTAATAAGGTTGGTATTTCAGCTAAAGTAATAGAAACTACCATTTTTAAAACACACATTTAAGGACTGGATTGGCTCTTGGCCACAGATTGCAAAGATTTTCACAGATAAAATCGTGCAATACTCTTAAGAACTCAACGTTAACGTTGAGCCCAAATCTGTGCTCATCTGAGACACGTGTCAGCCACGACTAAGTCGGAGACGCCCTAAGGATAATCTGTGGCTGACAAATTAATTCATCTTCGTTCTTTTTTTATGATCAAGTATTCATTTACGTCATTCAATCCTTTGCCATCAAGAATTTGAGCGATACATTTCTCCACTCGTTCCTCGCGTGTTTTAGCCTGCTTGGGTTGCGAAAAATGAAGTAAATACGCGCGTTGTCGTCCGGGAGTTAAGGCCTCAAAAGCTATTTTCAAGGCAGGAAGCTCATCCAATTTTCGCTGAAATTCTTCAGAAACAGGAAACTCGGTTGTTTTTTTGAGCGGTACTTTCAAACCGGCTTTTTCTACTTCTACCGCTTCATGAATGTACGCTTTTAAAACTGAGGCTAATGCTACGATTTCATCAACGTTTGTAAACCGAATCTGTCGGGCCGACTGCACATTCGCTGTTTGTTGAATCAAAATTCCGTGAGTATCTTTCAGTAAAACGCCTTTGAACAACAACAATGCGCAGTATTCCTTAAACACATGGATGAGCACGATGTTGCTTTTTCCGAATGTATAAGACGGACAACCCCATTTCAGTTCTTCGGTGAGGCCGCAATCGAGCACGATCGTTCTCAGTTTCTCCAATTCTTCGTGCCACTGTTCGGCTTTCTGAAAATAAAAATCAACTTTCGGGTTCATCTGGTATCTGTATTAACTTACCAATGCGGCAGTTGTAAGTGAATTTCAGTGCCAAAATACAAAACTCATCGAATGATTTAAACTCAAAAAGCACATTCCTTCACTTCTCCTCAAACACTTCATTCACCCTGTTGGGACAAGTGGCGCAAAATTCGGTATGCACCCCAGCGTTGTCCATCACCTGAAAAGGAATACCGAATTGTCCGTAGAAGAGTTTGCACCATTCAGAGGCTGTTAAGCGCGATTTGGCTTCCAATAACAAGCGGTGAAATTCCAGTTCGAACAGCAATTCGTCGTTTCCGGTGAGGTAAGAACTGTGTACATACGCCAACGGCAGATACAGTTTCAGCACTTCGTTGTCGTAAAGAAAACCCTGACACAATTCAACAGCCAACGGAATGTTCTTGAAATAACACGCCATTTGCGCCAGCCTGACTGCCGTTTTCGGGTTCAATTGATCGTGATTGCGATAATATTCAACCACTTGGATCAAACTCGAATTCACAATATCTGTGTAAACATACACCTGTTCAGGATCAATGTTTTCGCACAGCGTATTGATGATGTTTAGGTTGGCTTTGCAGGCATTCAGCAACAGTATCGAATCCGGATTATAGGCATTCAACAATCCGTTTAGCCGATCCAACGCTTTTTCAATATCCGGATTTTCAGGTGTATTGGCATCGCCTTTTCGTTCAATGCGTTTCACCAATAAACAGGCGCTGAGGTAGTGAAATTCGGGCGTAAGATGCTCTGCGGCACCGCATTCATTGAAAATGGACTCCACTTTTCCCTCTAGTCTGCCCAATTGCGTTTTGTCGGCCGATAATCGCTGGTAATCGTAGTGATAAAAGGCAATGTCATGCTGCAAGTGATGCGACATACCGCCAACAAACTTCGGAATTTCGATTTTCAGGAAATCACTTTTACTCAAGGTATCTACCCGCGATAAATAATACGCTTTTTCGTACAAGCGTTCCAAGGCATTCGGATCCGAGCAGTGAAGTTGCTTTTCGTCGTCTTTGTAAAACAGGTTCTTGAGATCGCGCTGAATGTAATAATAAGCTGTTCTCGCACTCAATTCTTTCACAGCTATGATTTCTACCTTTACTTTACGTTCCTGGCTAAAAATTTCCGTTGGTTTTACATTCTTCGGATTAGCAAGGTATGTTGAAATGTCACTTTTCGAGAGCGGATATAAAAAGCTCCATTTCGGATGATTCTTAACAGCTTGGTAGAAATGATCCCACGCCACCTGCGATTGAATGCTGTATTGCGTTGTTGGTTCGGTCAACGATTTCAATTGTTCCAAAATAGTAGCCGCCCGCTGCTGGTGAAGGTTTTCATTCGTCAAACTATCGCCTTCTACCGAACAATAGCCTTGTATGCGAATGCTTTTGATGGTTAAATGCTGTTGCTCAATGTAATTGATGGTATTGTCGAGCACTTTACCGGAAGTAACGGTTTGTCCCGCATCGTAGAACAACTCAAGCGTATCTGCATAGTGTTCCAGTTTGAATTCGTAATTGTTCACCGGAACTGGCGGTAAATAATCAACAGCGACCAATTCGGTGACCAATTCTCCGGGATAGTTGGTCAGGAACAGCACATGGCAAATTTGTTTGTTGTGAATGTACATGAGGTTATGGTTCCACCAGCCATTGAGGTCTTTGGGAACTTTCCCGAGTTTGATTTCAAAATACTTAGCATCAAAATTCACCAGTTTATACTGCCCGAAACGTTTGAAAAACGAAACGGAATCGGCTGTAAGAATGTGCTTTACAAACGACAAATTCTTCACCTTTTTGCGTTTCTTAAATCCTTTAATCAGGTCATTGCGGTAAACAGGTGCCAATACTTGTCCCGAGGTGCGTTTTTGGGCGTTTCTTCGGCTAGGCTCGTTTTCATAGGCCGGATTTCCGCAAGCGAATGCATCAAAAGGAACAATTTCAATGGCAAATCCGTCGTGCTTGTTGCGAATCAATTCCTTCACGAAATCGGCATTTTCAACCCGCAAGATGAAATAGTTGTTGCTAATGCGCACCGACATGGGCGGATATTGCTCCCACGTTTGCCTGCATTCTTCGCACTGCTCTGTTTTATCATCGCGCAAATCGTGCGGATACGGAAGATCAAGGTATTTCTTCGCCGTAAGTGCTTTCAACGAATCCTGATTCAAGTGCGAATACGGGAAAAACTTCTCATTCTCAGGAAAAGAATAACTGTATAACACCTGCGCAAACTTTTGGCAGGCATAAATGCGTTTCAATTTCGGATCAACCGCAATGGCAAGTCCGGTTACCTGATAATCCGGATCAATGATGTTTTTGAAATGACCTTTAGAATTGACCCAGGAATAGACCAAACTGCGTGCTATTTCCTGGTAATTGGTGGTTTGAAACGTCTTGTCTTTTACCTTCACCGAGGCATTGTATACGGTATAAACAATGTTTTCGCCCACGAAATAATTGTTCGGAGCGCCGTAATAATTTGCCCTATCCTGTGGCGTTAAAAACTCCTTTTTCTCGCGTTCTTCATGACTCAATTCGCCTTTCGAAACAAGGTAATTCGCATGGTGATTGGAAGCCACGTACAAGATAGAATCGTTGAACAACACCGGAAGATTGTTCGCCAAACGGGTAGAATCGATCAGGGTTTTGATTTCATGTTCCAGTAACTTTTTATCGATTCCGGAAGGATCTATCTGCGCCATACACAGCGGTAGCAAGCCGAATAAACATCCGACCAGGAGCATGAATTTACCGTATTGTGTTTGCATGGTGATGTACAGGTATGTCCGGTTTGACTAAAAGTAAACAATTTAAGAACTCATGTTCTCACATTACTTCCGAATCATCCTCTTAATGCGTTCCCAGAAAGAAATTGATTTTGTCGCTTCATCTAAAATATCAACCTCTTCTTCCACGCGTTTGGTCTTTTTCACCTCCGTATCAACAGGATCAGAAACAGGTGGTTGTTTTATCACAGGAGGAATGTTGAGGTCTTTGATGAGATCAAGAGTCCACCCTTTTTGTTCCATTGCTTGCCTGAAATTGTTTAAAAAGGTTGACAAATCAAATGGCAGACTGTTGGATTTGGTAATTAAAATGGCTTTATCAAAATATAGAATAGGACGACCATTGTATTGTCCATCTAGCCTGCCATGTCTCCAATATTCCCACGTTTCTTCCAGTGTATTGTCAGGAAATAAAAACGCAATATCATAGGTCAAAAAGCTCCGTAGTTTACTTAAGTCCACGTTATCGGTTTTGCATTCATTGAGTAACGCTTGAAATGACTTTGCCAATTCTTGTTGATCAAAAGCTGAATGATTTACCAAGTGTGTCAGGTCATATAAATCCTTGAATCGCGGTCGCACCAGTGTCTGGTGAATTTTCCATGAAACCTGCAAACTCAACGGAACCGTATTCGGAATAATAAATCCTTCTCCCCGAACAGGTCTGTATTCCAATGAAACAGGAGGTTGCTCTATGTCGAGGTTAAACGAAATATCCACATGCAAATCAACAACCGTTTCATCAACCCAACATTTCAAATCGGTATTCACAGTCGGAAAATCATCGGCCATGGCATAGTCAATCATTCTCCAAAAATCATTTTCCCTGAAGCTTCTGAATGTTACACCATCATCCAAATCGAGTTCGGTGATAGCCGTTACCCAATCGCTGAAGAGTTCGTTTGCAACAATATGGCTGGATATTTTATGCATATATACCCAATCAAGGTCTGCCGGAATACGATCTGCAGGATACTGAAAATATTGGCGTGTAACGTAGCTTCCTTTCAACATAAAAGGAGAATTGATCATGGAAGCTCTTCGGATAAATGCTTCGTATGCGATCATTTCACGTTTTTGGTACTCTTCTGCTTCCATTTGCTCATTTATTGTGGCAACCAACCGTTATCTAAAAAATTGTTGTTGTCGTAAATACAGTATTCCGACTGCTGTTTGAGTATTTTCCAATGGCCTTTTACCAAGTCTGCAGTCAATGCGGTAATGCGTTCTTCGAATCGTTGTTTTGTTCCGAATTCGCGCAGGGTAATAAACCGGATGGTCGATTCGTTTCTGAGTGAGTTTAACGACAAATGAACCCCATGTTCTTCACAAAGAGTGAGTAATTGATCCATTTGTTCGTAATTGAGTTTACAATGCCATTCGAAGTACTGATCAAAGTTGGATGAATGATTTTTCAGAAGATCTGCATCTTCCGACGAAACCTCAATTTTCAATCGCTTCACCGGAAATTCCAGACCATTCATTATGTGAGAAATTTCGGTTGCGGCCGCTAAAATATGATCGAAATGCGCTGCATGAATAACCTTGCTGAACATGGGTTGATGGATGTAATCGCCTTTTGCCAGTTCAATCATCAGCGGTTTGGCAGATTGGGTTGTGCAGAAATCCACAAAATCGGTCTGACGACTCAACGATAAATGATCGGTCGTTATGTGGATTTCAAATGGAATTTCGGTATCAAACATACTTTCGCATTCGTAGCCGTTTACAATTTAGGCGTACTCATTGAGTAACGAAAATAGTCATTTCATTGATTTATTAGCGGTTTCTTGATTCTGTCATCCAATCATCAAAAAAGCGCAACCGGTTACCCTGTTACGCCTCTCTATCAAAACTTACGTTTCAATGGTCTTTTTGACAATACTTGATCACTTTTTAATTAATTGATTAACATTAATCTTACCTCTAACCAAGAGGTAGTTATATCAAAAAATCGTAACTAAAAATCTTCTTTTTACCTTTTACTGTTTAAGCGTACTGCGCCAGTTCAAGGAAGCGAAGTAATAAAAATGGCTTTTTCGTTGTGTTTTGTCAAAAGCGCTTGCGTTTCAGATCCTGATCTGCCACTTTTGACCTTAAAACACAGTCCGCCGAAAGGCGGATTACAAGCG
This sequence comes from Fluviicola sp., assembly GCA_044377135.1. Classification (GTDB taxonomy): domain Bacteria; phylum Bacteroidota; class Bacteroidia; order Flavobacteriales_D; family Crocinitomicaceae; genus Fluviicola. Next base: position 17,859 of record JBILJP010000054.1, read on the forward strand.
GCTTAGAACGGCGCAAAAGGATGTTTTGCTTACTTTTTCATCAGCCTGAGGCTGAAAAAAGTAAGAGAAAACAATTAATTGATTAACAATCATTCATACGTTTTCTCCAATTTCTTCTGCGCCTTTTCAGCTCTTTTTTCTTTCAAATTTTTAGCAGCCGGTTTTTTCTCCGACTTCTGCTTGGTATCTTTTTCCTTGGCCATTGTTTTCGTTTTTTGCACTAAAGCAAGACATCGTTGGGATAGCATTTCTATCTCGCGTCATACCTTTAAGTTCGCATGAAGTTACGTCAACACCAGAGCAGAAGTATTACAGATAACCATAGCTTTGTTACATAAATCCCACTTATTTCAACGTTGAAAACCGTAACAACAAAAAAGAGGAAGTAAACACCTCCTCTTTCTCTGTTGATCAGACCTGTTGTAGTCTGTTTGGTAGTAGTTTATTTTTAGTTGTAAGCAACTGTCACATCAAAAGATCCCGTGTACAAACCTACCGGCTGGTTGGCATCAACGTTCAGTGTAGCTCCCACTTTCAATGCTGCTTCTCCTAGTGCGTCTAAAGCTGATGTAGCGCCCAATGAAGAAACAAAGTTGTCTACTTGCATGGCATTCGCACCTGAAGCAATGGAGATAGAAGCAGGTAAAGAGATGGTGAACGTTGCATCCGGGTATCCGATGATATCAAAAGCAGCAGCATTGGAAACGTTGCCTGCAGAGATCAATGTTACACCACCTGCGGCAGTACGCACATCTGTGATAGCCATGTCTACTGTACCTGCTGCCGGACCTGCTGCGATGTTTCCGAATTTAAGATCGGCAGTTTTTGTGATTTGCAAAGGTGATATGATACGAGCACTTGCATCAGCTGAAGCTGTAGTTTGAGCGTAAGTTGTAGAGAATGCAACAACACATAAAGCTCCGGCGAAAATTGTAGTTAACTTTTTCATAATGTTTAAGATTTAATTGTTTTTTGTTTTTAAATAATTTACTGTTGCTAACCTGTATTCAAACCGAATGCCACGCCGTGCCAAACGACAAAAACCTCAGTG
>JBILJP010000055.1:0-18789 GCA_044377135.1 Fluviicola sp.
GCATTGGCTGAGGCCTACAAAAATGCAACTTCTAAAATACCTGAATTTGAACGAAACATAGAGAAAAACCTCATCGTCTCTTGCATGAACACGAATCTTCTGAAAATTTTACACCATTCATTGCATCACGGATTGGAGCGTATTCAATTCATTTATAACATCATAAAAACGAAAGACCCCGCCTATTCAGAATTGGCCGTGGCGTTTGAACACATTGCAAAAGCAGATGAATTACTCAAAATCCACAATAAAGCGAAAACCATTCCGGGCTTCTATCAACAAGATGTGAAAACCGAAATGCAAGCTGCTTATGCAATTCTGAAAAAGTATTACGAACAACTTGATGTAACCAAAGCCACAAAAACAGAAGACGAATTGACCTTTGAAATGGAATTATCCGGTTCGCTTTACCTTACAGCATTCAATGTTGGTGATTACCCTTTGTGTGAGCAACTGTACGCCAGAGTGAAAACAGCCTATGAAAAAGAGCCACCTCCGAAATTCAACAAACTATTGGGTATGACAGAAGCAGTCATTCCCTCTTCAGCCAATAAAGTACTCATCTCTATGAATGGCGTTCGTTATTATGTAGAGCGCGAAAAACTATTTGGCGAAGAATTAAGACAACGATATAATTACTAACCACCAAATCTAGAGTAACTTTTGTAAGGCTGAACGATTGTTCAGTCTTATTAAAGTTCAGCTCTTATTTTGACAAAAACTAGTGGCTCATTAAACAACTGTTTTTTAATATTCTATAAGAAATCGCAATTGTTCCCTGTACTAAAATTGCAGCGGCAGGCTCTTTGTTAACGTTAAACGGAGTTTCAAGAACAAAATAGCGCAATTCAATGTTCATGTCTAATTCCGGACACTAATACAATCGTTTAGTGCTGTCTAAAAGGCAAATACAACACCACCCTTGTTCCGGTAGCATTTCCGTGCTCATCTGTCAAATCAATGATCTCCGGTTCTTTAAAATTTTCCTTGCCAATAGTATCAAGCCTTTTGTGCGTAATCAACATTCCCAGAGACTGGCGACCGTTCTTTTCGTTCTTTTTCATTGCTTCTGCTCTGCCGATGCCATTGTCTTCCACAATACATTTCAGGAAATGTTCCTCCAGTGAAATCTTCAATGTGATGCAGGCATCTGTGATACGATCCGAAAACAACCCGTGCCAAATGGCATTTTCAATATACGGTTGAATAAACATAGGAGGAATGCTCAAGGTTAACCGCAATTCTTCCGGACAATCTAACTCAAAACGGATAGCTTTCGAAAAACGAAGTGATTCTATTTCGATGTACAGTTGCAGTAAATTCAATTCTTTATCCACCGAAACGTAATCCTGCATATTGCTTTCCAACACATTTCGGATCAATTTTGAATACTTGGTAAGGTATTTCTGCGCTCCGAGCAAATCATTGTCCAACATAAAATGCTGAATCGAATTCATCGCATTGAACGTAAAATGCGGGTTCATCTGCCCGGTCAGGAACTTTAATTCCATTTCAGAGGCTTTTTGCAGCAACGTTTCACGGTCTGTGGCACGCTTTTGTACGCGTCGGATTCTCCATCTGACGAACAACCAGATCAAGGTTGTCAACAGCATCAGGATTCCCACACGGATGTACCAACGCTCGATAAATGGAACCGGAACATAGAACGTTTGAGTGGTAACCGGTGTGTCCCACATTCCGGATGTACTTTGTGCCTGCACTTTAAAAGTAAGTTTTCCGGCAGGGAGCGTATTGTATTCCGCAAAAGTACTTTTTGTGTATTTCCATTGTTGATCAACCCCCTCCAAACGATAGCGGTATAGAATCGCTCCCTCTTTACGAAAACACAAACTCATGAAATCAACACGTAAGTCAGATCCCGAATTCGTTAGTCGAAGTGATTTACCTGAATCCACCGCAACTTTGCCGTTATTGATTTTCACCCCTGTAAGAAAAACCTTTGGTTGATAAACCGGCAAAGAAAGTGCATCGGAATGAAACTCACTGTAACCGCCGTTGCCTACAGTAATGACCTTGTCACCTACTTTGATAGTCTGTAATATCTCATCACTGATAAGTCCATCTTTTTTTGTAAGAAACTGGCAGCGGAATCGAAATGGTTTCCACGATTGTATTGTCACTTTCGCAATACCTTTATTCGTTGATAGCCAGCCTATAGTTGGTTTTTCCAGAAAAATATCCGAATAATAATCTGTTTTGAAACCATTACTCATATTGAGGTTGAAAATCTGTTTTCCTCTTCTGATTTGAATCCCTTCTTCTTTACTTCCGCTCCAAATAACCTCCTTACTCACAGCTATGCAACGAATGTTTTTGATTGTTTGGTTCAGGTAATGAAATTTACGTTTCTTCAGGTCAAACTCCCCAAGACCATTATCTCCTCCAATTAAAATATTACCGGAAGAAGTGATTGAGATGCAACTAAATTTCCCGTCTTTCACCTTGAAAACAGGAGTTTTATTACTCATGCTTTGATCGATTTCAAATACAGTATTACCTCCCAAACCCCAGGTTTTTCGGTTTATCGTATCCCAATAAAAATCGCGGATATAGTATTCATCAAACTGTGATACTACTTGCCTCTTTTTAAAAGAATAGTTTAACAAGATCTGAAAACGAAGCAATAATTGATCGTCACTGTAAGGAATAATTTTTGCGATTGGATAACCTAGATCATTTTTGAGAATCTTAAAATAATTGATTGTTCTTCCCTTCTTTTGCGCAAGACCACCATTTTCTAATCCCAAATAGAGTGTCCCCTTTCTTTCAGCAATGGAAAAAATACGGCCTTTTGTGGTAAAGTTTCGTATGGCAAAATTCTTACAGTAATAAATACCTCCATTCAAGGTCGAGATCCACATTCCACCTTCATTGTCCTGAATAATATCCGAAATAGCGCGTCCTTTCAGATACGTAACCGGATTCTTGAAATGGGTTAAATCCGGGTATACATACAAACCATCTGTAGTGGCCACCCAAAGTCGGTGATCATGCTTATTGAGTTTGTATTTTAAATGGATGATTTTAGAGGCAAAATCCACCCTCCGGCAATCATGGCTACCCGGAAGAATATAAGTAATGGCATTCCCATGAATGGTGTAGATGTTTTTGCTGAAAAAATAGGCGCGAAACCACCAGGAAACGTCAGAGACAAACATGTTTTCCGTCGAATAATCCTTTTCTAAGCCTGATATGCGGCAGGTTTTATTGATTTTATCATCAGGAAAAGTTATCCAACCACAAACAATTTGCTTATTAGGCAATAGTTGAATGTACGCTCCACGCTTGGTATGTCTTTTATTCTGTAATAGCTTAAATGTGGTGCGATTCTTTACTAGTTTCAACGAAACACTTGTGCTGGAATACCCCAAATAAACCGTGTCTTTATAGGACGCTACGGAATTAATCAATCCATATTTGATGTACTGCCTCAAACGGCGATTAACAGATTCTGGCAAACTGAATAGTTTACCATTTTCATATACAGCCATGCTGCCTGATGCACACACAAACCAAATTCTGCCATGCGCATCTTCGTGCAACCTGAAAACAGTATTCTCAGGAAGTCCATTCTTCCGGTTGTATACATGAAATTTGTAACCGTCGAATTTTGCAACGCCATTATCCGTTACAACCCAGATATATCCTTCTTTACTTTGCAGAATCTGATAACATTCGGAGCTTGGAAGCCCCTGATCAACAGAAAAATTCCTGAACGAAGGTTCCTGGGAAAAAACACGAAAAACAATGAAGAAAAGTGGCAATATCAGCCACTCATGTCTGAAGCGCATTGTTTAAGACAGTGTAATGAGGAATTTATGCATCAATGAGCTCTTTTTTCACATACCCAAACAACTCAAAATACTTAATCGCTTTCACTACGTCTTCCGGAACATCGTCTTCCCAGCTGTGAGCGTGTGCTTTGATTTTCGACAACACTTCATCAGAAAGAATGTGCAACAATTTCGGATCGAAATCTTCAATGGCTTCCATCTTGTTATTATCCACCATGTATTGCAACAAACCGCGCAAATGAACCGGAATCTGAATGTTTTCCAAGGTGTACAAGTCGCCCGTTTCAACGTTCGTAGCCGGATAAACGAACAACTTCACGTTGTGACCGAATCCTCGACCAAAGGCTTCTAACAATCCACCCGGAAGGTTGTCGTAATAACGTTCATCGAAAATGGTATGCAGGTTGTAAACGCCCACAATCAATCCCATTTTTTGACCGCGCGAAATCCCGGCCAAATAATCGACCATTTTGTAATGCTTCAGGTAGTTTGAAATCATTACGGTATAACCGAGTGACCCCAAGAGTTCGGCTCTGTCAATAAAGTCTTTGTCCGAAATTTTACCGTCGGCAGTAAGGTCTTTTAAGGTCAACTCAAAAATCACCGACAAATTATCTTCCGAAACGCCTTCTTCCTGCAAAAACTGGCGCGAACCGGTTTCTATCATATCAATATGCACTTTCGTCACCGGACGGAAACGACCGCGCATCAATAGAATATTTTTCTTGTACAAAGCCGTTGCCGGTTGTAAAACGCTTCCGCACAAATCAAACATGGTTGCGTCGGTCATACCGCGTTTCACCAGGTTGAGCGCAATGATACGGTTGTCTACATTATCAAAGTCAGGACCGGAAACACGCAACATGTCTACTTCTACCCGATCGCGCGGAATGCGGTGAACCAGGTTGGTCAAAAACTCATCCAAATCGTCCGTATGAAAATAGCAGGCATGAATGAGGTTTACCCCCAAAATACCCAATGCTTCCTGCTGCGCTTTGTGCGAATTATCATGCAACTTGATGTGCAAAATCACATCATTGGGTTCACCACCCAAGCGCATTTGGAAACGAATTCCCACCCAACCATGTCCTTGATTGGTTTTGTGGTAGTTCAATGCTTCTACCGTATTACTGAACGCAAAAAAACGCGATTCTTCTTTTTTCTTAGGCAAACGAGAACTCAAGGTATCGTATTCGGTTTGCAACATCGTTGTCAATCGCTCTTCGCACACATAACGCGAAGCAGGACCGTACATCGCATCCGATACTTTCATATCGTAAGCAGACTGCGTATACGCAATCGTTCCCGAACTACCACCCGCCTTAAAGAAATTAGCCGCCACTTCCTGACCTGCGCCAATCTCGGCAAAACAACCGTAAATATCACTTGTTAAATTGATCTTTAGCGCCTTTTCTTCGGTTGTCAATCTTCTTTCATCCACCATGCTACCCATAATTGCTGCAAAAGTATCTATTAAATTTCACTGCCGTAACCCACGTTAATGGTTTAACGGTTGAAAATTAGGATTGGTTACAAATTCTTGATCTGTTAGCGTTTTTAAAAACGCTTTTAATAATAATCGTTGGTCAGGATCGAGCTGTACACCGCCCTGGCTGGCAAACTCAATCAGCGGGTCAATGGTTGCCGATTGATGAATTCCGGTAGAATAATGTTCGATCACATCATCCAAGGTAGCAAACCGTCCATCGTGCATATAAGGTGCCGACAATTCTATATTGCGCAATGTCGGTACTTTAAACTTGCCGTTATCTGCCGGATTACCCGTTACCTCTGCCCTACCTAAATCGGTGAAAATCGCATCCAAGCCGTTGTTGCTGTATTTCTGTACTTGCATCAGCGGACCATTGTGACAATGAAAACAATCTGCTCCGTTCAAACTTTGAAACAAATCATAACCAGCTAATTCTTCGTTGGTTACCGTATTCCAGATTTGTTGATCTTTGGCTGTAAACGGAATTCCATTCACATTTTTGTAGATCACATCGTATTTCGAATTGCCCGAAATCATGGTGCGCAAAAACTGTGCTAAAGCCTTGGAAACATGCGTCGAATCGAAATCAACTGTACCGAAAGCTCTGTAAAACGCATTGCGGTAATTCACATCTTGTTTCAATTTAGCCACAGCTTTTGTCCAGCTCTGGTGCATTTCAATAGGGTTGGGTACCGGTTGCAAGATTTGTTCTTCCAATGTGTGCGAACGTCCGTCCCAGAAAAAGGAAGTTTGCCAACCAAGATTGACCAACGCCATCGAATTCCGCGTTCCTTGTATGCCATCTATTCCCGTCGAAAATTGATTCGGATCACTAAATGCCGTTTCCGGAGAATGACAGGTACCGCATGAAATGGTATTGTTGCCGGAAAGTTTTGTTTCGTAAAACAACATGCGCCCAAGCAACACGCCTTCCTCCGTCATTGGATTATCCGCAGGAATGGGCATATCCGGAAAATGCGAAGGAATTTCTAAGGTATAAGGAGTTGTCTGGTAACCTACCTGATCTTTTTTACAAGCTTGGAAAACCAAAACTCCTACTAATATGACGAACAAAAATCGATTCATGGGGCTGTTAGCGCTTCCAGAAAATTGGTCAATACTTTTTGGGTTAATACTGCTTCACTACCACCGCTATGCGTCATGTATTCCGAACGAACATCAATCGGATTGGTGGCGTTATCAAATATTTTTTTGAGGTCGAGTTTGAATTCGGCGGTATGCAATGCGTCTCCGGCAGCGGTCCAATTGACAGTTGGGAAATTTTCAGATCCTAAGTAAGTGTCTGAACCGATGTGATAGGTAAACGTATGATCAAACAAAGGAATTCCATCAGGAATGGTATCCGAACGACCTTCCAAAATCACAAAAATATAACCCGATGCCCACGACCAATGCATGCCATTCGCATTCATGATATTCAACGGACTGGTACTTGAAAAGTCAGACGAAGGATCATTGTGATTGTAATCAGCAGATACGCCGATGTTTCCGGTAAGAGCTCCAAAATTAGCAACAGCTCCGTTTACCTGAAAACATTTCGTTCCGCTTTCTGTGTAATCGAAACGCGCAACATCGATCAATTCATTGGCTCCGTTGGCCCAATGGGTTAAGTAAAATTTCACCTCCGTGAACTTTACATCCCAACCATCGTTCGTCGTATAAACAGAATCAATAAAGAGATTTTCAACGCCGAAAACAGGTTGTACGGTTACCTTCAATTGAGGCGTAACCGGAGTTACCACCGGTGTCTCAACCTTTTTTTTCTTGCAACTAACTGCAAGTAAAACAATACAAATACTAAGAATAAAATACTTCATCGTTTCCCACTTCAACCAAAGTTATGTATAAACGATGAATAAACACAATTAGTTCGACGGGAATACTCTTCTTTTCGGTAAATTCGGCTTTTCATTGAGTGAAGTGCATGTCTGCTGAGTCCAATCGTCCGTTACTTGTGTTGAACGCTTCCGCCGGAAGTGGAAAAACATACAACCTGGTGCGCAACTATTTGGTTCTCTTGCTGAAAGAGTCTGCCCAAAAAGCCGACTTGGGACAAATTGTTGCCATGACGTTTACCAACAAAGCGGCTTACGAGATGAAAACGCGTATTATTCGTGATTTGAATAAACTCAGCAATCCTTCTCCGGAAGATCAATCGTATGTTGCCGAAATTGCCCGATTGACCGAACAAGAATTACCATTATTGCAACGCAATGCGCGCATTGTACTGCGGAAAATGCTGCATCGCTACGAAGAATTCAACGTGCTCACGATTGATAAATTCAATCTGAAACTCATTCGTTCATTTAGCCGTGATTTGAATTTGCCCGAACAATTTGACATTGTACTCGACGAACAATTGATTCTGGAAAAGGCCGTAGATGAGCTTCTCAGCACCATTGATAAAAATACCGAAAACCGCATTTATAAGCTAGCAATCAATTTTGCGCGCAATAACCTCGATGAAGAAACAAAATGGGATGTGAAACGCGCCTTGATGGACAGCGCCCAAATTCTCACCGACGAGCGCAGTTATCAGGTCATCGCCAAGTTGGTTGAAAAGGAATTTTCGCAAGCCGAATACGATGTGTGGCGCATTCAACTCAAGGAACACAATCTCGAAATTCAGCGCTGGCAACAACGCATTCAGTTGGCATTGGAACAAAGCGGTTTGCAGCTAGATCAATTTGCCGACAAAAGCAGAACCTGGAATAAAATTCAAAAAATTGTTCAGGAAAAAGGTAATGTCAAATCAAAATTGGAAGCCTTTGAAATAAAGGATACTTTTCTGAAAAACCTTGAAAAAACAGCCGATAAAACCGGACAGAATGAACCGTTTTTTACCATTCGTCAATTTGCGGAGTATTGGGAGAAATTGCATATTCCGTATTTCGAATTGGACTTGAAAGTCAAGCAATTTTACTTGCTTTCGATCTTGCGCGAATTGGCCGTTTTTATGGAAAATATTCGTGAAAAAGATGCCGTAATCCGCGTTTCGGAATTCAATAAACTGGTTTCTGAATTGGTAAAAGACGAAGAAGCTCCGTTTATCTACGAACGCTTAGGCAATCGATTCCGCCATTTTTTCCTGGACGAATTTCAAGATACATCACGCTTGCAGTGGATGAACCTGGTGCCGTTGGTACACGAATCGCTCGGACACGGTCAGTTTAACTTGATTGTGGGCGATCCGAAACAATCGATTTACCGCTTCAAAAACGGAGTAGCCGAACAATTTGTGGCGCTACCACGCATTTACAACCCGGAACAAAATCCGTCGGTGGAACAAAAATCGGATTTCTTTGAACACATGGGCAGCTTGGAAGAATTGACCGAAAACTGGCGTTCAGGGAAAGAAATTGTGCAATTCAACAACCGGTTTTTTGAAGTCTTCAAACAATTCATGCCCGAGTCGGGGAAACCGTTTTATCAGCAAATCGTTCAATCTCCGCGCGGAAAAGAAGATGGTCTGATTACATTCGAATTGCGTCAGAAAGATGATGAATCGGAAGATTTGGTATTGGAACGCCTTTTGTCGTGGGTAGAAACGTGCATTTCAGATGGCTATCAACCGCATGAAATTTGTATTCTCGCAAAACGAAAAGCGGATTGTAACACCTACGCAAATCACCTAAAAAACAATGGTTATCAGGTGGTTTCAGCTGATTCATTGCTGGTAAATTCAGATCAGCACGTTCAATTGGTGATCGCGTTTTGTCGTTTACGGAACAATTCCACACACCGACAGCTGTTTATGCGCTTTGCCGAATTGTTTCTGCGCGTGTTCACACCCCAGCAAGCGTTTGAAACCTATCAATTGTGTTTTGAAGTATTCGAAGAAGGTCAGAAAGCTGTGTTTTCGAGAGAACGTTTTTTCCAACTCACCGCATTCGACCGTCAGCATCTTTCGCAGGGATTTCAGGATATTTTTTCACTGATGCAAAACTTTCTACGCGATTACAAGATCGATGAATTGCAGAATGCCTACGTGCACCAATTGCTGGATATCGCAGCGCAATTCGATTTGCACAACGGTCCGGATTTGATGAGTTTCCTGAGTTTTTACGACGGCGTCGGTTACAAAACCAACGTGCAGCTTCCCGAAAACAAACACTCGATTAAGGTAATGACCGCGCATAAGTCCAAAGGATTGGAATTTCCGGTGGTGATTATTCCTTCTTTGCGATTCGATGTGAAATCACCCAAAGGAAAAGCGCGCATTTTTGAATCGAACGATCACTTCTTGCAATCCACACTCACCAAAACCGACGCCATTTTGCCGGCCATCGAACCGTTTATGACGGCAGAAAAAGATGCCGAAGTAATGGATCATATCAACCTCTTGTACGTGGCGTTTACCCGGCCGGTAGATCGGTTGTATTTCATGGGACAATTGGCACCGCGCGATCAGCCATTGCAACAGCATATTTTTGATACCTTGAGTGAATTGTATCCGCAATTTGTGGAAGGTAAGTCCATCATAGGCGAAGTTGGAAAAGCACCTGTCATTACCCACGAATCGGAACGGGAAGATTTGGCGTTTACACCCGTTTCGCTCAACGATTATTTGTGGTTCCCGCACATCAGCATCATGTCGCCCGAAGAGCAATTGGAAAACGAGCTCAACACCCAACGCCGATTCGGGAAACAATTCCATGCCATTATGGAACAAAGTATGAGCCTGGAAGAAGCACAAGAAAGTATTGATCGTGGCATTTTGAAAGGCAACATTGACGCGGCATTTAAAACGGAACTAAATGCACATGCGGCCCGGCTTTTTTCCAATGAAACCTACTTGCAACTGATCTCGGGAGGTACGCAACTCGACGAACAAACCTTACTCCTCGACCAGAAAACACGCTTGCGTCCGGATAAAATTATCCTTCATTCCAACACAACCGTGGTCATCGATTTTAAAACCGGTGAGCGAAAACCAGAACACCGAACGCAAGTTTCGCAGTATTTATTCGCATTGGATCTGATGAAATTCCCTGCAGTTGAAGGTTGGTTGTATTACGTGAATGAAGATGCGCTGGTGCGGATAGAGATGTGAATTTTATCTTTATACTCAAAATCAAGTTTATGAAAGCCTTTTTATCATCTATCTGTCTCCTCGTTATCGTATTCGGTTGCTCAACTTCTAAACAAGATCCTACCATTTCTTTCGACCCGAAAGTGCAACAATACATTAAAGAACAAGGTTCATATATTCATTTGACTGACAAGCAAAAAGCGATCGCTATTCTTGAAGACAATTACGATCAACTTCTTAACTATATGGAAGAGAATGACCTCAATAAAAACAACTACTTTTTACTCGACGGAGAGTTATCCGTATCGCAAGACGCCAATTACATCATGATTCCCATTCGTCATTACAATAGCTTAAAGCTAGAAATGGAAAAAGGGATTGACATGAAGCCAATTATCAAAAAACAAGGTGTTTCCAAAAACGGAAATCCGCTCGGAAAAGACGGTTATTTGATTTTAAACATTGCGGCGAATAAAGTAGAAAGCTTTCAGTTGTGGGAGTAAAACGAGTAAAGGAATCACTCCATTGCGTTTTTCTTTCCTTCCATTTTAGCGTTGACTTCCTCAAACGAAATCGGATAAAAATGGTGGCAGTCAACTCCCACATCCATTGATAATTCATTTGGATTATCTGCCAATTTTCCATGGGAATGACCGAATAGATGATAGGCGCCTTGTCGTTTATAATTCCATTGTCTAATGGCATAATGGAACAGAATCAACCGTTGTTTTCCACCAATGACGCTATCGTCAGGTATTTTCAATTCATAATAATCTTTCACCCATTCGAAACGGTTCTTGCACGACATAGCCGAATCGTCGTGGTTTCCTTTGACCAAATAAATATTTCCGTTTAATTGCTTTAGAATTTCCTTTAATCTTTCAGCACGACATAATCCCAAATCACCCAGATAATAAACAGAATCGGTTGATTTCACTTTTTCATTCCATCGCTGAATCAGTGTTTCATCCATTTCTTCGACTGAAGTAAACGGACGATTTGCATTTTTGATAATACTTGCATGACCGAAGTGATGATCTGAAGTGAAGAAGGATTGGTTCATTTGATTTTACTATTAAATAATATTGCAAAAAACCATAGGTTTATCGTCAGAAAGACAACATTTAAATGTCCTCTCCTCACTCACAAGCAGTGCTTGCTCTTCCGCCTCAGACGGAGGGAAACAAAAAAAACTACTCCTTATAAAAATAAAACACGCCATCCACGCGTCTCACGATCAGCATTGTTTTGTCGAAATCATCGATGGTAGCTTCCTCTTCGGTAACGGGTGACGATTCGTCATCGCGGAAAGTAATGTGTGTTCCTTTTTTATCGATTTTATAGCTTCCTACAATCGTATCTGAAAAATCGGAACTGTATTTGGTCCAGGTTGCAAAGGTTTTTCCGCCCGCTTCTCCTTGCTCAAAAACATGAATTTCATTCGGATAACTGTGCTGACCGTCGTTCAATAAAATTTCCGTGAGTTTCCAGCGACCCTCAATGTGTTTGATGATACGCTTGTTTTTACTGCACGCAGTGAGTAACAACAGAAATGATAGATAGAAGATAAAGCGCATCCTGATAGGAATCAGATGGTCATGATATCTTTTTCCTTCGCCTCCACCAACTCGTCAACTTTCTTAATAAAACTGTTGGTGATGTTCTGGATTTCGTTTTCCGCATCTTTGGTCATGTCTTCCGAAAGTCCTTCAGCTTTGAGGTCTTTCACCATGTCAATTCCGTCTTTACGATTGTTACGAATTCCCACTTTGGCGTGCTCGCTTTCGGCTTTGGCTTTTTTTACCAAGTCTTTACGACGTTCTTCTGTCAGCGGTGGAATTTGAATGATCAACTGTTCGCCGTTGTTTTGCGGATTCAACCCAAGATTGGAGTTGATAATTCCTTTAGCGATTTCCTGCAACATGTTTTTCTCCCACGCCTGCACAGTCAACGTACGTGCGTCCATCGAGTTGATGTTGGCCACTTGCTGAATGGGTGTTGGAGAACCGTAATAATCGACCATCACGCTTTGAAGCATAGAAGGTGTCGCTTTTCCGGCACGGATTTTCAATAATTCATTCTCTAAGTGCACAATCGATTTGGCATTAGAGCTTTTTAATTCATCATAAATCAGTTGCAAATCTTCAGTCATAACGTACAGTTGAATCGGATATAAATTAATTACGAACGATTGTTCCTACTTGTTCTCCTTCCAATAGGCGTTTCAGGTTACCTGGAGTATCCATATCGAATACGATTATCGGAAGGTCATTTTCTTTACAAAGAGTAAATGCGGTCATGTCCATTACTTTCAGTCCACGGCTGTAAACATCATCGAACGTGATCACATCGTATTTGGTTGCTGTCGGATCTTTTTCAGGATCGGCGGTATAGATACCATCTACACGTGTACCTTTCAAGATAACGTCGGCGTTGATTTCAATAGCGCGCAAAGAAGCTGCCGAGTCTGTTGTGAAAAACGGATTTCCTGTTCCGGCTCCGAAAATCACCACACGACCTTTTTCCAAATGACGAACAGCTCTTCTGCGCACATACGGTTCGGAAATTTCTTTCATTTCAATGGCCGACTGTAAACGTGTTTGCAATCCAGCCGATTCCAACGCCGCCTGTAAGGCCATCGAATTGATCATGGTTGCCAACATCCCCATGTAATCACCATGAGTGCGGTCCATTCCGCCTTCTTCAGCCTGAACACCACGAAAGATGTTTCCTCCGCCGATCACAATAGCTACCTCTACCCCTAAGCCGTGAATTTCTTTGATTTGGTTGGCATACACACTCAAACGGTTGTTGTCAATTCCAAATTGTTTATCTCCCATGAGAGATTCTCCACTTAATTTGAGCAGAATGCGTTTGTATTTCATAGATAACGAAAGAAGTTGCGCAAATATAGGAGGAATCTTTGAAGAATCATTCAACTGAATTTGAATTTGAATAAGGAATTGAGCGGTATCCTTATTATCGATTACCCCATCTTACTTCAGACTTCTTTAATTTGTGTCTGAAAAAGAATAACTTTACTTCATATCAAGTATCCGTCTATTTTGTTGATATCATGAATAAACTTCTGTTATTATCGCTTTTTTTTATTTTCGGGCTCTACCCGAATTTACAGGCACAGTTTTGTGACACGTTGTATAAGTTTATACAACCCTACCAATTTCCCGAAATAGAGATTGGAGATTTAAACAATGACGGACTTCCTGATTTTATTTTTTGTGGTGAGTCCAATTCTTCTGAATCTCCGTGCAGGATTATGCTGAATCAAGGAAATCAAACTTTTGTAGGTCACTACGGATTGCCTGATGTTGGAACTTTATCTTCCATCTCATTGGGAGATATTGACGGTGATCATGATTTGGATCTTTTTCTTTCCGGGTATGCGATCGGAGCACCATTTGATGCTAGTATATACACGAATAATGGCGCTGGGGTTTTCACTTATGTACAATCCTTAGAAGGAGTGTTGAACGGAGATAGTGAATTTTTAGACATTGAGAATGACGGTGATCTGGACTTGTTTTATTTTGGTCGGGGAAATGCTACACTGAAGGTTACAAAATTGTACAAGAATGATGGTTTGGGTCACTTCACGGAAATACCTTCCGGTTTACCTCAATTCATGAAGGGAGATATGGAAATAACAGATATCGACCTAGATGGTGATATTGATATATTGATTGCCGGCAACGAAAACACCGGGAATTGTGGCACTCGAATATTAGCGATAAACGATGGACTGGGAAACTTTACTACCAGCCCCATCCCGGTTCCAATTTTAGATGAAACTATACTCACATTGTGTCACATCAATGATGATCCTTTCATTGATTTAATAGCCAACGGAGCAAATGTGTCTTGCAGAACATATTGTTATTTAGGTGATTCAATTGGCGAGTTTACTCCAATTGGAGCAAATGGTCTTGATTCCATGGCGTATGGATCAATCGCAGTAAATGACATAGACAACGATGGTGACATAGACGTCTTTCTGACTGGTATGACGGATAATGGTTATTACAATGACACCTTGTTGTTTACCTCTGGAATCTTCTTAAATAATGCAGGTTTATTTGTGAAAGACACATCTTTTCAAGTTCCCAATTTATTCAATTCCAATACAACTTTGACAGATTTAGACGGTAATTGTTCACCCGATTTGATTCATATTGGTGGTAAAAAAGTCTATGAGCCTGTTCAATGTATTTTGGATTATGGCCGAATCTACTACAATGCCATGTCTTGGCAAGGATGTGACACACCAACTAATGATACAACGACAGTTGACGAGTCTACGGATGTCGTAATCAGAATACTAGAAAATCCAATTAAGAACATACTCGAAATAGAAGTAAAACAAGATGTTTCTTGTATCAAAATCATTGATTTGAATGGTCGTATTCTAAAAGAGCGTTACACCAATAAAATACATCAAGACGAGCCGATTATTACATTCGATATTACAGAACTGAATGCATCCTTTTATTTCGTTCAGGCAGAAAGTAGAACCCATAAAATTCAGAGGCTACAGATAATGAAATCCAACTGATGATTTCACTTGAGATTTAGTGACAAAAACCACGCACTATTGAACAAAAAAATCCCGCTGCTTCCCGATAAATATCGGGATAACAACGGGATCCTGTATTTTTCAGTTTACAAACGGATTAGCTCAATGCCAAACGTTTGAATTCAGTAACTGTTAATCCTTTTTCAGTTGAATTAAGGAATTCTTCAACGGTAACTTTGTTATCGCGAACAAACTCTTGACTCAACAAGGTGTTTTCTTTGAAGAATTTCGCCAAACGACCTTGAGCAATTTTCTCAGCCATTTCAGCAGGTTTTCCTTCTTGGATCGCTAAGTCTTTACCAACTTCGATTTCACGCTCAATTGTACGAGCATCAACTCCGTCTTTGTTCAAAGCGATTGGGTTCATAGCTGCAACTTGCATAGCAACCTGACGACCAGCTTCAACAGCAGCATCGTTTCCGTTGTTCAATGCAACCAAAGTAGCCAATTGGTTACCCGGGTGGTTGTAAGCTACAACTGCTTCACCTTTCAATACGGCATAACCTGAAAGATCCAATTTCTCACCGATAACTCCAACTTGCTCTGTGATTTTCTCGTCAACTGTCAAACGGTCATCGTATTTCAATCCTTTCAACTCATCTGCAGAAGCAGGCAAGTTAGAGATTGCGATATCCATCAAACTTTGAACGAAATTGCGGTAAGAATCGTTTTTAGCAACGAAATCCGTTTCACAGTTCAATGCCAATACAACACCAACTTTGTGATCAGGAGTTGTTTGAGCAAAGATCAACCCTTCACTTGCTTCGTTTTCTCCACGTTTAGCTGCGATTTTTTGTCCTTTTTTACGAAGGATATCAACAGCAGCTTCGAAATCGCCATCCGCTTCAACAAGGGCATTTTTGCAGTCCATCATCCCTGCACCTGTTTGTTGGCGTAATTTATTTACATCTGCAGCAGTAATTGCCATGATCTTAAACTTTTAAATGTTACTGGTATACCGATAAAAAAATACCGGGACTACTTTGTTATTATTCGTTTGTTGCTGTTTCTTCAGCTTTAGGAGCCGCTTCAACTGCTTCTTCTTTGTCTTTTCCTGTTCCTGCACTTTTGCGTTCTTCCAATCCTTCTTTGATCGCTCCGCAAATTGCGTCAAGGATCACAGTGATTGATTTTGTTGCATCGTCATTTGAAGGGATAGGAAAATCAACCAAACGTGGATCTGAATTCGTATCTACCATTGCAAATGTTGGAACATTCAAACGTTTTGCTTCGTTCAAAGCGATATGCTCTTTCAAGATATCAACCAAGAAGATAGCGGCCGGTTGACGAGTCATCTCAGCGATTGAACCGAAGTTTTTCTCCAATTTCTCACGTTGACGAGTTTTAAACAAACGCTCACGCTTGTTCAATGTTTCCCATGTACCGTCTGTTTTCATTTTATCAATCGCCGCCATTTTACGGATTGACTTACGTGTAGTTTGGAAGTTGGTTAACATACCACCAGACCAACGCTCTGTAACGAAAGGCATGTTAATAGCCGCAACGCGCTCAGCGATGATTTCTTTTGCTTGTTTCTTAGTAGCAACGAAAAGAACTTTTTTACCCGACTTAGCAATTTGTTTCATTGCCGCACACGCTTGATCAAGATGTGCAATTGTCTTATTAAGGTCAATAATGTGGATACCTTTTTTCTCGTCAAAGATATACGGCGCCATTGCCGGGTTCCATTTTCTTTTTAAGTGTCCGAAGTGAACACCTGCTTCTAATAACGTTTCAAAATTTACTCTTGACATAATTCTTTTTTAAAATTGTTTACATTCCCTGTCTGCCGTCAGGCAGGCTTTAGTAATCAGCTGTGCGAGGGATAATCGGTCTAAAACCGAAAACAATACTCGCAGCTTGGATACTAAACAACTGCCCAATACCGAAATACGATTAACGTTTCGAGAATTGGAATTTTTTACGTGCTTTCGGCTGACCTGGTTTTTTACGTTCCACCATACGTGGGTCACGTGTCATTAAACCTTCAGCTTTCAACAACGGCTTCATATCTTCAGAAACCTTTACCAATGCACGTGCAATACCCAAACGGATTGCTTCGGCCTGGCCGTTTACTCCTCCACCTGCAACATTTACTTTTACATCGTATTGACCTACTGTTTCAGTCAAGCTGAACGGTTGCTCAATTTTCGATTGCAAAACGGCTACAGGGAAGAACTCTTTATAGTCACGCTTGTTGACTGTCACCTTGCCGGTACCTTTCATAAGGTATACACGAGCAACGCTGGTTTTTCTTCTTCCTAATGTGTTTACTACTTCCATATCCATTATTTGAATGTGTCAAGATTAATTACCTCCGGATTTTGCGCCTCTTGCTTGTGCTCAGCACCAGCGTACACTTTCAGGTTCGTAAACAAGTTACGACCCAAAGTATTTTTAGGCAACATTCCTTTGATTGCTTTCTCAACTACACGTTGAGGATTGCGCGCCAACAACTCTTGAGCTGTTAATGAACGCTGTCCACCCGGATAGCCAGTGTAACGTACGTACTCTTTGTTTACCAATTTGGTACCAGAGAACGAAATTTTAGCTGCATTGATAACAATCACGTTATCTCCGCAGTCAGCATGAGGCGTATAGTTAACCTTGTGTTTTCCACGGATCAACTTCGCCACCTTGCTCGCTAAGCGACCAACAGTCTGGCCCTCAGCGTCCACCAACAACCACTTTTTATTTGCGGTTTCCTTGTTGCCGGACACGGTTTTGTAACTTAAAGTATCCACTACTTTTCTATTTTTAAATAAGACAATATCCCCAATTTGGGGGTGCAAAGATAGAAACTCTATTTTTTATTAACAAGGTATTTTTAAATAAAGTACGGAATAGAAGGCTTTTTAAGCGGAGAACCGGATTTTAGGGAGCAGGGGAGCTGGAAAAATCTGAATTTAGAACCCCTCCCGGCTCTCTGTTTCCTGGCTCCCTAATTCCTGGTTTCCTAGTTCCCTATTTCCTGGTTTCCTAGTTCCCTATTTCCTCCTTTTAAAAATCCAATTTCAGCTGGGCCGAGACACTTCTGGTCACCTCTTCCGAATCGAGTTTGGTAACCGAAATCCCCAATAGTCGAACAGCTCCTTTTAATGATTCCTGCTCCATCAATTCTTCCACGACAGGAAAAAAATCCACCTTGCGATTCACAAACAAAGGTAGGGTTTTACTGCGGGTTTGTTGCGTAAAATCGCTAAACTTCAACTTAACGGTAATGGTCTTTCCTTTTACATTGTTGCGCACCAACCGTTTTTCCAATTCATCGGCAATTTTATCGAGTTGCTCAAGCATAAAATAAGACGAACTGAGATCGCTGCTAAAGGTGCGTTCGGCGGCAATCGATTTTCGCAAACGGTCAGGCACCACCTCGCTGTGCTGAATTCCACGTACAATATCATAATAGTGTTTGCCCGATTTTCCAAAATACAAGCTCAGGTATTCGAGTGATTGTTTCTTCAAATCTGCTCCGTTGAAAATGCCATGCTTGTTCATGCGATCTGCTGTCACCTTCCCTACTCCGAAAAACTTTTCGATGGGCAGGGTTTCCAAAAAAGCCAACACATCTTCGGGCGGAATGGTTTTTTGTCCGTTGGGTTTATTGATATCGGAAGCTACTTTAGCAATGAATTTATTGATCGAAATTCCCGCCGAAGCGTTTAATCCGGTAGCGATTTTAATACGTCGTCTGATTTCTTGCGCCAATAACGTGGCCGAAGGATGGTTGAATTTATTTTCGGTAACATCCAAAAAGGCTTCATCCAGCGAAAGCGGCTCTACCAAATCGGTGAATTCATAAAACACACCCCTGATTTGTTGCGAGATTTCTTTGTAG
>JBILJP010000363.1:0-5187 GCA_044377135.1 Fluviicola sp.
TCGTCTCTCTTCCAACATTAATTGCCAATATTGATCACTAATATCCAACACCATGGTAAAATCAACCCTTCTCCTCTTCCTCCTTCTCATCACCGCAAACGTTTTCAGCCAGGATACCATCAAAACGCTCAAATAAACCTTTTGGCATACTAGTTGTCTTAGCTTTGTACAAACGGTGTTACATGGAATTGAGTAAAAAGCAGATTCAGCATCTGTATTGGCGAGCAGGTTTTGGCGTTGATCCTTCCGATTTAAACAAGCTGGAAGGAAAATCGCTGGAAGTGCTGGTAGACGAATTGTTTGAATCGAGCAAACGTTTTGCCCCCCTGGAAATGAAGCTTGCTGCAGGTGCTTCCGATCAGAAAAAGCAAAGTAAGAACGAAAAGAAGAAGCAAGCGAAGATCAATAAAACCGGCCTGCACGAATTAAATGTGCTATGGATGACGAAATTGGCGACAACCGAGGCGGTTCTTCGCGAAAAAATGACGCTGTTTTTCCATGACCATTTTGCCGTACGCATAAAAAGTCCTGTTGATAATCTCACCTTCAATAATCTCTTGCGAGAGCAAGCTCTTGGCGATTTCGGGAAATTACTGGTTGCCGTTTCTAAATCGCCGGCCATGCTTTCCTTTTTGAACAATAAACAAAACGTCAAAGATCATCCGAACGAAAATTTTGCCCGTGAAGTCCTGGAGCTTTTTACACTTGGTCGTGACAATGGCTATACGGAAAAAGACATTCAGGAAGCCGCGCGGGCGTTTACCGGTTGGAGCTATGACGAGGGAGGGAATTTCGTCATTCATCAAAAAAAACACGACGACGGATCAAAAACCTTTCTTGGGCATACCGGAAACTTTAACGGTGATGATATCTTACAGCTGATCTTAAAGGAAAAACAAACAGCGATATATCTCACCGAAAAGCTGATCGACTTGTTTATCGGTAGAGAATTACCCGGCAATCGCGTAGAATACTTTGCAAACGTGTTTTTTAATGCGAACTACGACCTTCAAACCTTGATTCGAGCCTTGCTGACATCGGATGATTTTATGGATGCACGCTCCATTGGCTGCAAAATAAAATCGCCCACCGAGTTTTTAACTGGAATGACACGCTTGTTTGAGGTTGATTTCAAAGAAAAAACCACCTTGGTCCAAATCCAGCGCAAGCTCAATCAGGAATTGTTTTTCCCCCCGAATGTAGCAGGTTGGCCCGGTGGTCGCGCGTGGATTGATAGTTCCACATTGATGTTGCGACTCAAAGCTCCTTCCGTTATTTTGAATTTCGGCGTGATCGAATGGGATGAAAAAGGCGATATGCCCGAGGATAAGCTCATCCAACTGGAAGAAAAGCGCGACAACACGCAAGCGAAAGTCGAGAAAAAGATGCAAGCCTATCCCAATTGGGAAGCGTTTGAAAAAAAGATGAAAAACGAACAGTCCAGGCTAAAGGAATTTCTTATTCAACCTGAGCTGTCGGTTGGAGCGCAGAAACTACTAGCGGTGTCCGACAGCGTTTCATTAAAAGATCAGGCCATCGAAATCGTGAGTCTACCTGAATACCAACTGTTTTAATCGTCATTATGGAAAGAAGAGATTTTATTCGCAAATCGGCTTTAGCCTCGGGAATATTGCTTGTGCCTTCCTTTTTGAAAGGCATGGAATTCGTTTCCCTGGATCAGTTATCCGGATATAAAAATGTGGTCATCATTCAGCTTTCGGGCGGAAATGACGGTTTGAACACGATTGTGCCCTATACAAATGACATCTATTATAAACTGCGTCCGAAGATTTCAAAGAAAAGAGCTGATATTTTGCAATTGTCAGACGAATTGGGGATCAACGGAAAATGCGTTGCCTTGAAATCGCTTTTTGATTCGGGCGAACTGACGATCATCAATAATGTTGGTTACCCGAATCCAAACCGTTCGCATTTTCGAAGTACAGACATTTGGCAAACCGCAAGTAGTTCCGATCAATACCTGAAAACAGGCTGGATAGGTCGTTACTTAGACGCCAATTGCCAAAGTTCGTTTGAAGCAATCGAACACGACAGCAGCCTTTCGTTGGCATTAAAAGGCGAAATCAAAAAAGGAATTGCGTTAACAGATCCGCGACAATTGTTTCAATCAACGCGGGAACACTATTTCCAATCACTGGTAAATGGCACGAATTCCGAATTATTAACCGAAGACAATCAGGGTTATCTGTACAAAACCATGCTGGAAACGTATTCGTCTGCTGCGTACATCTTTGAGCAGGCAAAAACCTACGATTCCAAAGGCCAGTATCCGAATACCAAGTTTGGGAAAAACCTAAAAGGAATTGCCGACTTGATCGTTTCAGGACTTAAAACGCGCGTGTATTATACTTCACACAGCGGCTTCGATACGCACGTTAACCAATTGGCTACCCAAGATAGGTTATTGGAAGACTATTCGGAAGCCATTGGTGCGTTTGTCAATGATCTAAAAAAGAACGACCGGTTCAAAGACACACTTATACTCACCTTTTCGGAGTTTGGGCGTAGGGTTTCCGAAAACGGAAGTTCCGGCACCGATCACGGTTCTGCAAACAACGTTTTTGTAATTGGCGGCAACCTCAAAAAGAAAGGATTGTACAACGCATGTCCGGATTTACAAAACCTGGATGACAACGGTGACCTGCGCTTTTCAGTTGATTTCAGATCGATTTACGCAACCGTTTTAAAGGATTGGCTGGAAGTAAGTGACAAAGACATTTTGAATCAGGAATTCAATCGATTGGATTTCATTTAACAACATACGTTCGAATGCTTACTTCCTCTTCTTCAACTTCCCGGCATCCAAAAAGAACAGCGCTTTTACCGAAAAGCTATTCAACTGCGGTTGGTTGAACAAATCCTTGAACGTATTGAAATAACTCAGATCGAGCGCGTTTTCGGAGGCGTAAATGTTGTACTTCCACACAAACCTGATTTCACTGCCGGGATAGACCACCCACCTGAAATTCAAATCGATGGTAAAGGCATTGTAACTGGTATTGTGGATGTTTTTGCCGTTGGCGTCTAAACCGGTGTAGGTCGAAACAGTTGTCCAGCCGTTGGGTTGCAGCGTCAGGAATTGTTTGTAAGCCACTTCTTGCCAGTAATGATTGAGCGCCAGTACCAGCCCCATGCGATTGGTGAAGTTGTAAAACGCCGAAACGGTGTTGTTCACGATCCAGCGATTGCGGGTTCCCAAAATAATGTCGTTTGCGTAATTGGTATCCGTAACGCCGATCACGTAGCCGTAATTGTTGGTATACCGACTCACGCTCGTGGTAAGCACCACAAATACTTTGTTTGAAAACCGAATGCGGGCGCTCACCGATCCGTCCAGGTTGTTCAATCTTTTGGAAGCGTAAATGCGATTGTAAAGGCTCAGGTCGAGTGCGAAACGTTTGGCGTAATTGCTTGAATAAAATCCGCCAATCGACGCCGAAGCAGGGAAATTGACCGGATTACCGAAGGTGCGCGATTCAAAATGATCGACTTCGCCCAGCGGAAACGCATCCCATTCAATGCCGGCGGTAAGGAAATTGCGGAAGGTCCCAATGAAATTCCCGTTTACGGTCCAGTAATTGAACTTCGACGGATTGTGGAGGTAAAGTACATCTGATCCCATGTTCATCGACCGGCGTAAAAACCTTCCTTTTGGCTGAAATTCCGTCCATTTAAAGTAAGCCGAACTTCCACGTGTGTTGTTGCGTGCCAAAAACCCCAGATCGTTGCAATCGAAGGTCTTGCTCATTTCGTAGTACTCGATATCAAAATTCAGTTGCCCCGAAATTTTACTGAAATTGGTGTAAATATTGTGTCCGAAAAGTGTTTCCAGCGGATTCTGAATCACCGAAGTTCGTCCTTCCACCAGCAGCGAATACGTTCTGTTTTTGTTGAGTAAGGTGGTCTGAAAATCGTTGGCGTTGGCAAACTGTTTCAACTCGGGCCGGTACACATTGGTGTTGAGGTACGAGATATTTCCGTTGTTGCGCAGGTTTTGCGACAGTACAAAAATGTTGTAATTGGTCAGAGGATGCGCCAATATTTCGCGTTCATTTCCCAGCGAATCTTTGTAGGTAACAAACGATCGTTTTTCAACAGCGTTAAACACTCCTATTCCCAATCCTTTTTTGGTACGCCCCGAAATCTTGGAAGCATTGATCAACTGCGCTTGAGCCGAAGCGGATGTTACCGTATTACCTGTGCTCTGCAATGAATCGACCAAATAAGCACCTTTCATGGTTGGTCCGCCGATTCTGCGGGTGTAAAACAAATCTCCGGTGCCAAACAAATCCATTCCCTCAAGAAAAAACGGCCGGTTTTCGCTGTAACGAATTTCAAACGGAGAAAGGTTGAGCACCAAGCGGTCAGAAGCTGTTTGTCCGAAATCGGGTACCAGCGTAGCATCGAGCGTAAAAGCTTCGCTGAGTCCGTACTTCATGTCCATACCGAATCGCTGACGAAAGCGCCATTCCTGATCGCCCGATTGATCGTTGTAATAATTTTCTACATACGCCGTAGTATAAGGCGAAAACGACAAACGCAAGGGCGAAAACAAATCCGTCAATCCGGTAACTTGCCCCGATTGGGTAATTTCTCCGTAAACCGTTGGGTCAACCGGCGACCAATACGACATTTCACGTCTTCTGCGCACTTGTCGCTGAAAGTTGATGCGCCACGTTTGAATGCTTTGTTTGGGAAAACGCAACTGCGATAGCGGAATACGCATTTCAAGCGACCAACCATCTGCCGTGAGCACTACCCTACTTTTCCAAACGGCATTCCAAGTAAAATCCTGATCGTCTTTATTGATGATGGCATCCAGTTCCACGCCAGCGGCCGTTACCGCAAAAGCAAAACCGTTTTGACCGGCGCCATACGGATCAATCAGAACACCAAACCAATCGGCATTTCCGAAATCGTCGCGTTGAGACAAAATAGACAACACACTATCCGGCGTAACATCGTGCAACTTCACCCCGAAGTAAACTGCATGATCATCATAAGCCATTTGAACCGTTGTTCGGCAATTGGCAGGTAGCCCCGGAGTAGGATAATTGATGATAAATGAATCGGCTACGGGAACGGTATTCCAAAAAGCTTCATTCAATTCTCCGTCGAGTGTGATCGGTTCCGTAATCCGATGTGCTGGAATAGACCGTTGGGCAT
>JBILJP010000365.1:0-5170 GCA_044377135.1 Fluviicola sp.
AATTTCCGCGGTGGTGGCGGTTACGACAATCCGTTCTGGACAGTGAATAAAAATCCGTTTACCGATCAGGTGAATCGTTTGATTCAGAATATTCAGGCAACGTATCAATTTTCAAACTGGTTCATTTTGGGAACCAACATCGGATTGGACACCTACAGTGATCGTCGTCAGCAAAAATTCGCTATCGGCTCTCGTGCTTACCCAACCGGAAAGATCATTGAAGATAATTTCAACGTAACACAAACCGATACCTACCTTACCGCAACAGGTAAAGGATATTTGAATAAAGCGAAAACATTGGATTTCTCGTACTACGCAGGATTCAACTCGTTTACCTATTCAAGCAACAATTTGCGTGCTACAGGATCAAACTTAGCATTCGACGATTTTGAAAACGTTGGTAACACCACGCAAATGAACATCAAGCGCACCTTGAATAAACACAAATCTGTTTCAGGATTCGCCAGTGTTGATGTCGGTTACAAATCAACTTACTTCTTAACCTTGACTGCCCGTCAGGATTACGATTCACGTTTTGTTTCTCCGGAAAAAGAATTCAAACTTTCAGACATCGGTTTCTTCTACCCTTCGGTATCCGGAAGCTGGATTTTCAGTGAGTTGATCAAGAAAAACAAAATCCTTTCGTTTGGTAAATTGCGTGCTTCCTTTGCTCAAATTGCAAAAGGTCCGAATGATCCGTACATCACCAGCACAACCTATCAGCAATCGAGTGGTTTGCAGGCGGTAAACGATGGCTGGACAGAAGGAATTGCCTTCCCTTATGCAGGTCAGAATACCTACTTGCTCAACGCTACAGCGGGTAACCCGAATATTGTTCCTGAAAAAACAAATGATATGGAAGTCGGAACCAGTTTGATGTTCCTTAACCGTCGTATTGTATTGGATGTGGCTGCGTATCACAGAGAAACGAAAAACGCAATTGTTCCTGCGGCAGTTTCAGGTGCTACGGGTTTTAACTACATCTACTTAAACACAGGTCAGTTGCACACAAACGGTATTGATATTACATTGTCAGGAACCATCATCGACCACAAAAACTTTTCATGGAACGCATCTTCCAGTTTCACGAAATATGTCACAATGGTGGATAAATTGAGTGACGGATTGGATCAATTGTTCGTGAACGGATTTACAGGATCGGCTATTTATCATATCCCCGGACAACAATTTGGTCAAATCTTCGGAGGTGATTACGCACACGATGCCAATGGAAACACGGTGATTGACAATGATCCTACAAGTTCTACTTACGGTTACCCGTTAGCTGATCCGGAGTTGAAAGTGATTGGAAACCCTAATCCGAAATTCTTATTGGGAATCACCAACAACTTCAGCTACAAAAACTTCGACGTAAGCTTTTTGTTTGACATGAAAGTGGGCGGACAAATGTGGAACGGTACGCAAGGAGCACTTACCTTCTTCGGAATGAGTGAGAATACAGAAGACCGCGATGCACCGGGAACTACTTCTACCGTATTTGAAGGTGTTAACGGACATTACGATGTGGATGGAAACTTAGTATTGGATGGTACCACCAACTCAACTGCCGTAGGTTTGAATGAAGACTGGTACACCGGAAACGGTGGTGGTTTTGGAAATGTGGCTTCGCCGTTTATTCAAAATGCTTCCACTTACCGTTTACGTAATCTTACTGTTTCTTATACGTTCGAGGGATCAAGCTTCAAAAAAGGTAAAATGAAAGAATTGCGCGTTTACCTTACTGGTATGAACTTGTTGTTATTCACCCCTTACACAGGTGTAGATCCTGAGACAAGTTTGGTTGGTTCCAATGACAACGGACAAGGGCTTGATTATTTCAACATGCCGAATACACGTTCGTACACATTGGGTGTAACTCTTAAATTTTAATTCGAGAATCATGAAATTTTTAAGCATATTCATCATTTTAGCGTCATTAACCATGACGGCTTCCTGCAAGAAATACTTCGACGGGAAGAACACCGATCCAGATAATCCGTTAACGGTTCCACCAAACATTGTCCTTCCCGGAATTCAAGCTACGTTGTGTTATTCAATGGGTGGCGACGCTTCGCGCTATGCCTCTATTTATACGCAACATATTACCGGAGTATCACGTCAGTGGGCAGTTTTGCAGGATTACAAATTCTTCGGCGAAGATGTAAACACGCTGTTTGAGGACAACCTTTATGCAGATGTACTGGTTGAAATCAATCGCATGAAAAGCTATTCTACCGAAAAAGGATACCACTATTACAATGGTATCGGGAAAACAATGGAGGCTTACACCTTGTTGTTCATCGCCGATTTCTGGAACTCAGCTCCTTATTCGCAAGCATTTCAAGGGTTAAACGAGTTACAACCGCGCTATGATAGCCAATCGGAATTGTACACTTCTATTTTTAATTTGATTACTGAAGCGAAAGCTGACTTCAATCAACCGGATGGTGGTGATTTGATTCCCGGATCGGATGATTTGATCTATGGTGGAGATATTCCGTCGTGGGTTGGTTTCCTGAGTTTTGTAGAAGCACGTGCTTACTTGCATTTAGCAAAAAACGATCCCTCGAAATACCAGGATGCGCTCAATGCACTTTCGGGCGGAGGGTTGGTAACAGACGCCGCTTATCAATTCGGACCGGAGCACCGCAACCCGATGTTTCAATTCAATCAGGAACGTGGCGACTGTTCAGTTGGTGGTTTTTTATCCAACCTCGTGACTACCTTAAATGATCCGAGAGCTGCATTGTACAACCAGGATTTCACAGAAGACAATACATTCTTAACGGATAGCAGAAGCTTCTTTTTGGCGACAAAAGCCGAGCAACACTTTATCCTTGCTGAATGTAATTTTCAGCTTTCGGGATCGGGTGCGGCTTACCAAAACTACCTGGATGGCATCAATACCTCTTTAACCGGATACGGTTTGTCTTCGAGCGCAGCAGCCTATTTAGGTCAGGCAGCTGTTGATCCGGGATCAGGAAGTTTGACACTTGAGCTCATCATGACTCAGAAGTACATTGCACTTTTCATGGAACCGGAATTGTTCAACGATTGGCGTAGAACGGGATTCCCGGTTTTGACACCGAATGCAGGTAGTACTATTCCGAGAAGATTTCCGTACCCGCAACAGGAATTGAATCTGAATCAGAATACGCCACAAGCAACCATTTATTCTCCCGTAGATTGGGATAACTAACGAGTTGTATCAATAAATTTGATGAATGAGGGTGCCAGCAATGGTGCCCTTTTTTGTTGGGGAATTATTATCTTACCCCTACGGGGCAAATGGGGACGGGGATGATTTTCGTCTACGATATTACGTCCCTAAGGGACTAACAAGAACTAGTTTCAACTAACTAACTAACTAACTAACTAACTAACTAACTAACTAACTAACTAACTAACTAACTAACTAACTAACTAACTAACTAACTAACTAACTAACTAACTAACTAACTAACTAACCTTCAAAGAGAAACAGATACTCTACCCCTTGCCCGGGATGATTGATGAGTTCCATTTTTCCGTTGAGCTGTTCGCACAAGGTTTCAATGAGTTCGAGTCCGAAGCCATGAGCAAGTTCATCAGGGAAACCAACACCGTTATCAGTAAACGCCAATGTGAATTGTTCGATTCCAGAAGAAACCAAACGGATGGTGATGACACCTTTATCACCCAACTGACCGTGTTCCACCGAATTGGCAATGAGTTCGTTTAACAACAATCCAAGAGGAACTACCACATCTTGTTTCCATTCCGTAAGATCCACCTCCATTTTCAACTCAATCTGTTCGTGGATCACATTCTGACGCAACAAATCTTCGGCCAAGCCTTTGAAATACGTTGAACAATCGATGTTGGAAAGATCGGGCGATTTGTACATACGCTCGTGAATCAACGCAATGGCTTTGATGCGGTATTGAGCATCTTCAAACACACGCTGTGAAGCTTCGTCGTGGATTTGCACGCTTTGGAGTCGCAACAACGAGTTGACCACCTGCAGGTTGTTTTTCACCCGATGATGAATTTCTTTCAGCAAGACCGTGATCTCCGTATTTTGTTTCTTTACCAGGATATTGTTCTCTTCCAGGAGCCAATTACCAGTCCTGAGTGCATGTTCAGCCTTTCGGGTGGTAGAAACAAAAATGGAAAGAATGTACACCAAGACAATCAACGCTCCTGCAATTTCGGCAATTAAAAAGTACTTGATTGTCGGTATCAGATCAAGAAAATCGCGCAGGTTGCTTTCCAATTTATTGACAACGAAAAAAGAGAATCCGGTGAGCAAGATTAGACAAATGATTGCTCCCCACTTCACTCCGATCATAAATACGGCAAATACCACAATGACAATCATCCAAAAAGGCTCTACCAAGTGCAATGCCTGATCGTTGAAATTGATGTTGACGCAAACGATCATCGACGTGAGGAGACACAATACAAACGACGACCACCAAATATTTTGATAACGCTTAAAAAGTAACACCTGAACAATTACAAAAACCAATCCGAGTAACGATGGAAATACCTTACCATACAATCCCGTAGCCAAAATGTATGCTACCAACGGAACCATCACAATGAAAACCAAAAAAGAAGCATTGAAAAGGAGAATGGCTTTTGATTGCTGGTAAATATCTTGCTGTTTGGCAATGTAATCGCCAATCAACCAATCCTTGCATTTATGGTAAAGTTTCAACTAAAAGAGATGTGTTTATTTTTCAACGCACCGAATATAGCCAAGAATCGTTTCAGTACTATCTTTTTCGTGGAGAAAAATGAAATAAAAGCAGATTGTCTTGTGAAGAAATGAACAATTGAATGCTATTAAAAAGTAATACAGAGCTGTTTACGAAGCGGAGAAAAAGGTGTACATTTAAATCGTTTTTATTGGAACGATTGTTGTAATCCGTGTTTCAATCATGTAAAAAACAACGCGTTATCAGTATTTAAAAAACACTAAACAAAGACCTGTATATGAAAAAGTTACTTGTACTCTCCCTTCTTCTTATCGCCTCTTCATGGGCCACTGCTCAATGCACCATTTACAAAACAGATAGAGCCGGCGCTTCTACGCAGAATGGGAAATCGGACGGTAAGATTGTTTACACAACTGATGCTAAAGGAGAAAAAGCCTCCAAAATCGGAAAGGTTGACGGAACCATTT
>JBILJP010000364.1:0-5170 GCA_044377135.1 Fluviicola sp.
CCGTTAATCATTAACCAATTGTTACTGGCCTCTGAAAAACTATCGGCTCCTGCGCAAACCGGCGATCCGGATTTGATCATTTCCATGGCGAACACCAGTGGTCCGTTTTATGCCATAAACACCCCCTACACCATTGTCAATAGCGATGATGCGTTTGAATTTGCAACCACAGTGGGTGCTACATGGGGACGATTCAAAGCGATCAGTGCGCAAGTGACTTTTTCTCAACTTTCCCAACAACAGGTGTCGGGCACGATATCAGGAACATTTGACTTTGCCAACGATGGTATTTCCAGAAATTGTACCGTTACCTTTACCCTCAATCAATAAGACATGAAAAAACGGTTGTTTATTGTTGCTCTGACTCTTGCTTTTGGCACTCAGGCACAATTGGAAAATAAAGCTCTTGTAGTTCCCGAGTTTTCAAACGGATTGGTGAAGTTGTACATTCCTGCTTCTGCTACTACCATTGCTGCTGATGCCAATTACACCATCGATTTGGCCAGTCTACCCAACGGACTGGCTACTGCCGGAAGCCCCAATTGCACAGCGTTGTTAGGAAACGACTTATTCATCACCATCACGGCTGCAAACCAACGTATTTACCGTTTTCCGAACTACCTCACTGATCCTGCCGCAGCCATTGCGGGAGTGAGTCAGGTAACCAATGTTGGAAATGATTACGTAGGATTGGCTTTTGATGCAAACGGCAATTTGTATACTTCTGAAGGCGATTACCTCAATTCACACATTGTGAAGTATACTTCGGCAGATAATTATACCACCCGAATTGATCTGGGGAACGGTTTGATTACTTCTTATTTTGCGAACATCGCATTTGATTCCGACGGAAACCTTTGGGCTACCGATTACTTGAACAATCGCGTAATTGCCATTTCTTCTTCCGATTTAAGTACGGCAGATGCTAATTTTCATGTGCTTTCAAGCAATAGTACCAACTGGAACGCCAATAACGGACATGTTGAAAACACGATTGGCTCTTTGCAAATCAATGCGGTCGCGAGTGCTTTCAGTCAGCCGGAAGGAATTGCGTTTGACGCTAGCGGACGCCTTTGGATTGCCAACAACAACGATTCGCACACGAACGAAGCGGCCACGCTGGTGCGTATTAGTACCAGTCTTCAAAATCAAATCTTAAACTCACTCAACCCACTTGATGCCGACCCGAATTTAACCAATAGCATCAATGGTTATCAAGTGTGGAATGTTCCATCTTCAGCCAGCGGAACATCGCAATTAGGTGGTTTACAAATTGACCAAACCATTGAACGATTGTATGTGAACGAACAAGTGAGCGGATCGGGATTATGGTTTGATCTGGCCACAATTTCCTCTATCAGTGATGATTTTGCTACACATCAGTTGAACATCGTTTCAACCAATCCGGGAAACGGAGGAATCTCGTTGGCACCTTATACCAGCACGGCATCGCTCAACGAAAAAGAAACGTTCATTACGTGCGCTCCCAACCCAGCGAAAGAGGTATTTACACTTCAATCTAGTATTGACATTAAAGCTGTAATTGCTACCGACGCGACCGGAAGAAAAGTCAACTTGTTGAATGAATCTCTTGGTAACTACCGCTTCGAATCACCTGCTACAGGGCTTTTCATGCTCACCATCACGTTAGCATCAGGTGAAATAGTTACCCAACGCATCATTCGCCATTAATCTCACGGACATGTTAAAACACTTTTTATTCGTTGCCTGTTGCTTTGTTGGCAACGCCTGGAGTCAGCAAACTACCTTGCAGGTAATCGGCAAAGATCTCACGGCTATCAACGGGGAAACGATCGTATTGCGTGGAGTGAACTATCCGTTGATCAATCAAGGAGATATTTCGCTCGACGATGCTACCGGCTATCAACACTACATTGATGAAGTAGCCGCTACCGGAGCCAATGCCGTGCGCATTCCGTGGTATACCAGCGGACAAAACTGGCGCGATATTCCCGGTCCGCAAACCAACGGAACTCCCGGAACAGTGGATGGATATGTCACAAACGGACACTTAAGCAACATCATTGCCTATTGCATTTCAAAGCAACTGGTTCCCATTTTGAGCATTCACGATGATGATTACATTACGTGTAAAGACAACTGGGCCTATTTCAATTCTACGGTCATGGATTTCTGGACCAGTCAAGAAGTGTTGAACCTGATAGAAACCAATCGTTCGCAACTGATTATCAATCTGGCCAATGAATTTGATTACGTACGCTGGAGCGGCAATCAAGCATCGGAATTAAACACCTTCAAAACCAACTACCTGGCAGCTGTAAGCACCTTGCGCAATGCCGGAGTAAATGTTCCGATTATGATTGATGCGCCCGATTGCGGACAATCTTCTACCGAATTACTTTCTGTTGCTGAAGAGATGAATACAGCAGACAGTCGGCACAACCTTATTTTCTCTTCTCATGCCTATTGGTACGGTTATGCCAACTCCCTTTCGCAAGTGCAAACAAAACTCAACGAAGCTGCCGCGACCAACGTTTGTTTTGTTTTGGGTGAAGTTGCAACGAACCAGGACGGCGAAAATCCTGGAGAATGCGGATTTTATAATCTGGCAACATTGTATCCTCAAATTTTAACTGAAGCATGTAGCCGGAACATCGGTTGGTTGGCCTGGACCTTTAACTTCGATTGCTCTTCGGATCGGCAAATGAGCGCCACCAGTAGCAGTAGCGATCTTGGAGTTTTCGGAAACGATATTGTGTTTAACGCCAATTACGGCTTAAAATCAACCAACGGTTGTGGCGCTGTTTTACCAAGTGGAAACACAAACGGACTCTCAGAAAGCGGAAAGAATACATTGGTGATCAGCCCTAATCCGGCAAATGACTTTTTTGAATTGGAAACGCCTTTTGAAAATGCACAACTCGTAATCATTGATTTGCAGGGGAAAACGGTCTTTCAAACAACGCACACGCTTCACTCACTGATTGATGCAACTGAATTCAACCAAGGAATTTACGTTGTGTCAGTTAAAAGCGAGTCAGGT
This sequence comes from Fluviicola sp., assembly GCA_044377135.1. Lineage (GTDB taxonomy): Bacteria > Bacteroidota > Bacteroidia > Flavobacteriales_D > Crocinitomicaceae > Fluviicola. The sequence continues at coordinate 3,026 of JBILJP010000364.1, forward strand.
AATTATCAAACAAAACTGATCATCCATTAACACGAGATTTACGCCGGAAACTAACCATTCCTATCAGATTTGTTTAATTTGGCTATTCAACGAATGCAATTCAAATGTTCAAGCATTTCAGTCGGTTATTGATTTTCGTTTCCTGTTGTTGTTCGGCGCAGCAACAGGAATCGTGGCCGCGCTTTGAGGTTAAATTGCTTTCTACCGACAACGGATTGAGTAATCGCATTGTGCACACCATAACGCAAGACCGCAATGGCTCAATTTGGATAGGAACAGATGATGGGCTTAATCGCCTTGACGGTTACCGCATTCAATCTTTTTTCTTTCAGCACAACAAACGCAATTCGCTTTGCAACAACAGTATTAAACACCTTTATACTGCAAAAAATCAAGATCTTTGGATTGGAACAGAAGCCGGGGTTTCTATCTATGATTACCACACCAACGCTTTCAAAATCATCGATCAACAACACGCAACTCACCTGCATCAGGAGTTTAATCCGTTCTTCTTTTCTGCAAATGGTCACCGGTGGATTTTGGGGCAACGCCACTATTATTCCCTCAGCAAAACCAACCAGCCGAAGGAATTCGATTATAACGGAAATTCTACTTTAGGAGTACGCAAAGGTGAACGCATTGATTTTGCCGTTACAGATCAAAAAGGAACCATTTGGGGAGTACAACGTCAGCATTTGGTAGAACTCGATCAAACGGATTTGCATCCTTTAAAAAGTCGAAAGATTGGAGATCAAGCCAATGAAGGTATAACCTGGCTGAAAGTGATTGGCCGAAAAATCTGGATTTCAACCTGGGGAAACGGCCTATTGGTGTTTGATCCCACTTCCGGTAAATTCAAACAGATTCAGCTGAAAGCGCATATTGTTCATCATTTTGCAACATATAGTACCACAGCAGGTGATTTTGTGATTGCAGGTACCGAACTCGGATATGCCATTATCAACACAGCCACATTCGAGGTACAGGAGAAAGCCTTGGAAAGCGAAATAAGGTGTGTTTTTGTAGATAAAACAAACACGGTGTGGTTTGCTACCGATAACGGCGTTTTGTATTCGAAACAACGATCTTCCGCAATCACTACTTTCCCGCTAGATTCGTGGGTCAATGAGTTGCACCAAACCAGCATCGATAACCACCGTTTGATTGGTGATTTTTTCAGCACCGAAAACAGTTATTTTGCCAACCTGATTTATGCCAACGGCGTATTGGAATTTGATAAAAACTGGCGATTAAAGCGTTACATACCATCACTTTCAACAGATCCAAACAACATTCCTCTTCGCGACATTCGTTGTATCTATGAAACCAACACCCACTATTGGGTTACTACCGATGGTGGATTGATCAAATGCTCCAAAACACTTCAACCGCTCACAACGTTTATCCCAACTTGGTCACCGGTTAATGACCCGTCGTTGATCATTTTGCGCACGATCATTCCCTTTGGAAAACGGTATTTACTCATTCGCGGGCTGCAGTCATTCTCTGTTTTTGATTTGCAAAACGAACAATTTACCCAGGTTTTTAATCGCAAACAAGCCAAAAACGGCACTTTACCCAACGACTACATTGTGGGCGAAGCATTGGTCGGCGACTTGCTATATGTAGTAGCCGAAAACAATTTCTACACCTTGAACCTGAAAACCCAACGTGTGAAACAGGTCTCTTTTCCGTTTTATGGTAAACGCATTCGGTGCATGACAAGGCGCGGTAACCAATTGTGGATCGGAACTCAAACAGGTTTATTGCGCTTTGATATAGTGACAAAAAAATGGAAGGCTTTTTACAGAACCGATGGGCTGAGCAGCGATCACATTCTTCAGTTAACCACCGATCATCAACAACAATTGTGGGTTGCTACCATAAACGGACTCACCCGTTTTTCACCCGAAACAGGCAAGTTTCTTGTGATCAATCAGCAAAACGGGTTAACCGACAATGTGATGGAAGGAGCGTTGTTCATAGATGACCGCAATCAATGTGTGGTTTCAAACATCAATCGTATCACATTCATACAACCGCAACAACTCATCAAAACAATTGCGCGAAATACTTTTTTTACGGAAATTCAATTATCAGGGCAAGATCTAAAGTGGCAGTTAAACCGCGGTAAAAAAACAGTCC
>JBILJP010000366.1:0-5152 GCA_044377135.1 Fluviicola sp.
CGCAACCGCCGGAACCACAGCTAACCGAGCTATGCGACGTTTCTGAGTAACCTACTACGGATGCAAAAGTTGCAGTTAGTGCAAGATCTCCAGTAAGAAAGTAATTCCACTCACCACGTTCCGGAACTTCCTTGGAAGGAATGAGTTGTTTTTTGTAATGTTTGATCAACGCTTTTTTTCTAAATAACGCAGTAGTTTGGAATAAAAACAGAATGATTGCAATTAGTAAAACGATCAATACCAATGTAATAAATGAAACCGGTTTTTCACGAACGATTCCGGTTATCAATCGGGTTATGCCCATTAACAATAAGCTTGAAAGAAGTATAAAATTGAATCGAAAAACCCGAAAAAACAACACCGATTTCCGAATGTATTTACTAATTGCTTTGGTTGAACGGGTACTATTGTGAAAAATGGCCTTGTTTCGAAGCGTAGCGAACAATTTGGCATACAGATATCCTATTTTTGATTCCATTATTTTTAGTACAACGCGTTCTTCCTCCGTATGGTAACTTACAGGTTGTTTTGCTTTTTCAAGTAATAGCTTTTGATGCACCACGATTGTATCTTGCTTTACCAACTCGTTTACATTGTGATGGATGATGGAATCAACATTCCGCTGGTCTAATCCAATCATTTCAGATGGGCTCAATTGAAAAATAAACGAATCGGGTGGAAGGGAAGCGATCCATTTATTGGCGACACGATTGTTGTACAACCATAGAAGTCCAAATGTAGCCAAGATCAACACTTCATAACCATAAAGAAAATACGGATTGGGAATAAACGGATACAAATAGCCAATGGAGAAATAAGCCACCGGAATGCCACATACAAATGCTAGAATTCCCCACAATAAAAATGCTCTGATTTTGAGCCGCGCTTTCTCCAGCCCCAATCCTGCAAACATGTCGGGTTGCTGCCAAATATCCGCAGGTGCTTCTCCGAAAGTAGTTTGATACAATTCGTGGGTTCGTTGCTTCGCTTGTTCAAAACGGTTGCGATCTGCCTCACTTCGGGTTGACGGAATGTGTTCGATGCGTTTCCCGAGCAATTTACAAAACTCATTATACGATTGCGTGTGAATCAAATGTTGGTGCCAAACATCATCAATTACCGGCGATGGCGAAACCATGAAGTCGGAAGTTGCAGCCAGGTACATGAATTTGCGGTATTCCAATATGGCTTTGGCAGTGAAGTGTTGCGTCCAATAATTTTCTTTGGCCAAACGCAATGCAAAACCGTAATCTTCTTCACGATGTTCGAGGTTGAAATCGAGTATGCGCTGCCATAAGGATTCATTCATGGTTAATGTTTTGAAAAGATCAATTCAAACATAGTTAATTCTCAACTAAAATTTACCACAACGCTTGCGCTAAAGCTTCAGCGAAGGCACAAAGAAACAAAGGCAAAAGACAAGTTTGATGTGTAAAGAGAACACAACGCTTACGCTAATAGCTTCAGCGGAAGCGTAAAGAAGCTTAGGTAGAATCTCTTTGTGTCCTTAACAAGTCACGTTAATTAAAAAAACTGTGTGCCTTTGTGGTTCTTAGCAAGTCTATCCTTCAAAATCCCTACCTTTGCCCCCAAATTTTGTACAATGGCTCAGAAACCGTCTATTCCGAAAGGAACACGTGATTTTTTACCGCAAGATGTGGCGCGCAGAACGTATATTTTCGATACGATTCGTTCGGTGTTTAAGTCCTATGGATTCGTTCCGATTGAAACACCGTCGTTTGAGTTGTCGTCTACCTTGCTTGGGAAATACGGCGAAGAAGGGGATCGCTTGATTTTCAGAATCCTCAATTCGGGCGAAAAAATGAAGAAAGCCGATTTGGATGCATTGAATGCCGATAATCTGCCTCGGTTTGCCAATTCGCTTTCCGAAAAAGCCCTTCGTTACGACCTTACGGTGCCTTTTGCGCGCTTTGTAGTACAACACCAAAACGAATTGTCGTTTCCTTTCAAACGCTATCAAATTCAACCGGTATGGCGTGCAGATAAACCTCAAAAAAGCCGTTATCAGGAATTTTACCAATGCGATGCCGATGTTGTAGGAAGCGATTCGTTGTTGTATGAAGTTGATTTTGTACAGATTTTTGATCAGGTATTGACCAAACTGAATATTCCGGCATTTACCATTTTGATCAACAACCGCAAAATCTTGTCGGGAATTGCTGAGGTTTCCGGTGAGGCGGATAAATTAATTGATATCACGGTTGCCATCGATAAACTCGATAAAGTAGGTGAGGAAGGGGTTGTGAAGGAACTGCGTGAAAAAGGCGTTTCTGAAACCGCTATAGCGACCATTTCGCCCTTGTTTACGTTGAAAGGAACCAATGAAGAACGTTTGGCAGTTATGCGCACGTTTTTGGCAACTTCCGAAATTGGTTTGAAGGGAATCGATGAACTGGAATTCGTATTGGAGCAAACCAAAATCTTGGGAGTAGAACGCGCTAATGTTGAATTTGATGTGACGTTGGCTCGCGGACTCAACTATTACACCGGTGCCATTTTCGAAGTAAAAGCGCACGATTCGGGCATTGGAAGCATTTGCGGTGGTGGTCGCTACGACGATCTAACAGGCGTTTTCGGTCTGAAAGATGTTTCCGGCGTAGGAATTTCCTTCGGAGCAGATCGTATTTATGATGTACTGACTGATTTTAATCTGTTTCCGCAAGATACCAATGCCAATCTAACCTTGTTGTTTGCCAATTTCGGTGAAGTGGATGCTACCTATTGCATGAAATTGTCGAAACAATTGCGTGCTATCGGAGTGGATTGTGATGTCTATCCGAGCAATGCCAAAATGCAAAAACAATTCAAGTATGCTGATAATCGAAATGCGCAATATGTGGCCTTGATTGGTGAAAACGAACGCAATTCGGGACAATTACAGCTTAAAAACATGACCACCGGTGAACAACAAGCGTTGACCGAAACGGAATTGATGACCTTTTTTCAACAGCTTTAAACATGAGCATTTTTACCATAACAAACAACTGGGTTTCACTCGAAACAATCGACGGAATTCTGGAGAATAATCAGCAAATTGCCTTGTCGGAAGAAGCAAAAACGGCCATTTTGAGCTGTCGTGCTTACTTAGATGAAGCGGTAACGAAAAGCGATCGTCTGATCTACGGCATCAACACCGGTTTTGGAAGTTTGTGCGATACCGCCATCAATACCGACGATTTGGAAAAATTGCAACGCAACCTGGTGCTTTCACATGCATGTGGGGCAGGCGAGCGCGTTCCGGATCACATCGTGCGACGCATGTTGTTGCTCAAAGTACTCGGGTTGTCGCACGGACATTCGGGTGTGCAACTCGAAACGGTAGAACGACTGATCTTCTTTTTCAACAATCATATTTTCCCGGTTGTGTTTCAGCAGGGAAGTTTAGGTGCTTCGGGCGATTTGGCTCCGTTGGCTCACTTGGTATTGCCGTTGTTAAACGAAGGAACCGTAATGGTTGAAGGTGTGGAAATTACTGCTGCAGAACTCAATCAACGTTTCGGTTTGGAACCAATTGCCTTGCGTTCGAAAGAAGGTTTGGCGTTGCTCAACGGAACACAATTCATGAGCGCATATGCGTCGTATGCCATTCAGCAGGGAAATCGGTTGCTGAATCAATTCAATCACATCGGCGCTATTTCATTAGAAGCGTATGATGGTCGTGTTGAACCGTTTGGCGTGCAAGTAAACGCTATCCGTAATCAAGTTGGTCAAATAGCAGTAGCTGCAACTTTCCGCGACTTATTAGCCGGAAGTGAAATCAGTGTGCGCGAAAAAGCACATGTACAAGATCCGTATTCGTTTCGCTGCATTCCGCAAGTTCACGGAGCATCGCATGATACATTGGTGCATTGCGCGGCCATTGTAGAGCGCGAAGTAAACGCGGTTACCGACAATCCAACGGTATTTCCAGACGACGACATCGTGGTTTCTGCCGGAAACTTTCACGGTCAACCCTTGGCTTTAGCAATGGATTTTCTGGCCATCGCACTTGCCGAATTGGGAAGTATCAGTGAGCGCAGAGTGTATAAATCCATTTCGGGAACACGCGGTTTACCAGCCTTTTTGGTGGCCAATCCGGGCTTGAATTCCGGTTTCATGATCACCCAATATACCTGCGCTTCTATCGTGAGTCAGAACAAACAATTGTGTTCGCCTGCCAGTGTTGATACCATCGATTCGAGCAACGGACAAGAAGATCACGTTTCAATGGGCGCCAATGCGGCTACTAAATTGTACCGTGTGATAGATAATTGTTTTACCATTCAGGGAATTGAATTGCTGCACGCCTGTCAGGGATTGGAATTCCGCCGACCGTTGAAATCGAGTCCGAAGCTGGAGAATATCGTTCGTGCGTTTCGTGAGAACGTTCCATTTGTAGAAGAAGATCGTTACCTTCACCCGCTCATTACAGCAAGCACCCAATTTGCAAAAAATCAATTATGGAAACATTTGAAGAAGTAACTCCTCAACGGAAACGACCGGTATTTTTAACTGTTTTAGGAATCCTTACATTCATCAATTCCGGATTCGGATTGTTGGGCGCTTTGATTGCTTATGTTGCAGGGCCTGCTAGCAGCGATGAAATAGAAAATTACCTGGCCATGAATATGCGTAACATTGATCAGATTCGCAGCGAGGGCATGAACGGCTTTGCCGATACCATGCAAAAAATGATCAATTCCATTCAGTATAGCAACGATGCACATTTTCTTTCCACAAGTTTGAATTTGGTCATTTCCGCTTTAGCTATTGCAGGTGTGATCATGATGTTTCGCGGTCAGAAAACCGGTTTTCATTTGTACATCATCGGTTGTTTATTGCGCATTTGTTCGTTTTATTTCTACACACCTGCAGCAGAAGTTTCAGGCATGATGGTTGGTTATTTTACCTTTACTTCGTTGTTGTTTATCTTTATGTATTCGCGTAATCTGAAGTGGTTGAAGTAGGGGAGTTTATTAGTTGGACAGTTCGTTAGTTTGACAGTTAATGAGTTTGATAGTTATTGAGTTTGATGAAGAAATAGTAGGGTAGGGTGACATTGTTTTTTCGGATTACCACTCACCAACATGCCGAAGCAGACATTTTCCAGCAAAGAAGAAAACAACTCACTTTCATTAGTATAACAACATTC